>JAWLDZ010000092.1:0-8464 GCA_041686355.1 Spirochaetaceae bacterium
CTGTAGAAATCATTGATAAATGTTAGGAAAATTTTAAAATACTCGATTACTGTTCAGAAAGAAAACGCCTTGATTTTTGAAGCGCCTGTGGTGATAATTCAATTGGAGCAGCTATTCTCATTTTGGATAGTGTAATTACACTATCCAAAATGAGAATGCCTCCACACGTAGAGATATATGAAAATTTGCAAAGAAATTGATGCGAATTCTAAATTTGGAAGACAAAAGACTTCCAAATTTAGAATCGCTGCAATTGGAGGCTCATAATGTTTTTAGCCCATTATATTACCCCCCGGTCTACGGTCATTTTACACAGCACCGATAAGCACGGCGCTCTGCGCAGCCTAGTGCAGCGGCTGCATACGGAAAATCCCTCTATGAGCGAGGAAGAGCTTTTGCAGCGTGTGCTGCAGCGGGAAGAAAAAATGACCTCCCATATGGGTTCGGGCATCGCAATTCCCCATGTGGTAATTGAAGAACTTGATTCAACCTTCATTGCCGTCGGGCTTAGTCATGGGGGAATTCAGTGGGATCCTAACAAGCAGGCCACGGTTCATTTGATTATTTTGATGGTCGGAGGCCCAAAGGACCACCTGCAGGTTTTGAGTGAGATTGCATCCCAGCTGAAAGACGGAATCCTTTACGAACGATTACTGCAGTCTTCTACCGAGCTCGAGCTGTACAACAGCATCAGCGCTCCTATCACCGAACGAAAACCAACGCATCTCTACCACGGTCAGGATATCACCGAACTTACTTTTCAGCAGGGATTGGAGCTTGCCTCACATCTGAAGGGGGCGCGGGTGGTTCTGCACGGGGATGCCTTTGAAGAAGCGGAGCATATCAATCACATAATCAGAGGACACGATGTACTGGTGGTAACTCAAAAGCTTGATCTCTATACCGCCTGCACTCAGCTCGGTATTTCTACAGCCATATCGCCCCTCAAGGGGGTGCGCGGAACATCCCATATACAATTTGTTCTGCTGTTTCTGTTATCACAGGAGGTAATCGGTCCTGCCGATATTATCGTTAATATCTCCGGGCCGGTCTCCTCTGCTTATCTGGACTCTATCCATGTAACTTCGCTGCAGGATAAGTTCCGGTTTCCGGTTCTCTTTTCGCAGAAAGAGGGGGTGCCTCAATTGAGCCACCATATCCTGACCCGTATTCTTCAGATTGTCGGTGAGCTTTCGGCGGAAGGGCGGGAGGGCCATGCTATTGGTACCCTGTTTGTGTTTGGGGACTATGAAAATGTCCGGAAATACAGCCGTCAAATGATTGCAAACCCCTTCTCCGGTTTGGCTGAAGCCGACCGCAACATCCTGGACCCGAACTTAGAAGAGACCCTCAAGGAGTATGCAAAAATTGATGGTGCCTTTATCATCCGGGATGACGGAACCCTTATTTCGGCAGGAACTTACCTGGCCGGTATTCCCAACTCCGAGGAACTACAACAGGGGCTCGGTGCCAGACATACCTCAGCCCAGGGAATAAGCGCCGTTACCCACGCAATGGCCATTGCCCTCTCAGAATCCACCCGAAAAATAAGCGTGTATTACGGCGGCAAGCGGCTGGTTGTTATGTAGCCATACCTCGTTGATACTGAGCTCCGGCCATTCCCATGTTCATCCCGGAGGATAGGTGTTTTAACCTGCACGGGGGACACATACGAATAAGCTCTTCAGACAGCTCCGTGCGTTCCCGCATATACTCAATCATAGGCTGGGTTATATGGGGGGTACCGCATACCGGACAGTTTTGCAGGGTAAAGAGCTGCCTCCAGATAGCCCTCTTTCCGGGAGGCTCCTTCATCGTAATTGCCCCGGTAGGACATATAGCCGCACATGAGCCGCATCCGATGCAGGCCTCGTTTGCTTCATGAAAGGGTGTGCTTACCACCTTATTGGCACCCCTGCCGGTGGTGTAGATTGCGGCCGTCCCCTGGGCATGACAGAGCCGGTAACATAGTCCGCACAAAATGCATTTTTTGTTGTCCACCTCTAATTCGGCAAATCTCGATTGAATTGTCCTGCCGAGTACTTCTTCAAGCACCTCCTTTGCGTGGGGAGCTCGGGCCAACAGCAGCTCGGCGGATTTAAGACGGCTGTCCCAGACCTTTTCGGTATCCGTGGAAAATCGTTCTCCGCTGTGCATAAGCGGGTATTCACAGGCGGTAACAAGTTTGGACCATCCCTTCCGATGCTGCTCTACCACACACAGCCGGCACCCGGCATATCCCGGCAAGGCCGAATGATAACAGAGTGTGGGGATATAGATCTCCAGACTGGTACAGGCATCTAAAAGCCTTGTCCCACGCTCTGTTTCTAGGGGTCTTCCGTTTATCTCAATTTGTACCTTGTTCATATCTTTTATTCCCTTTACCAGATGATTGCTTCGAAGCGGCATGCGGTGCGGCATTCACCGCAACGGATGCATAAATCCTGTTCGATAGTGTACTGTGTACCCACCACTTTGATTGCATCCACCGGGCACACTTTTACACAGAGGCCGCAGGAGGTGCATTTGTTCCGGTCTATTTTAAAAGTGGTAAGTTCCTTGCACACTCCGGCGGTGCAGTGGGAATTGTCGATATGGTCTAAATACTCTTCCCGAAAATACCGCAGGGTACTGAGGAGCGGATTGGCTGCGCTTTTTCCCAGACCGCACAGGCTGCTTTCCGCCACATATGTACCTAACTCTTCCAGAGTGTCTAAATCTTCTCTTTGACCTTGGCCGGAGGTAATTCGGTTAAGAATCTCCACTATTTGCAGCAGCCCTTCCCGGCAGGGAGTACATTTCCCGCATGATTCCTCGACCAGGAAATTGGTATAATAGCGGGCTATTTCGACCATACAGTCATGGTCGTCCATAATAATCAGCCCTCCGGAGCCCATCATAGAACCGAGTTCGCTAAGTGAATCAAAATCGATAGGGGTGTCTACATATTCCGCTGGGATGCAGCCTCCTGAAGGGCCTCCCGTCTGGATTGCCTTAAAAGGGCGCTCCCTTACTATTCCTCCGCCAATGTCGTAGAGAATAGTAGAGATAGAGGTTCCAAGTTCCACTTCTATTAGTCCGGCATTCTTTATCTTTCCAACCAGAGAGAATATTTTGGTACCGGGCGACTCCTCTGTTCCCATGCTGCGAAACTTTCGAACTCCCTCCCGAAGAATATAGGGTACAGTTGCAAAGGTCTCTACATTATTTAGTACCGTCGGCTTTTCCCAAAGCCCCCGTTCGGATGCGTGAATGTATTTCTCATTCGGCTCGCCGATTTTCCCCTCTATAGACCTCATTAAGGCCGATGATTCACCACAGACAAAGGCGCCGGCTCCGCGTTTTATTTCAATATCAAAGTCAAAACCGCTTTGCAGAATATTTTCTCCAAGTAGACCCTGATTTTTTGCGGTGTGAATGGCTTGACGAAGGTGATCTATTGCAATGGGATATTCATCACGAACATATATAAAACCGCGGTTCGCACCAACGGCATAGGCTCCGATGGTCATACCCTCGATGATCATAAAGGGACAGCCCTGCATAATGCTGCGGTCCATAAAGGCCCCCGGATCTCCTTCATCTCCATTACAGATTATATAGTGAACCGGCTCAGCTTCTTCACTTACACTCTTCCATTTTTTGCCTGTTGAAAACCCGCCGCCCCCTCTGCCGCGAAGCCCAGCCGCTTGTATATCCTCTATTATTTTAGTCGGCTCCATGGTAAGAGCCCGGGTAAGCCCCCGGTATCCGGAGGCGAATTCCTTATATTCGTCGAGAGAAAGGGGATCTATTTGTCCGTTTACGCCAAGTACCAGCCGTGTTTGACGGCTGTAAAAGGGAATCTCCCCAGCTTGGGAGAAGGATTTTTTTGCTTCTCTGTCGCGGTAAAGGCGGGGTTCAAGAACAGTCCCCTCTTTAGTATGTGCAATAAGCTTCGGGACATCCTCCGCCTGAACCTTAAAATACATAATCTCACCGGGTAGTACTTCTACCACCGGTCCCTGGGCGCAGAGGCCTTTACAGCCGGTAGTGATAACCTCAAACCAGTCTTCCTTGAGGCGCTCAAATTCCTGCAGCAGTGCTTCACTGCCGGTTCCCCGGCAACCGATGTCGTTACAAATTAAAAAACGCACCTTCGCCTTTTGTGTAGTCTTACTCATGCCGCCCCTCCCGGGCCTGATTTTTCAGGTCTTCAATTATCTTTCTGATTTTTGTCCGGGAGAGATATCCATACAGCTGCTCATTAATCGAGGCCACGGGAGCCATTGCGCAGGCGCCCAAACAGTTTACCAGTTCAATACTAAAGAGCATGTCCTCGGTTGTATCGCCGGCTCCGATGCCGAGCTGTTCTGTCAGTTCATCTAATATTTCCCCCGAAAGTTTGAGGTGGCAGGCGGTTCCGTCACAGAGTTTAATTACGTAGCGCCCTCTCTCTTTCAGCGAGAAGGACTTATAAAAGGTTGCAATTGAATACGCATAGGAAACGGGCACATTGCATTCCGATGCGGCCTTTTTCAAGTTTTCCTTAGAGATATAGCCGAATTTGTTCTGTATATCCTGTAATGCTTGAATAATAAAAGCCGGGTTTCCCCGATATGCTGAGAGCAGTTGATTAATTGTTTCTGTTTTCATTTTTCTTCTCTTTAAAAGCCGGGACTCTATATTGAAACTGAATAAGCTCCGGGCTGGAACCAAGTCCGGCCCGGAGAGTAACAGTAGAATCTCAACTATTTATGAATTTAATTGAAGTCAAGCCGAGTTCTTTTATTTTTTCCTTGCTGGGAACACCGTCTTCATTCCATCCGCGTACTTTATAGTACTTCGGCAGCATTTCCGGTGCTCTGGCCACTTTACCCTTCATCGGGCCGGCCGGGATCGGATCATTTAGCAGCCGAGGCGGCAGAACATCGTCGTCCTTTGTGAGGCCGGCTTCGAAGTTAAACATCCGTTCGAGGTTATAAATACGCTCGCCGCACTTCATGACTTTTTCTTCGTCGTAATCCACGCCGGTTATTGCTTTGAGCTGCTCGGCAATTTCTTTGCCGCCCAAACCGAAAGTGGTAAACAGGCAGATGCCGGCGGAATCTACAGCCGCGGTAAGGTCCTGGAATATTTTCAACCAGGTTTCCTTGTCTTTAATTTCCTGAGGGTCCAGTTTTTCCGGTACTCCAAGTATTTCCGGTGAAATCATGTATCCCCGGACATGGCAGCCTCCGCGGTTACTGGTTGAGTATTCAAGGCTCATGCCTTGTATACCCCGCGGGTCGTATGCGGGCATTTCCTGTTTTTTAACCGACATCGAAAGCTCCGGATGCCCGTATTTTTCGGCCATTCTGTAACTGCCCTGGGCCATTATTTTACCGAAACCTTCTGCCTTACCCATCATCTCCGTTAGTTTTACTATTGCCTCGGCACTGCCGAAGGGAATCGGCATACCTACATCCTTTTCTGGGAGGTAGCCCTTTTCAAACAGCTCCATTGCACAGCCGACGGTTGAACCGGCGGAGATTGTATCTATCCCGTACTGATTACATAAATTGTTGGCTTTAATGATGGCTTCCATATCGTCAACACCGCATTGAGCACCAAATGCCCACGATGTTTCGTATTCCGGCCCTTCACCGTAGGATTCATAGGGCTTTTTCGTACTTCGGGTAACCCTGCCGCAGGCGATTGTACAGCCGAAACAACCTTTGTTTTTTACCAATTGGTGTTCGCGCAAGTATTCGCCGCTGGTAACCTCCGCCCCCTCAAACACTGCTTCCTGAAAATTCCTGGTAGGATAAGCTCCGGACTGATTGATAATATTAACCAGAATTGGAGTACCGAGTGTCGGCAGTCCTTCTCCGGTTACCGGGTGGTCGGCAAGCTGCTTTCTGATGCGGAGCGCCGATTCGCGAATTCCGGCCGGGTCGGCGGGTTTTACACTACCTGATCCGAGAACAACAAGTGCTTTCAGTTTCTTAGAACCCATTACGGCTCCCACCCCTGAGCGTCCGGTTGCCCGGTCTTTATCGTTCATAATACAGGCAATGCGGGCCATGTTTTCTCCGCCGGGACCTATGCAGGCTACTTTTGCATCTGGGTTGGTTTCCTGAATAACCGTATCAGTGGTTTCATAGGTGGTTTTTCCCCAAAGATGTTCCGCGTTTCGGAGTTCGACCTGATCATCATTGATGTAGAGGTAGACCGGTTTTTTGGACACTCCGGTAAAAATGACCATGTCGTACCCTGCAAACTTGAGTTCAGGACCGAATAAGCCTCCTGCATTGGAAGCTGCGATGGTACCGGTGAGCGGACCCTTGGTTACTACCTCGAAGCGGCCGGTTGACGTTCCAAGCGACCCGGTGGTAGCTCCTGTGGCGAAAATGAGATGATTATCGGGGCCGAGGGCATCTACCTTCGGACTTACTTCATCTATAAAATAGCGGGTACCGAGTCCGCGAGCGCCTAGGTATTCGGCGGCCCACTCTTTGTTAAGGGCTTCTTTTTTTATTTCACCTGTGGCGAGGTTTACTCTGAGAATTTGTCCAGTCCATCCGTAAGTCATGAGACACCTCCTTCACTGAACACAGTCTCAAATCGCCTAGTCATCATTTCTTTACGGGCTCGAGTATCCTGGTTCGCCGGTACATATTGAATAGCATCAGTTGGGCAGAAAAGTGCACATTCCGGTTCGCCTCCGCAAAGGTCGCATTTGAGAACTGTTTTAGTACTGCGGTCGTAGGTGATATTGCCGAAGGGACAGGCTGAAACGCACATTCGGCAGCCAATACATTTGTTCTGATCATATTCCACCAAACCGGTGTCTTCGTTCTTCGTAAGTGCCTTCACAACACATACCGCCGCACATGCAGGTTCATCACATTGCAGACAGGTTAAGGGAACCGAGAACCTCAGTGGTGTTTCAAACACCGCGATGCGGGACAGTGTCCGACTAAACACCCCCGCATGTTTAAGCGAACATGCAAGTTCGCACGAATGACAGTCGATGCAACTCTCCGGCTGCAACAACAGAACCTTTTCCATATTTGCCCTCCTATTTATATTTCAACCTCCTCCTCCGGGCGGGAACAAGGCAAGGGTATCACCGTTGTATGCCGTTGTATCCAGGCCGTTGAGGTGAAGGATGTTGTGTCCGTTCAGAAGGATAATCGTACCGGGGATAATTTTTTGTTGTGAATCAAGTAGTTTGTGAAGAAAGGGTTTTGAAGTTCGCGTTTCACATAGTTGGAGGATATGATGTATAGTAGTAGAGGTGATGTCAAACTGTAACTCCTTTTGCCGGAGTAACACACTTAATGTAGTAAAAAACTTTACGGTAATCATTTTTTTATCCTTCTAAATCATAGAGCGGCTAAGGGCAACTGTCAAATCATTTTTGTGCATTAACGTGGCAGAAAAATTACTTGACCTCAAACTACTTATGCCCTAGAGTGGCGGCAGACATAAAAAACTTCCGAGTCTTAAGACCTGTGGTTATGGTTGCTTGGCTATTAACTATGGTTTTTAGACCGATGGGGTTGCATGGAAACATAAACCCTCCCGTGTTTGGAAAGGAAGACGCATGAAGAAAAAATTATATAAGTACCTTCTAGCAATTGGGCTTGTTTTACTTGCATCCTCAGTGTCCGCTATAGAAATAGAAGTAAACGGAAAAGTAGTCAAAACGATTCTTAATTCGGAACTACAAGAAGTTGCCCGGCAAAGGACTCTTGCGGGTGAGTTAAAAACTTCGGTTGTGCTTGAGGAACTCCTGCCGGTCTGCAGCTCTCTTAAAGAAATCAGCATTACCTCTGAATCCGGACATACCACCAGTATACGCACCTACGACGAAGTGCTTCCGCTCTACCACAGTTATATACTTCCTGGAGAGAGGGGGTCCGTAAATTTTTTCATGAAAAATCAGTTTGGTGAAGCGGATCTGCAGATTGAAGGGGTACAAAAAATCAGTGTATCCGCCGAGCAGGTTGAATCAGAGAAATTAGAAGTATGGATTTCCTGGGAAGGGGTGGAGGCGCTTAAAGCGGAGATAAGGCGTTGGGGCGAGCTTCATGATATTGATGTAAAGGTAAATGAAGTTCCTAAAAGCGACTCCAAGCTTCTTTCGGTGTTACGTGGTGGGGGCCGGCCCCCCGATGTAATTTTAATTCAATCGGATTATATCCCTGCCCTTACCGCGGCAGGGGCCCTGCAGCCTATAGTCCGATTTCCTACCGATCAGTTTGCTGAAAAGAGTTTAGATGCTCTGAGCTTAGATGGGAGCCTATGGGCCGTACCCTTCTACTTCGATGCTCAGGTTTTGTTTTATCGTTCGGACCTTTTGTCTTTGTCCGAGTTTGCACGGGCGGATGGAGTTATAGAGTGGGACCTTGATGATTTTGAGAAGAGCGCACGCCGGATAAAGGAAAAGGGAATCGCTCCCGCCTCCTGGAATGCCTACAGTGCCTACTGGCTGCTT
>JAWLDZ010000093.1:0-8350 GCA_041686355.1 Spirochaetaceae bacterium
GCTGGCCGATGACAAGCTCCATGAGGAGTGCGGAGTTTGCGGAGTCTGGTTCCCGCCCACAAGCTCTGACGGGGAGCAGGAGGGGCCTTTGATAGGCCGGCTCCTCTACTATGGACTCCTGGCCCTGCAGCACCGCGGCCAGGAGAGTGCCGGAATTGCAACGAACGGTGGGAGCCGGACCCCAGCGGCAGCCAAGGCCGTACCTGCGGTGGAGGCTCCCCTATCTTCCGGGGCAAGAGGAAAGACCCCATCGGTTTCGAGCTTCAAATTAGAGAAGGGGATGGGCTTGGTGTCGGAGGTCTTTACCGCCGAAAAGCTTGAGAAGCTGGACGGGAGTATTGGAATTGGCCATACCCGTTACTCTACCGCCGGCAACAGCACTTTGGTAAACGCCCAACCCTTAACCGGACACAGCAAACAGGGGCCCCTTTCGGTAGTCCACAACGGGAACCTGACGAATGCCGACATTATTCGCGAGCTGTTGGAGGAGTCGGGAAACGTCTTTCGCACCGAAAGTGATTCAGAGGTTATTTTGAACCTGATCGCCCGTTCTGCCGTAAAGAAGGGAGTGGCCGAAGCGGTATGGGATGCTACCCAGGCAGTTCAGGGCTCCTTTGCCTTAATCGTGATGACAGGTGATACCATGATTGGTGCCAGGGATCGAAACGGAATTCGCCCCCTTTGCATTGGAACCCTGGGAGACGGATACCTGCTGGCTTCTGAGAGCTGCGCCTTAGATGCGGTGGGGGCTGAGTTCCTGCGGGATGTTGATCCGGGGGAGATTGTGGTGATCAACCCGGAAGGACTGCACTCTCTGCAGGGCAGCGAAAAGACCCGCACCCAAACCTGTTCGTTTGAGTACATATACTTTGCCAGACCCGATTCGGTGGTCGATGGAAAATCGGTCTACGAGATGCGGCGGAAGTCGGGAAAAATTTTGGCCCGGGAGGCTCCGGTAACGGCCGACTTTGTAGCGGCGGTCCCGGATTCGGGAATTCCCGCGGCGATCGGCTTTTCCGAGGAATCGGGATTTCCCTACGGGATCGCACTGATAAAAAACCGCTACGCCGGCCGCTCCTTTATCCAGCCCTCCATGGATGACCGGGAACGGACGGTCCGGGTAAAACTAAACCCCCTTACCGGTGCGGTCCGGGGAAAACGGGTGGTGTTGATAGACGACTCGATCGTGCGCGGTACCACTATGCAAATGTTGATCGCCCGGCTCCGTGAGGTTGGCGCAGCAGAGGTCCATGTGCGGATTGCCTCTCCTCCGGTGGCATATCCCTGCTACTTCGGTATCGACACACCCTATCGCGAGGAGCTGATCTCCAGCCACCGGGATGAGGAGCGGGTACGTCTGCATATCGGAGCCGATTCACTTGCCTTTTTGTCCGGGGAGGGGCTCGCTGCGGCACTAGGCGGCCAGGATTCGTTCTGTACCGGTTGTTTTGCAGGGGTGTACCCGGTGGGAGCACCGATTGGTTCCCTCTATGGAACATTGAATGGACCGATGAATAAAACGGAGGCGGGGCACAATGAAATACAGTGATGCGGGAGTAAACGCGCAAAAGGGACGCGATGTGGTCGAGAAAATTCGCGGGTACGCCTCCTCCACCTATGCCCTCAACAGCGAGGATTCAAAGGGAGGAGTGCTCGCAGGGCTCGGCGGCTTCGGGGCCCTGTATCAGTTGGGAAAATATCGGAACCCTGTTTTAGTCTCCGGAACCGATGGGGTCGGCACAAAACTGCACTTGGCAACAAAGGTCCAGGGCTTTAAGAATGTGGGCATTGATTGTGTGGCCATGTGTGTGAATGACATTTTGTGCCTCGGCGCGAAGCCCCTCTTTTTCCTGGATTATCTGGCCTATGCGGATATCCCCTCCGAGAAGCTCTCCGAAGTAGTGGAGGGGGTGGCCGACGGCTGCCGACAGGCGGGCTGTGCCTTAGTTGGAGGCGAGACTGCCCAGATGCCCGGCACCTATCGTCGCGGTGATTTTGATATTGCCGGTTTTTCGGTTGGAGTTGTCGAACGCACGGAGCTGATCGACGGTTCTCGGGTCCAAGAGGGGGATCTACTGATCGGGCTCGCCTCGTCGGGGCTGCACAGTAACGGGTTTTCCCTGGTAAGGGCGCTGCTCAGCGCCCATGAGATTGATTTAGAGACGGACTTTCACGGTCGTCCGCTTATCGACGAGCTCCTGACTCCTACCCGTATCTATACGGAAGCAGTGCTGCCCTTGGTTCAGGCAGGATTGCTGCACGGTATGGCACATATCACCGGGGGAGGCTTGTACGAGAATGTTCCACGAATGTTGGGCTCCGCTGCATCTCCCCTTGGCCCCTGTATTCGCCGGGGAAGTTGGGATGTGCCTCCGGTCTTTGAATTTCTTGAGCAGTTGGGGGTTGAACCGGAGGAGATGTACCATACCTTTAATATGGGCATCGGCTTTGTGTGTGCAGCGGCGCCTGAGCAGAGCGAAAGGGTGGTACGAAGCGTGGAGGCCGAAGGCATTACCGCCGGGGTAATCGGCAGGGTAATTCGACAGGAGGGGTTATGCTTCGAGTAGCAGTGTGTATATCCGGGAGGGGAAGTCTTGTCCCATCCCTGTTAGAGGCGGCTCGGCAAACACAGGAATCACAGGAAGCTCAAATGGAGATAAGCTGTATAGTGGCCGATAGGCCTCATGTCCCCGGATTGAAGAGTCCCTGGGCGGAGAAGGTTTCGACCTTCTGCATAGATCGTTTTCAGAATCCAGATACTTTTTCCGACCGGCTTCTTAATCTTCTTCGGCCGCGAGCGGATTTGATCGTGCTGGCGGGCTTTTTATCTATTCTAGATGGGAGTATACTAGAAGCATATGAGGGGAGAATCTTGAATATACATCCGGCCCTGTTGCCCAAGTTCGGGGGGAAGGGTATGTATGGTATGCATGTCCATCGGGCTGTGGTGGATGCAAAGGAGCAGGAGAGCGGCTGCACGGTGCACTGGGTAACCCGGGGTATCGACAGCGGCCCCATAATTCTGCAGCGAAAAGTTCTCCTTTCACCGGATGAAACTCCCGAAAGCCTGCAGCATAAGGTGAGCAAGATTGAGGGACCCGCATTGGCAGCTGCACTCACACGGGCTGCCGCTTCTTGGAGTGAAGCTGTCGAAGGAGGTTGGCTATGAGGGTAATGGTTGTCGGCGGTGGGGGGCGCGAACATGCGTTGTGCTGGAAGCTTGGGCAAAGCCCGCGGGTTGAAAAGATTCTCTGTACCCCCGGAAACGGGGGCACTGCGGGAACTCCTAAGTGTAAAAACTACCCCCTTGCTTCGCTTCAAGAGCAGGTGCAGTTGGCGGTTGATAATGAGGTAGATCTAGCCGTAATCGGCCCTGAAGGACCCCTGGTCATGGGAATGGCCGACATACTGCGAGAGGCCGGTATACCGACCGTTGGTCCCGGGAAGACTGCTGCAGCCTTAGAGGGAAGCAAAGCCTTTGCCAAGGACTTTATGATGCGGCACGGGGTTAAAACTGCCGGTTATCGCTGCTTTCACAAAAGTGAGTTTCAAGAGGCTCTTCAGTACCTAGAGGCGATAGAATACCCGGTTGTATTGAAGGCGGATGGATTGGCCGCCGGCAAGGGGGTTACAATTCATAAAACGAAGGCTGAAGCTCACGCCCAGCTCCATGACTTATTTATAGATGATGTGCTTGGAGAGAGCGGCCACACAGTGCTGATTGAGAAATTTATCAAGGGTCGTGAAGTATCGATGATTGTATTACTTGACGGAACACAGGTACTGCCGCTTATTTCTGCAATGGACTATAAGCGAGTCGGTGAACATGATACCGGTTTAAATACCGGTGGAATGGGGGCAATCTCACCTAATCCCTTCTATACCGACAGACACCGGCGCAAGTTCGAAGAATCGATTCTTCATCCGACTATCGAAGGACTGAAGAGGGAAAACCTTGATTATCGCGGAGTTCTCTATTTCGGTTTAATGATGACTGAAGAAGATGTGTATCTACTTGAGTATAATGTTCGTTTTGGCGACCCGGAGACACAGGCTATCATTCCTATGTTAGAGGAAGACTTAGCTCCTCTTCTGTATGATCTTGCCTTGGGGCAGCTCCATGAAGTTCCATTGAGATGTTATGACGGGGCTGCCTGCAGTGTGGTGGTTGCCTCTGGGGGATACCCTGGAGAATATAGAACTGGAATACCAATTCAGATAGACCTCCCGATAGCCGCTTCAATTTTCATTGCCGGTGCTCAGGAGAGGGATGAAGAGAGTGGAGCTGGGCGTCTTTATACAAGTGGAGGACGGGTGTTATCAGTTACCGGAATGGACAGGGACTTAACCTCAGCCTGTCGTCAGGCGTATGCCGCATTAGAGAACATATACTTTGATGGGCGTTATTATCGAAGGGATATTGGGAAAATTTAGATAGCGGCACAGCACTTTTTAGATGTGCTGGACCTACTTGATCTTTTTATAGCTGTGAATATATGATCTTCCTGAGTGGGGGACGAGCTTTATGAATTTACTAATAACTGGAATTACCGGTAATTTTGGATACGCCGTATACAAGGCTCTAAGAGGCAGATCGGATTTAGAGATCTATACGGGAGCTCGGAATCCTGAGCGAGTTAATTTTCTGATTGAAGACCCGGAAATTAGAGTCCGTCGCTTCGACTTCGATGATCCTGGAACTTACGAAACCGCTCTGGAAGGTATTGAAGTGGTGGTACTGGTGCGCCCCCCTTCGATCACTAAGGTGAAATCGTTAATTTTTCCTTTTATTGATCTCTGTCGGCGCAATAATATTCAGCAACTCCTTTTTCTTTCACTGCAGGGTGTGGAGAGCAGGCCGTATACACCCCATTATAAAATCGAGCATTATATAATGAAAAGCGGTATACCCTATACCTTTTTACGTCCGAGTTTCTTTATGGAAAATCTCATAACGGCCCATCGCGAGGAAATCCGTTATGAGTCCCGTCTATTGGTGCCAGCGGGTGAGGGAGAAACTAATTTTATAGCCGTGGATGATATAGCCCGAGCAGCCGCCCGTTGTATTGGAAATCCCCAGCATTACAATACCGCCTATGAGCTTACCGGTGAGGATAATTACTCCTATTATGATGTGGCGCGGATTCTTTCTGAGGAGCTTGGCAGAACTATCAGTTATGAAAAACCGGGGCTGCTTTCATTTATGCTGTATCGACTCAAGAAGGGAGAGCCCCTCGGTTTTGTTCTGGTAATGTCGCTCATCTATAGGGCGGTGAAAGCTGGAAAGGGGGCTGACCAAAATGAGAATCTATCTGAAATTTTCGGGGTAGCTCCCATGGATTTACGAGAGTTTATACGGGACCGTCGGACTTACTTTGAGCTTGATTCTTGAGAACACGGCAATTCCTGCTGAGAACAGGTTTGACAGCGGGGACAGAAGTAACTGCCCCGCTGGGCAACATAGATTTTTTCTAATGGAGTTCCACAGCGGGGACAGGGCCGGCCTTTCAAACCATACACCCTCAGGGCTTCCCGGTTCTCTCCTCTTTTTCCCCCTGATATATAATTAGTCTCTCCCTCCCCCAGTGAAGTACCCCGGTTTTTAAGCCCCTGCTGTAGGACAGTGCGTATCTGCAGCAGCAGCTCTTTGGCTTTGTGCTGTTCGATCAGACGGCTATTCTCCAGGGGATGAACTCCGGCGGACTGAAGGTCATCAACAACTGTTTGGACTTCCGGTAATTCCGGCATTACCTTCTCCCGTTGTAAGAATGTGTATGTGACAGTATTATAGTTGCATGAATACACAAGAGGGGCAACAGAGCGAGTTGGAAGGCGGCCTTCGCTTCAAAGCGGGAATTCCGGTTATACTGCTGATAATAATGGTTGTTATTACAAATATTCTCTCTAGGTCAATTCTCTCACCCCTGCTGATTAGAGTGGAAAGCAGTTTTGACATAAGTCACGGACCGGCGGCGCAGCTGTTTCTGTATATCAGTGTTGGATACAGCATCTCGATGCTGCTGTCTGGGTTTGTTTCATCAAAACTGACCCATCGAGGATCGATTTTACTCTGCAGTGTGGTGATGTCCACCGGTCTGGCTGTGATGGCTGCCGCTCCTTCTATAGAGGTAATGCGGGTGGGTGTATTCATAATGGGTGCCGGTTCCGGTTTATATCCGCCCTCAGGAATTGCAACTATCACCGCACTCATACATAAGCGGGATTGGCAGAAGGCTCTTTCATTGCATGAGATTGGTCCGCATTTTGGAATGGTTATGGCTCCGTTATATGCTAACTTCATGCTGACCAGTTTAACGTGGAGGGGAACACTGGCTGTCCTTTCCGGGATTGTTCTGATTGTTGGCCTGCTTTTTTTTCTGCTGATTAAAGCCGGTAATTTTAAGGGAGAAGCTCCTACTTTAAAAGCCTTACTGCCCCTGTTCCGGGAGCCGAACTTTTGGATTTTGATTCTTTTTTTTGGTTTAGGCCTGGCCAGCATCCAGGGGATATACCTGCTGGTGCCGACTTTCCTGGTTAGTGAAGCGGGTTTTTCACTTCAAGCGGCCAACCGGATTTTTGGAATATCCCGCTTCTTACCGATTGTTGGATTGTTGACGGCCGGCTTGGTAATGGACCGGATTGGTGTGCGCCGGACTGTGATGGCAACTGTCTGCGGTGCAGGACTTGCGATCCTGCTGATGGGAATACTAAAAGGCCCCCTTTTGGTGGTTGCGGTTTTCCTGCAGCCGACCATCGGGGCCCTGTATTTTCCGGCGGGCCTGGCGGCCTTAGCAACCGTCGGACCGGCACGATCACGCAATGTAGCCGTGTCGATGGTGCTTCCAGTTTCCGCTCTGATTGGAACCGGCATGATTCCGGCCTTTCTAGGCTATATGGGTGATGTAGTCAGTTTTACCGCGGGCTTCCTGATTGTCGGGGGGCTTATGATGCTGTTGAGCTCCCTCTCCCTGGCCCTTCGTACCAAGCCCTCCTGAGGATGTCCGAGCGTTGTGGGCCTCTAAGCCCGCAGAAAGGCGGGGCCCCGCTCCTGCAGCACCCGCAGAAAGTTCTCTACCGAGCGGTCGTATCCTGCCTCGATGTCGTCAGGAAAATAGCAGGCCGGAAGCTGGGCCATACGGCGGTGGTAGGTGATGCACTCGCAGCACAGACCTTTTCGGCTGCAGGGATACGTACAGTTGCAGTTCTGAGCGTTTTTTTCTTGTGAACAATCTTTCTTCATAGTAAATATTCCCTTTTGAAAATTTTACCGGCCTTCCTCGGCCGGCTTAGAATCGCTGAGCAGCGCATGTGCGGCTTTTAGCGACTCAATGATTGAAATATGCTGGGGACAGGCCTTCTCGCAGACCCCGCACTCGGTGCACTGGTCGGCCCTCTCTTCGGCATCAAGTACGTGGGTGTACACCCTCCGCGGCTGCTGCTGGTCGTCATACATGTACAGATCATTGTATAAACGTAGGATCCGGGGGATATTTACGCCGCTGGGGCAGGGAGTACAATACCCGCAACCGGTACAGTTTACTTTGCGCAGTGAGTTGTACATTTCGCGCATCTGCTCAAACAGAATGTGGGTTTCAGTGGAGAAAGCACTGGCTGCGGATTCATTCGCACTTGCCATGTTTTGCTGTACCTGTTCCATGCTGCTCATACCGCTGAGAACCAGGGATACCTCCGGGTGATCCCACACCCACTTTAAGGCCAGATCTACATGACCGTTTGTGCGTCTTTCGGCACCCAGCTGTTTCAATACCGGCTTCACCGTCTGGGGAGGTTCGGCGGCAATTTGCCCGCCCTTTAAGGGTTCCATCACAATTACGGCCAGCCCGCGCGCAGAGGCTTCACGCAGCCCCTTGCGGCCGGCCTGATACTCGGTATCCATAAAATTGTATTGAATCTGGCAAAATTCCCAGCCCTCGTATTCATCTATAATCCGTTCAAAAACCGAATATTCATCGTGGAAGGAAAATCCGATGTGCCCGATCAGCCCTTCGGCCTGAGCCCTTTCAGCGGCCTCCATTATCCTAAGACGCTTTGTCTTCTCCCAGCGCTCTGCGTCCAATGCATGGATGAGGTAAAAATCGATATACTCGGTATCCAGTCGCTGCAGCTGGATATCGAGGAAACGGAAAAAATCCGACTGCTGTTCTACCTTCCAAATAGGGAGTTTGGTGGCCAGCTTCACTTTTTGACGGTACCCGTCCTGCAGGGCTCTTCCCACAAACGCTTCCCCCGCCTCACGGTGGTAGGGAAAAGCGGTATCCACATAGTTTACCCCTTGGTCTATGGCGGTCCGTATCATCTCGCGCGCAGGCTCTTCATCAATGTGAGCCGG
>JAWLDZ010000094.1:0-6012 GCA_041686355.1 Spirochaetaceae bacterium
GATTTAATCTTCTTCGGTCAAAAGTTCAGCTACCTCTTCCGGGCTTTGTGCCCGCAGCAGCATTTTACAGAAGGTCTTAGATTGGGTAATCCGTGCTATTTCCGAAAGTGCTTCGATATGTGGACCGGACTGGTTGGGCGGAGCCAGCATAAGAAAGAAGAGGCTGCTGGGATTACCATCCAGGGCCCTAAAATCGATCCCCTCCGGGGCAATTCCAATAGCCAATGTCAGGGTGGAAACGGTATCGGTTTTCGCATGGGGTACAGCAATTCCCGCCTCTAGACCGGTACTTCCCTTGGCCTCACGGGCTAACAGCGCATCGTAGGCGGCGTCAAAATCAGTCAGCTTACCGGCATCGACAAGAACCTGCAGTAGTTCACGGATAACCGCCTGCTTGGACTTGGACTCGAGGGGTACCTTTATTATTTCGGGCTTTACAAGGTCTACTAGTGCCATTTTTTTTCTCCATTTTTATTCCGGCAGGGCATCGTACAGATCCCACACTCGCTCTTCATCTTTTACCATAAGAACCGAGCAGTGCACAAGCCGCATAGCTCGTTCAGTTTCATGATAAAATTCATCTCTCCGACTGCGTACATGTGAAAGCTCGCCAATCAGCAGCAGGTCCGCATCTATCTCTTCGGCATATTTCTTTACCTCCTGGTGCACCGTACCGCTGCGTTTCTCTAGGGTTGCGGATACTCCCTTGCGGCTCGACAACTTATCTACATGCTTCAGATAGCGTTCGGCGTCGGATTCCAAATCATGGTGGTACTCTTCCTCTTCAGAATCGAGAAAAATCCGCGCTTTTACCAGGTCGTTCAACGCACGGGTATTGATAACGTACAGAGCATACAGCTCAGCACCGGTCGATTTAGCCAAACAAACCGCATATTGCCCAGCCGTAATAGCCTCCTCGGTGCCGTCTACATATATCAGAATTCTACGTATCGGTCCTTCCATGGCGCTCCTCCTCCTTTTTTTCGAGTCGGTCCTTGACCATTTTCATCAATACAAACATATCCCGTTCATTCTCCTCCAGCCGGTTATTGATGTATGCAACGGTCTCCTTCAGTTCCGGGATGGCGATTTTCTCCAGAGCGTTCACCTTCCGAATCGTCTTTTTGACCTCCAAAGCTAAACGCATAATAGAGACCTTCAGTTCCGCCAGCCTTCCCATCATCTCCAGGGCCTGCTGAAACTCCTGCAGTGCCCCATCTACCCAATAGCTGGTATCGGAGGGGCTGAAATAGGGGGGGTGCTCGGAAAAATTGGTGTCCACCACCGGCAGCTGCACCCCCATCACACGTCGCTGTTTGATCTTTATGCTGGACTCGATATTTATGACCCGGCTGATGTTGGCAACCTTTAATTTACCCATATCGATGCTGGCCTGTTTGAGGGCTGCATAAGCCTCGGCCAGGGCTTTCTCAACCCGGCTCTGATAATCAACCGCCTGGTCAACCAGGTTCAGCAGCTCCAGTATTAGAATATTGCGCTTCTGATCCAGCAACTCGTAGCCCAGCTCGGCAAATTTAAGTTCGTCCTTCAGTTTGAGAAGACTGGATTTTGTGGGTGCTACATTACGCATACTCTTATATCCCTAAGCCTATCTAACCTTCGTAGTACTTTTCCAACTCTTCATCGGTGACCCTGTGCAGCTCCTCCGCCGGCAGATTCCGCAGGACTTCCCATCCGAGGTTCAGAGTCTCCTCAATGGTGCGATCCTCGTCCACCGCCTGGGAAACAAACTGCCGTTCAAAGGCCTCTCCAAATTCCATGTATTTGTGATCGAGGGGAGTCAGCTCCTCCTCCCCTATCACTGAGGCCAGATTACGCACATCCTTCACGTAACTGTACGCGGCAAATAGCTGACTGGCCAGGTGGGGATGATCTTCGCGGGTCATATCCCCGCCAATTCCATCTTTCATCAGGCGGGAAAGCGAAGGCAGCCCCGCGACCGGCGGATAGATATTGCGGCCATTCATTTCCCGTTCAAATACAATCTGCCCCTCTGTAATATATCCAGTCAGGTCTGGAATTGGATGGCTGATATCGTCGTTCGGCATGGTGAGTATCGGCAGCTGAGTAATAGAGCCGGAACGGCCCTCTATCATCCCGGAGCGCTCATATAGTTCGGCCAGGTCGGAATAAAGATAACCCGGATAGCCCTTTCGGGAGGGAATTTCCCCGCGAAGGGTGGAAACCTCCCGCAGGGACTCACAGTAATTGGCCATGTCGGTCATGATAACCAATACATGCATTCCCCTGTCAAAAGCCAGATACTCAGCCAGGGTCAAGGCCGAACGGGGAGTTATTAGCCTCTCTATAGACGGATCATCCGCCAGAGAAAGAAACAGGGCCACATTTTCAAGCACCCCGGAACTCTCGAAGGAGTCAATAAAGTAGCGGGCAACATCATGCTTTACCCCCATTGCGGCAAATACAACAGCAAAGTTACTCTCGCCCCCCCGAATCTTTGCCTGACGGGTAATCTGGGCTGCCAACTCGTTATGGGGAAGCCCATTGCCGGAGAAAATCGGCAGCTTCTGCCCCCGGATAAGGGTATTCATCCCGTCAATGACGGAGATGCCGGTCTGGATAAAATCACGGGGATACAAGCGGGCGGTCGGATTAACCGGAGAGCCGTTCACATCCCGCTCCTCCTCTCCTACCGGCGCCGGACCATCATCAATCGGTACCCCCAGGCCGTTAAAGACCCGCCCCAGCATCCCCTCGCTCACCTCCAGCGACAAGGGTTCACCGCGAAAACGGACCCGGGTAGAGGGCATAGTAAGCTCGGTAGTGCCCTCAAACACCTGCACCACCACCACATCCTCTGAGGTGTCCAGCACCTGCCCCAAACGGGTATGACCGGTTTTATCAACCACCTCTACCAGCTCCTGATACCCCACCGGATGGGTCTTGCGCACATACACCAGGGGGCCGTCGATTTTATCCACCCCCACATACTCGCGGCCCGCTAACAGGCTTCTATCACTACTCTTCATAGAGAGACTCCAATCTGTCGAAGGATCGTTCCAAACGGGCCTGCAGCTTGTCAAAAGAGGCCTCATCGTCGTTTTCGATGTTGAACTTCATCTTTACCAGGTCCTGGACCACCTTCATTTTACGGAGCCGAACAATGGTGGCCCCCTGCTTAATAGCATCCCGTCCCTTGCGCCAATAAGTAAGAATCAGCTCCAGCATGCGGGCCTGCTTCATCACCGTGGAATAACGGTCCACATCGTCAAAGGCATTTTGCTGTAGAAAGCCGTTTTTAAACAGACTGCAGACTTCTATAACAAAACGCTGACTGTCCGGAAGGGCATCCGGACCAACTAACTTTACCACCTGCTGCAATCGTACTTCCCGCTGCAGCAGAGCCATAATCTCGCGTCGATTTTCGGCCCACTGCTCGCCCACCTGCTGCGTCCAATAGCCGACAATATCGTTGATATACTCGGAATAGCTCTCTAGCCACCCAATGGCCGGATAGTGACGGGCGTTGGCCAGCTGCCGGTCCAGAGCCCAGAAACAGCGGACAAAGCGCTTGGTATGCTGGGTTACCGGCTCGGAAAAATCGCCCCCCGGGGGCGAGACAGCCCCGATAATCGAGACCGAACCCTCTCTGTCGGACAAGGTATTCATAATACCCGCCCGCTCGTAAAACTCCGCAATTCGGGTAGGGAGGTAGGCGGGAAAACCCTCTTCCGCCGGCATCTCTTCCATCCGGCCGGAGAGCTCACGCAGGGCCTCCGCCCAGCGGCTGGTTGAATCGGCCATAATAGCCACATGGTAGCCCTGGTCGCGGTAATACTCCGCCAGGGTCACTCCGGTATAAATACTGGCCTCCCGAGCCGACACCGGCATGTTGGAGGTATTGGCAATCAGGATGGTCCGTTCCATCAGACTGGTACCGGTACGCGGATCGACCAGTTCGGGGAACTCGGTCAATACATCGGTCATCTCGTTGCCCCGTTCCCCACAGCCGATATAGACAATGATATCCGCATCGCACCATTTGGCAATGGCGTGCTGGGTCATTGTTTTCCCTGTACCGAAACCACCGGGAATTGCCACGGTGCCCCCCTTCGACAGGGGGAACAGGGTATCGATGACCCGTTGACCGGTAATCAGTGGAGCAGTCAGGGGCATTCGCCGGGCAGTTGGTCGCGGATTTCGGATGGGCCAGCGCTGCATCATGGTTAGTGTATGTTCGTTCCCCTCCGCATCCTCGAGCACGGCGATCTCATCGGTAACGGTATACTCTCCCTCGGGAGCAAGGGACTTCAGTGTTCCGGAGAGCAGCGGGGGCACAATTATACGGTGCTGCACCCGTTCGCTCTCCTGAACGCTTCCAAGAATCCGGCCACCCTTCACTTGGTCGCCTGCTTTAAGCTCCGGCACAAAATGCCATTTTTTCTCCCGCTGCAGGGCCGGCTCTTCTTCTCCGCGCTCTATAAAAGCACCGCTGCGCTCCTTCAGCCGTACCAGGGGTCGCTGAATACCGTCGTAGATCTGCCCCATCAGGCCGGGCCCCAACTCAACCGACAGGGGCATACCGCTGCCGTAAATCGGATCCCCCGGCGCTATGCCTGTAGTACTCTCATATACCTGTATAGTGGCATGGGTTCCGGACAATTTTATTATCTCGCCTACCAAACCGACATCTCCGACATGGATCAACTCCATCATCATTGCATCGCTTATGTCGCGAGCCTCAATTACCGGCCCGTTTACCCTCTGTACTGTTCCAACTACCCGTTCACTCATCCCTTACTCACTTTCCGCTTCACTTGGTTCCATCTGCTGATAGATCATTCTGCGTATCACTGTGGAATAGCGTTCCAGCCGTGCATCGACCAAATTGTTGAAGGCCAGGCGGCCTTCACGAGCGGTAAGAAAAACCCCCTGCTTCTGCAATGGGGGCTGATCGGTCCGCTCGATTTTTACTGAGCGCCCCGTCACCGATTTCACCTCCGCCTCCGCCTCGCGCAACAACTTGTCGGTAATCATCCCCAGTTCCTGCTCCGATGCATTTACTTTCAGCGCATCCTCCGACAAACCTATCGCCCCTTCGACAATCCAGCCCTTTAAAATAGAAGGGTTATCCGAGCGTTCAGTCAAAGACTGCAGTTTCTCCTTCACCCGTCCCATTGTCTTGTCAAACAGCTCCTCCTGGGCTTTCAGGCGGAGCTTACGCTGCTCGGCCTCAATAGCCTGGGTATTCTTCTTTAGAATCCCCTCGGCCTGCTTCCGGCCCTTCTCCTCAGCCTCTTGACGGATAGACTCTGCCCTTTTACGAGCCCCCTCCACTATCTCCTTGGCTTGGCGTTCTGCATCTTCGGCAATTCTTTTTACCTCAGCCTCGGCCTGTTCTGTTATTCCCGACAGCAGAGAGGCGTTCTGCGACTCATCACTCTGTTCAGGCATCTCCGCACCCCCGTTACAAATTAATACCGATCGCCTGGTTTACCATTTCCCGTAAAGTAGGTCTCCCCTCCAACGGTCCCTGGCGATCCGGGATCTCAACGATCAGAGGGAAGGATTGGGAAAACACATAACGATCTACCTGTGGGCGTATAAGCTCGGCGACCGGCTCGGTTATGATCACGATTCCCACCTGGCGGTCGTTCAAAGCCTCTTGAAGGGCAGATTGAGCATCGTCGGCGTTTTCAGCTACCCTGCCTTCCACTCCGACCATGCCGAAGCCGAGCACCGCATCATCTCCGCCGATCATAAAATACTTCATGCCCTAGAATTTACCCAATATCATAAGCGCGGTGATAAAACCGAATACCACCAACCCTTCCGCCAGGGCAATAAAAATCAAGGCCTGGCTGGCCAGCTCCGGCTTCTCACCGATAGTTCCCATCGCCGCCGAACCAACGTTGGCAATCGCAATTCCGGCGCCAATGGCACCCATACCGAAGGCAATTGCCGCGGCGATCAAACCAAACTTCATTACCCCCGCCTCTTCAGCGCTTATCACCTTTTCCTGCTGGGAGG
>JAWLDZ010000094.1:6112-8327 GCA_041686355.1 Spirochaetaceae bacterium
CGCCAATGGCACCCATACCGAAGGCAATTGCCGCGGCGATCAAACCAAACTTCATTACCCCCGCCTCTTCAGCGCTTATCACCTTTTCCTGCTGGGAGGTCTCGGTTTCCTGGGCAAAGGTATTTGACGCAAACACCAAGCTGGCGAAGGCCATTACGATCAACATAACAATCAAACTTATCCGCAAACGGGATACAAACCAGCGTTTTTCTTTTTCCATCTCAGTAACTCCTTATCGCTATTAAGAAAATAGCCGAATACGGCTATTTTCGTCGTTTCGCATGCCGCGAAGCGGCATGCGAAACTATATGTATATTTCTCACCCTCTCCCGTCCTTTACTCCGAACGCAGAGAAATGGGAGCGTATGCTCTTCCGTTGCCGGCAAAATATTTTGAGAAAAACTCATAATAGTTCAGCCTAAGAGACTGAATGCCGGCGGACAGTCCCTCTAATCCGATTACCAGTGCATTTCCCAGCAGCAGAACTAAATAGGACCACACCGTAAAGTTTCCGTTGGAGGCGGCCATCTCCGCAATCTGAAAAAAGGCCATCATCAAACTTACGTGGGCAATCCCGAGACCGGCGACACGCATAAAGGAGAGGGTGTTCGATAAATATCCGGAGAAAATCTCCAGCAGTTCAACCAGCCACTCCATAATCATATCCAGGATATTCGCCGAATGCCGCTGCTCCGGCGGCAGCCTTCGATTGTGGCGGACATGCTCCAGCACCGGTTTCGCCCCCAACAGGAGCACAGGCAGCCCTAAAAGAAGCAGCAGTACAGCCCCCCCCGGCAGCTCCTTATAGCCATGACCGGCAAAGAAAAAAGCGGTGTAGGTACCGGCAGCGTAAATCCAGCCGACCAACAGCCCTCCATTGCCCCACACCAGTCCGAACCAGTCACGCCTGCGGATGCGGTTCACCCAATTTATGAGCAATCCGGTGGCAATCACTGCAATACCAAAATAGATCGTCAGAAGCAGAATGTCGGACATCGTTTTTACACTGCCCGCCCCGCCTTCGTGTCCGGCCACAATCCCATGATAATCAAACCACAGGGGCGGCAGCAGCGCTGTTCCGAAATAGGAGCCGAATAAAGCCCCGCTGACAATTGCCGCAGCCCCGCAGTAACTGATCAGGGGATAGATCATGGTCTTTTTTCCCCGTTTGCGCGACCTTCGGTCTCCTATCAAGCCGATAAGCAGGACCACCAGCCCGTGACCCACATCGCCGAACATCAGCGCAAACATTGCCAGGTAAAACACCGCAACCATTGGGGTCGGATCAATCGACCCGTAGGTCGGTATGCCGTAGTTTTCTACCAGCGACTGAAAGGGACGGAGGGCCTCAGGATTTTTCATCTGCACCGGAACCTGTTTTGGGACCTCCGGGTCTCCGCCCTTATGGGGGGTATGCCACTCCAGGTAACAACGCCCCTCGGTGGCCTCCATCAGAGTTTTGCTTACCTCTTCCTTCTTTTCAGCGGGGAGCCAGCCGGAAAACAGGTAGGTTCTTTCGGTTTTACGGTAGTACCCCTGAATCCTGCGCAGCAACTCGCGCATACGCAGTCCGGTCCACAGCCGCTCAAGGGTTTCCGAGCGCTCTTCTACGGTCCGGCTTAGGCCCTCGTCCAGATCCTGCTGCTTATAGCGCAGCGCTTCGAGTTTGGCATCTAACTCCTCTACCGGCAGCCGTGTTTTGCCTTGCCCGTCCCCAGCGTCCTCTTGGTACTGACGCTCTTCCCAGCTGTACTTCTCGAGCAGCCGCTCTACCCGGCTGTTGTCACGCTTAAGGGTAATCAGAAAATCGAGCGGCTCGCCGCCGCCTGCAGAACTCGTTTCACCCGAAACGGAGCCTTCCCCAGCTGCAACTCCCTGCTCAGGCAGGTACACCGAAGGCAGTTTACTAACTTCTTTTTCAAAGGCAGCCCGGTTCTCCTTGGGCAGGGTACCGGTGTGCACCGTAATGTAGGTATGAGAACCCTTGGCCAAAGCCGGACCCCCGGCCTTTGTGCCGGCGCGGCCGCTTCTTCCGGAAGCATTCCGACCCGCGGAGCGGCCGCCCGCATCCGGCATCTGCCGGCGCAGCTCCTGGAGACGCAGAATCTCCTCCTGCACCTCCTTTTGTTTCTCCCGGATCTTACGGAACTCGCCGCCGAGTTTATCTATCTCCCGCTCTGCCTCGGACAAATCCAAAGGCTCCTGGCTGGACTCA
>JAWLDZ010000095.1:0-8144 GCA_041686355.1 Spirochaetaceae bacterium
TGCGGAAACATCGACCGGTGTGTGTAACCCCGCCGAAGAAGTCGGAAAGCTAGTTAAAGAGCATGGAGCTTTTTACATCCTTGATACGGTCACCAGTTTGGGCGGTATGGAAGTAGCGGTGGATAAATGGCATGTAGATGCGATATACAGCGGTACCCAAAAGTGTCTCTCCTGTCCTCCGGGGCTGTCACCGGTGTCCTTTTCCGACCGGGCGGTTGATGTTATCATGAACCGCGAAACTAAAGTGCCCAACTGGTATCTTGATGTGAGTATGATAGCCAACTACTGGGCCGGTAAAAAGCGAGCCTATCACCATACGGCACCCATAAATATGCTGTATGGACTGTATGAAGCCCTGGCGGTGGTACTCGAAGAGGGCCTTGAAAACGTATACGACCGTCACCAGAAGATGCATAAAAAACTGGTCGACGGGCTTGAAGAGCTTGGGATTCAGATGGTGGTGGATAAGCAGTTCCGACTGCCGATGCTGAATTCAATTTGGATTCCCGAAGGTGTTGATGATGCCGAAGGGCGCCGGGCCCTGCGCTACGACCATCATATTGAGATTGGCGGTGGATTAGGAGATTTCGCCGGCAAGGTGTGGCGAATTGGTCTTATGGGCAATACCGCCAGAGAAGAGCATGTAGAGCGGCTGCTGAAGGCCCTCGCGGCGATAATGAAGAAATAACTGCTTCATAAAGCACTGAATTTATGCCCCTCCGCGGCTGCGCCCGGAGGGGCTTTGTGTGTTCAGAAAGCGCCCTATATTCTCCCGCTTCGCCGGTCGGCTTCGATAGCCTTGTGATGAAGCCTGGACAGAGCCCGCATCGACCACAGCAGCAGTGGGAATACCAGGATAGCGAAACCTCCCCCCAGGAAGAGGAAGAAATCGTAGGCCCCGTGGATCAAGACGGCAATTAAGAGCCCTTTTTTCCAGAGATCGGCCTGCCCAAATTTTGATATGCCGAGGTAATAGCCCATAATTCCAGAGGCCACTGCATGCAGCGGAACCGCGGTAAGGCCTCGAATGATTAGAACACCGGGGCCTCCAAAGCTGTAGAATATATTTTCGAAAAATGCAAAACCTAAGCTGGCGGTAATGGTATAGATAATCCCGTCCATCACCTCGTCAAATGCCGGTCGGCCGAGAATGAAACGCTTTACAACGAAAAGTTTGACCCCTTCTTCCACCAGTCCGGCCACAATGAAAGCGCGAAACAGCAGCTGCAGCAGGGGCGGGAAGGGCAGCCTGAGGGGATCGATTAGCATTTCCATTACCGCCGCCGGAATGACCGCTACAAAGCCCAGAAAGAAGGTAAACAGCAGCAGCCCAGCCGGTTCTCTCCGAGCCCGATCCCAGCGGTTGAAGTACCAGAGCAGAATTAATGAGGGTAACACCGCCAGCAGGATGTTGAGCAGGAGTAATTCCATTGATTACTCGGCTCTCTCTTCAGAACTCTGCTCCTGCGAGCTGCCCTGGGACCGCTTTGTCTGCGGGGTTTGGTTCGGTTGAGGGGGGTTGTTGCGCATATATTCATGCTCCTCCCGTACTTCGGCAATCACATCCCGCAGTTTCCACTCAATATTCGACGGGGTTGAGGTGGTAAAGGCGATTCCCTGAGGGTCGGCGGTTACCGATTTGGCTGCCCTCATGATTGCAATAGTCTCTTCCCGGGAAAAACCGTGGATCAGCACCAACCGTTCGTCCGGGTTCTTTGTACTCTCTGGTTCATTGCTCATAGACGCTCCTTGCGTATAGGTATTATTTGTTTGACCGTATAAGGGCTTAGCAGTATTTTTAAACTACAGTTTTATTGTAGTGAATAAACAGTGATATTAAAATACTTTTTTTTTCGAGGTAACATAAATGCGATATGACAAAATGACACTCAAGGCTCAGGAAGCGCTCCAGGAGTCCGACAGTCTTGTAGGAAAATACAATCACAGTACCATCGATGTGGACCACTATCTTATGGTTCTGCTGACCCAGCAGGATGGTGTGATACCTCCACTCCTGGATCGGATCGGGGCGAATCGCGAAACCGTGGCCGAGGAACTGGATAAAATATTAAAAGACAAACCGCGTATGTACGGCTCATCCGCACAGGTCACTATTTCGCCGGAGCTGGCGAATGTACTGCGCCTGGCGGAGGGTGAAGCAGACAAGCTGAAAGACGATTACATCAGCGCTGAACACATTTTACTGGCAATATTGAATCAGCCCGGCCGCAGTTCGGAGATGCTCAAGCGACACGGGGTGACCCGGGATGCGGTGCTGTCCGCTCTGAAGGGAATTCGCGGCAACCAGCGGGTAACCGACCAAAACCCCGAAGGCCGGTACCAGGCGTTGGAGAAGTACTGCCGCGACCTGACCAGCTTAGCTCGACGGGAGAAATTGGATCCGGTTATCGGCCGGGATGAAGAGATACGACGGGTGATGCAGGTACTCAGCCGCCGGACGAAAAATAATCCGGTGCTGATCGGTGAGCCGGGGGTAGGAAAAACCGCCATTGCCGAGGGTATGGCTATCCGAATTGTCTCCGGAGATGTACCCGACAGCCTGAAGGAGAAGCGCCTGCTGGCTCTGGACTTAGGGGCCCTGGTAGCGGGAGCAAAGTTTAGAGGTGAATTTGAGGAGCGGCTGAAGGCGGTTATCCAGGAGGTGTCCGAATCCGACGGCCGGATTCTTCTGTTCATCGATGAGCTGCATACCCTGGTCGGAGCCGGCGCTGCGGAAGGTGCTATGGATGCCTCGAACCTGCTAAAGCCTGCCCTGGCACGGGGCGATCTGCGGGCTATCGGTGCGACAACCCTGGATGAGTACCGCAAGCATATCGAAAAAGATCCGGCCCTGGAACGACGCTTTCAACCGGTGTTTACCAGCGAGCCCTCGGCGGAGAGTACGATTGCCATCCTGCGGGGAATAAAGGATCGATATGAAGTACACCACGGAGTGCGAATTCGCGATGATGCGCTGATTGCCGCCGCTACCCTTTCGGACCGCTATATTACCAGCCGTTTTCTGCCGGACAAGGCTATTGATCTGGTGGATGAGGCCGCCAGCCGCTTGAAAATGGAGATTGAGAGCCAGCCGATAGCCCTTGATCAGATTCAGCGCAAAATTCTGCAGGCCGATATCGAGCGTCAGGCCCTTTCTCGGGAGGAGGATGAGGCCTCCCAGGAACGTCGCGAGAAGCTGGAGCGGGAGCTGGGCGAGTTAAGGTCAAAGCGTGATGCCATGCATCTGCAGTGGCAGAATGAAAAGCATATAATAGATGAGATTCGTGCTCTTAAAGCCGACCTTGATCAGTATAAACGGGATGAAGCCCGCTATGAACGGGAGGGCGACCTAAATCGTGCTGCAGAAATAAAGCACGGTAAAATCCCCCAGACCAATGCAGAGATTGAGGCCAAGGGGCAGGAGTTAGAGAAGCTGCAGGGCGGTTCCCAGCTGCTGCGGGAAGAGGTATCTGAAGAGGACATTGCCCAGGTGGTTGCCACCTGGACCGGGATCCCCGTGTCCAAGATGCTGGCCAGCGAGATGGCAAAATACCTCAAGCTGGAAGAGACCCTTGCAAAGCGGGTCGTTGGGCAGGATGAGGCTATCGTGGCCGTCTCGGATGCGATCCGGCGTAACAAAACCGGACTCAGCGACGAGAACAAGCCCCTCGGTTCGTTTATCTTTATCGGTCCCACCGGTGTGGGCAAGACCGAGCTGGCGAAAACCCTGGCGGACTTCCTGTTTGATGATGAGCATGCCCTGAAGCGGATCGACATGAGCGAGTATATGGAAAAGCATTCGGTCTCGAGGCTGATTGGAGCCCCTCCCGGTTATGTCGGCTATGAGGAAGGCGGGCAGTTGACCGAGGCGGTCCGCCGGCGTCCCTATTCGGTGGTCCTCTTCGATGAGATTGAAAAGGCACACCCCGATGTGTTTAATGTGATGCTGCAGCTGCTCGACGACGGCCGCCTGACCGATGGACAGGGGCGGCTGGTGGACTTTCGGAATACTATTGTTATCATGACCAGCAATATCGGCAGCGAGTTGATTCTGCAGGCCAAGGAGCTTGAGGATGTAAAGGCGCAGGTTGAAGGGATGATGAAGCAGACCTTTAAACCCGAATTCCTCAACCGGGTGGATGAAATTATTACCTTCCGTCGGCTTGGGACTGCCCAGATTCACGATATTGTACTGCTGGAGCTCGAGCGCCTTAAAAAGCGGATGACCGCACGCAAGATTGAACTGCAGGTGCAGGAAGATGCGGTGCAGCATATTGCAAAGGTTGGCTATGACCCTGCCTTCGGTGCCCGCCCGATTAAGCGGACCGTTCAGAGCCTGGTCCAGAGCCCCATCGCTAAACTGATGCTGGAGGGAACTGTGAAAGAGGGAGATAGCGTGAAAGTTACCATGGGTCCTGAAGAGCTAAAGTTTGAAAAAGTGCATCATAGCGCCCAATAAGAGTCGGCCAGCTGTACTCTTGCATAGCTTCGGGAAGGCCGGCCGGTGCAGAACATCGGCCGCTGAGTAGCTCCTCCAATCGCTTTTCGAGCTCTGTGTCATCATTATACAGACAGGACGGATGATATTCCTTGGGAATAATCTCGGGGTAGGAGAGCCTTTCGGGCAGGAGGGGAAAACAGCCGGCCGCCGCAGCCTCTGCTATAGACAGACCGAAGTTCTCCTGGTAGGCGGTGCTGACTACAATGTCGGCCCGCTGCAGCAGTAGGTTATACTCGGTCCGGCTTTTCAGATAGCCGAAGTGTTCCATCTTATCTCCCAATCGCTGTTTTGCCTGATCAAACACCGCCGGATAGCGCGTGAACTGTTCCCCGGCTACCGCCGCACGGAAACCAAACCCCCGGTCGGATAAAGAAAAAAGGACATTGAAAAAACTCTCCGGATTCTTGTCATGCTCCCATCTGTGGTTCCAGAGAACAAGGGGCCCCTTGGGGTTCTGTTGAGCGGGCCTTGAATCCGGCTTTACCGGGGTTTCAATTCCGGGGTACAGTACTGTGCTTTTGGGCAGAAGGGCATTGACGACCCACAGGGGTTTAGTGTCCGGCATATGGCGGATGAAGCCGGGCAGTTCATCGAAAAAAGTGTTCCGATGGTAGTGGGAGTTAAAGATGAGGCTGTCCGCCGCCAGTCCGGTGGTGATATCGGTAAATCCGTAGTGGAAATCACGGGTTTCCCCGGGGGATAAGGGATAATTCAGCTGATTTTCATGGTAATACGCTACGAGCGGCGGGCAGGCAGCTCCCCACAGGGCCTTTAAATCCGCCAGGGAAAGCATGCTAGCCGCACACAGCAGGTCGAACTTTTCAGGGTTAGGGATAGCCCGAGCGACCTCCAGTGCCGCCCCGCGCATACGCCACTTCCAATAACGGGCCGGCAGAGTAAACAGCGTGAAGTTATGTTGCGAGTGAGCGGTAAGTCCGTCGGCAAAGGCCTTATGAGAACCCCCGTAGAAGGGTTCGATAAATAGAATGTTGAGTGGCTGCATGTGCCGATTATAATTGAGAGGGAATAAATAAAAAAGTAGCATGAGCATTCAATGTTCTCGTCCTCCAAATAAATCGATAAAATAAGAATTAATGTTATGAAAAATGGAAAAAACCGATTGACAAGCAAACAATACATGATACAATATATTGTATACAAAATTATTTGTGTTTATCTATTTTAGGAGGTTGTTATGAAAAGATTTCTACTAGTATTGATGTTAACTCTATGCGTAGTTGCTTTAGCTACAGCAGGAGGAGAACAGGAGTATCCGGCTCGGGACATTACCGATATCGTAGTATGGGGCGCCGGTGGTGGAACCGATGTGTGTAACCGTGTAATCATGGGTGAAATGGCGAAAGAGCTTGGGGTGAACATCAATGTGACCAATGTGACTGGTGGAAGTGCAGGATCTGTTGGTCTGGCCGCCGCCTATTCCAAAGATCCTGATGGCTACACCCTGTGCGGCCTTTCCGAATCGAATACCACGACAGCTGTAATGGTAGAAGATTGGGACCACACAGTCGATATTTGGGACTTCTTCATCGTTGGTGGTTCACCTGAAGTAGTAAGTGTTACTCCAGATCTACCGTATGAAACAATTAAGGAACTCACAGATGCTGCAAAGGCTGATCCCGGTTCGATCAAAGCCGGAGCAAGTGGTGCCGGATCAATCCACCATGTAAACTTGCTTGCATTTGAAAACAGTTCCGGAGCCGATTTTGAGTTCATCCCCTACGATGGCTCAGCTCCCGCACAAAACGCCGCTATGACCGGTGAAGTACAGCTGGTAATTACCTCTGCCGCGGAACAGGCTCAGCTGATTAGAGCAGGCAAACTACGCCCCTTGGCAGTACTGGTTGAAGAGCCCTTTGAAATCGGTGGGGAGGAAATCCCTTCGGCCTTCGATACCATGCCCGAACTTACCGCAACTCTTCCGATCAAGCAGGCGATTGGCTTTGCCGTTCGTGCCGATGCCCCTGACAATGTAAAAGACACTCTGCGATCGGCTTTTGACAAAGCAATGCAATCCGATGAACTGAAAAAGTTTGGCAAAGACCAGTTCTATGTACTTTCCGGTGCGACCGGAGATGAAGCCCTAGAGATTATGCAGAGCCTGCAGTCGAATCTCTCCTGGGCCTTAGCTGAAAATGGTCTAGCGGTAGAGGATCCTGCGGATTTAGGGATTCCCAAACCCTAGTATTTTGCACACACGAGTCGAAAAAAGCGGTATGAGCGTCTAGCTCATACCGCCTATTTTCACGTTTCAATGTTATAATCTTAGACATATTTTGGTGAGCGAAAGGGGTATTTCACCTATGATGGAAACAAAGAAACTTCGCCAAGCTGATTTCATCACCAGTATTTTGTTGATCTTGTTTGGGGCTTGGGTATTGTTTGAGGCATTTCAAATGCCAATGAAGGGAACTTACGGCGGAGTCAAAAATGCCTGGTATGTATCGCCTGCACTTCTGCCGCTGATAATTGGCGGGTCAGTATTTTTACTCGGTATTGTACTGCTGATGACGGCAATCCGTTCGGGCGGAGCTTCCGACTGTCTTCAAACTATCCGCAATTTCAAACCCGCAACGAATGTACAGCTTGAACGCTTTGCTGCCATAGTACTGGCCTTTGTAGTTCTTGTGTATCTTTTTATACCACGGGTGGATTTCTTCCTCTCGATTTGGTTTTTTCTCAGCTATCTTATTTTAGCTTTTTATTCTGACTCTCATAAGATTCTTAGACGGTTGTCTTTGACCTATGCGGTAATAAGCATCATCTTTCTCATAATCTTCTGTTGCGGATTGGCTGAAAAATTGAACAGCGGATTTGAATACAGTACAGATGTAATAGCTCTGGTCTCGATTCTGCTGTTTCATGGATATGCAATTAGAATGTCTATTGGTTCAAGTGAGTTAAAGAAAAAGTATATGTTATCAGCGGTAATCAGTATTATCTTTCCGCTGGTTTTGGCCCCGGTGTTTCGGTTTGCATTGTTAGTCCCCTTGCCGAATGAAGGCGGCATTATCGATTTAATGAGCCTAATCTACTACTTAGTGAGGTAAAATATGGCCTTTGTTGACGCTCTAGGGCTTTTTTTTATAAATTTCTTAGAATTGGCGATTGCCCCGGGTAACCTGCTTATGCTATTTGGCTCTGTTATCTTGGGGATCATTTTTGGTGCAACTCCCGGATTGACTGCTACCCTCGGGGTTGCCCTGTTGACTACTCTTACATATGGAATGAATCAGGGGACAGCGATGATTGCTCTCCTGGGCATATATGTGGGTGGCGTATACGGCGGTTCATACTCGTCTATCTTGTTGAATATACCGGGAACTGCCGCCGCTGCAGCGACAGCTTTAGACGGGTATCCATTGGCAAAGGCAGGTAAGGGCGGGGTCGCTTTAGGTCTCACCACTACCGCCTCGGCAATCGGTACGTTTGTCGGCATGTTGTTTGTGGTCAGTCTCTCTCCGCTCATCTCATCTCTGGCTTTGGAGTTTACCTCCTTTGAGTTCTTTCTGCTGGCCTTTTTCGGAATAATCATCAGCGGTACTCTTACCAGCCCCGATTTAGCTTTTAAAGGGTGGATTGCCGGTTTTCTGGGGCTTTTCTTAGCGGTGGTCGGCCGTGACAG
>JAWLDZ010000096.1:0-8132 GCA_041686355.1 Spirochaetaceae bacterium
TGATTATCTCTGATTTTATTCGGCAGGTCAGGGTCTGCCAACAGTTCCCTTCCAAAATGAACCAAATCAGCCTTCCCCTCCTTTACCACTTTATGAGCAATATGAGGATCAAAGCCCAAACTCCCCACCGCAATTACCGGCACTGCAACGGCCTGCTTGACCGCTTCAGCTAAATACACCAGTTGGTCCTTGGGGTCACCCTGCATCGGGAAATGTTTAATACTCTCATAATCCCCGTGGGTTACATCAAAACAGTCGACCCCCTCCTTTTCCAGTAACCGCGCATACTCAACCCCTTCCTGCAGGCTCAGACTGTGAGGTGTAGATTCTTCGGCACTGAAGCGATACAGCAGGGGGAAATCTGTACCCACTTCCCGCCGAATTCGGCGCACCACTTCTACCGCGAATCTTGATCTGTTTTCAAAACTGCCGCCCCATCTATCCGAACGCTTATTGGTCTTAGGGGAGAGAAATTCGGAAATAAGATACCCGTGTGCGGCATGGACCTCGACACCATCAAAGCCGCTTTCCATCGCCCTTCCGGCAGCATCAGCATAATTTTGAATCGCTTCCTCTATTTCTTCCTCCGTCATTGCCCGCGGCATGTCACCGCCCACCTTCGACTTAACCGGAGAAGGGGCAAGTGGCTGGTCAATATCTAAGTTATGGGAGAAAGTCTGTCGGCCTGCATGGTGAATTTCCGGGACTATTTTAACCCCGTACCTTTGTACCGCCTTGGCTAATTCATGCAAGCCCGGACGAAACCTGTCATGGTGGATTGCAACCGGATTACCGTCACCGCGACCGCTAGACCAATCAATGCAGGCGTTTTCAACAACGATTAAGCCGACGCCTCCCTTTGCCCGACTCACAAAATACTCAATAAGTTTGTCTGTAACTTCCCCCGACTCGCTTGCATATTTCGTGAACATAGGTGCCATACCTATACGGTTTTTCACCACCATATTCCCAATATTTATTGGTTCAAATAGCTCCTTAAAAAATGCGCTCATATAAGCTCTCCTCAACCCTTAGATTAAAGATAGAACCAGCACCATTCCTGGTGCTTCAAAGTATTCCTTCGCTGTCTTTTGTCTATTGGTACTACCTTTATTAAAACACCGGTCTATAAACTTGTCAATCAAAACTACAATTTTCATTGACAACCGCGTTTACCCTGGTATCATAAGTCTTGCAATGGAAACAGAATTACCAAAAATAGAATATCTGCAGGCAGCCGAGCTGCCGGCGCAAGACATTATAGACTTCTGGAAACAGAACAGTATTACCGTCACCCCATCAGACTCTCCGCAGGAGGTAGAGCAAGCCGCCCGGCTGCATCCGCAACTTTTCATTGTCGGAATCGATCCCGATAAACACATAATTGGAACCGTGTGGGGCACCTACGACGGACGACGAGGCTATGTGGCACATCTGGCGGTCGATGCACCATACCGCACCCTCGGCTTGGGCTCACTGCTGATGGAACGGGTCGAGAATGAGTTTAAGAAGATGAACTGTTACAAAATACACCTGTTTGTGGAGGAGCATAATGCGGTGGTCGGCGACTTTTACCGCCGGAGGGGATATACCGAAAGGACCGATTTAACTGTTTTCTCAAAAACGCTTCGCTAATCCGGCGGTGTCCCTCTCGACCGTAAATGAGCCGGAAGAATACAAGTTTAATTTGGGTGATAGGGTCCCCATGAATGAGCCTAAAACTATTTATGGTGGTTCAAAGCTTGTGTACCTACTCCATTAAAATTGCCCGACTACTCCAGCCTCTCATCTCTCTTACCATGGTTGAACACAAAACCACAAGCTTCGCACCACCTCCTAAGGAGCACAGAGATGGCAAAGCGCAAAGTAATCATTATGGGAGCAGCAGGACGGGACTTCCACAATTTCAACCTGCTGTACCGTGAAAACACACAGGCGGAGGTTGTAGCCTTCACCGCCACCCAAATTCCCGACATCGACGGACGTAAATACCCGGCAGAACTTGCCGGTAAGCAGTACCCGCAGGGTATTCCCATACTCAATGAATCCGAGCTTCCCCGCCTTATCGAAGCAGAAATACACGCCGGCTACCAGGTTGATGTGCTGTTCTCTTATTCCGATGTTCCCCACAACCATGTGATGCGCGTAGGCTCCATCGCCATGGCCCACGGGGCCAACTTTATCCTCCCCTCGCCCACCGAAACTATGATTAGCTCTTCCAAACCGGTTGTGTCGGTCTGCGCGGTGCGCACCGGCTGCGGAAAGTCACAAACAACCCGAGCGGTATCCGACAGCCTCACAAATATGGGCAAACAGGCCGTTGCAATCCGACACCCCATGCCCTACGGCAATCTGGTAAAACAGCGGCTGCAGCGCTACGCAGCAACCTCCGATCTGGAAAAGTACGACTGCACCATAGAAGAGATGGAAGAGTATGAACCTCATATCGATCGGGGCAGGGTGATCTATGCCGGAGTGGATTACGAGGCAATTACCCGGGAAGCCGAGAAAGAGGCGGATATTCTGTTATGGGATGGAGGCAACAACGACACCCCCTTTCTAAAACCCGATCTTGAAATAGTTGTGGTTGACCCCCACCGCACCGGACATGAGCTGCTGTACCATCCTGGAAACACCAATTTTCTGCGGGCCGATGTGTTTGTGGTAAATAAAATCGACTCCGCCGATCCCGAGGAAGTCGACCGGCTCATCAAACACTGCCAAACCTATAACCCCGATGCCGAAATCATTCGTGCCGACTCCACCCTTACCGTTGAACACCCCGAGGTTATAAAAGGAAAGCGGGTACTGGTAGTCGAGGACGGTCCCACCCTCACCCATGGAGAAATGAAAATCGGCGCCGGAACCGTGGCCGCCCAACGCAACGGAGCAACCGAACTGGTCGACCCGCGCAGTGTAGCGGTGGGAGGCATCAAGGCCACCTTCGAAAAATACCCGGAAATCGGAACCCTGCTGCCGGCTATGGGATACGGACAACAGCAGATAAAAGACCTGGAGGCGACCATTAACGCCGCCGACTGCGACGCGGTGGTCATCGCCACACCGATCGATCTGAATCGAATTGTGAATATCAAGAAGCCGAATACCCGGGTGAACTATGAATTGGATGATATATCGGCAGCCCGGTTGGATGATATTTTAAAAAAGAAGTTTCAGTAGGCTAAAGATGGATCTGAGACAAAGCAAAATATTGTCATTTCAGGCGCTTTTTTTTGACATCCCTCCCCCCGTCTCTTAGCCTTTAAATAAGGAAGAAAGAACAAATGGATTACAGTGCTATTTTTCAGAAGTATGCCCCTCTCCATGAGAACCTGCTAATGATCCTACATGAGGTGCAATCCGCCGAACCGCGCAACTATATCCCGCCGGAGGCGGTACAGGGCATCGCCGCTTACTTGAATACGACCTTAGCTGCGGTCTACGGGGTGGTTGGCTATTATTCGATGCTGAGTGCCGAACCACGGGGCCGGCATATTATTCGGGTGTGCACATCTCCGGTCTGCCGGATGAACGGCAGCTTCGACCTGCTGCAGGCGCTTCAGGAGCAGTTGGGGCTGGCCCTCGGCGAGACAAGCCGCGACGGCTTGTTCAGCCTGGAATCAAGTGAGTGCCTCGGTAACTGTCACTTTCCTCCCAGCCTGATGGTCGACGAAAAACTCTACAGCTCCGTAAACCGCGAGTCTCTGGCTGCGATTATCGATCGGGTGCAAACTCGAGAGGAGGCCCCCCGTGGCTAAATCAAAAACCCCATCGAACATCAATTCAACTGCACCCCAGGAAGCTCCGGTGCTTATCGCCCTGCAAAACGCCGGGAAAATCGACCCCGCCAATTTGAGCGAGTATGAACAGGCCGGAGGCTTCGAGGCGCTGAGACAAGCCCTGCAGCACCCGCCGGAGAAAATCTTTCAGGAAGTAATCGACTCAGGGCTGCAGGGACGGGGAGGAGCCGGTTTTCCCACCGGCGTCAAAGAAAAGTTGACCGAGGAATCCCTCTGCGAAGCCTGTGGTCCGAAGTATGTGGTGTGTAACGCCGACGAGGGCGAGCCGGGTACCTTCAAAGACCGGGCTATCATGGAGCGGGATCCCCATAAAGTACTGGAAGGGCTGATTATCTCCGCCTATGCTATCGGCGCCGCACAAGCCTATATCTACATTCGCGGCGAATACACCGAATCGATCCGCCGTATTCGCAGGGCGATGCAAAACTGTTACGACGCCGGATATCTAGGGGGAAACATTTTAGACAGCCCCTTCAGCTTAGAGGTGTATATCCGGCTGGGAGCCGGCTCCTACCTCTGCGGCGAGGAGCTTACCCTGCTGGAATCTCTGGAGGGCAAACGGGGGTATCCCCGCATCAAGCCCCCCTTCCCGGCCCAACATGGTCTCTTTGGAGCCCCGACGCTTATCAACAACGTCGAGACCTTCGCCCACATTCCCTATGTGGTCCGTAACGGGGCACAGGTGTATCGCCGTTTGGGAATGGAAGACTCCCCCGGGACAAAGGTCTTTACCGTCAGCGGCGATGTGCAGCATCCGGGCATCTACGAAGTAGAGCTCGGCATCACCCTGCGCCAACTGCTCGAAACCCACTGCGGCGGGGTTCGCAGCGGTCACCGCTTCAAGGCCGCCCTTATCGGAGGAGCTGCGGGCAGCCTGGTAAGCGAAGCGCTGCTGGATGTACCCATGGGCTATCAAAGTTTGAAATCACAAGGGGCGGTATTAGGCTCGGGGGCGGTCATTATATTTGACGAAACCCGGGACCTGGGCGAACCGCTGCAGTCGGTGATGGAATTTTTCCGCCACGAATCTTGCGGCAAATGTATCCCCTGCAGGATCGGCACGGTACTCCTGGAGCAGATGGCCGAGAAACTGGCAAGCCGGCCCGCCGGCAGCCGCGGCGAGCTTCTAAATGAAATGACCCGCGAGGCGGAGTACATGGATCGCACATCCCTCTGCCCCTTAGGCAAGTCGCCAATTCTCTCTTTGGGGAGTGCCCAGCGCTTTTTCGGCGCAGAGTTTTAGTGCAAGGCGGTAAGCGATAATTCAGGAAAGGACAAAAACCATGAACCAGACAGTAACTATACAAATCGACGGATCACCTCTACAAGCGGAGGCCGGGGCAAACCTGCTGGCTGCGGCCCTGGAAGCGGGCATCGACATTCCGCATCTGTGCTACCACCCCAAACTCAGCCCCACCGGCGCCTGTCGCCTGTGTATGGTGAAAATCGAGGGGCAGAAGGGGCTGGTTATGTCCTGTGCGGTTGCGATAGAAGAGGGGCAGCAGGTAACAACCAGGGACGAAGAAATCGAAGATGCCCGTCGCCAGACCCTCGAATACCTTTTGGCCGAACAGAACGAGGAGTACGACGGCACCTATCGCGACGAACTGCGCGAATTGGTCCTGCGCTACGGGCTGGAAGATCCGGCCCGCCGCCGCTACCCAAAACTCACCGGCCTGGTGAACCGCCATTTTGACGACAGCTCACCGGTCCTGAGCTTCGACGGCTCCAAGTGCATCAAATGCTTCCGCTGCATCAAAGCCTGCGGCGAGGTGCAGGGCAAGCATGTGCTCTCCTTCAACGACCGCGGCATCGGCTCGTATATCATCGCCGGCCTCGGCCACTGGAGCGGCTCGGAGTGCGACGGCTGCGGCGAGTGCATCCAGCTCTGCCCCACCGGGGCCATCGTGGAAAAACTGCACCGCGATGAGATAGACCTGTCCGCCGGCCAGGCGGCCACCAGTGATCCGCCAGCCCTCCACAAAGTCCGTACAACCTGTCCCTACTGCGGAGTCGGCTGCCAGATCGAGCTCTTCGTTCAAAACGGACGCATTCTCCGCGCCAACGGCGTTGAAGGCATTCCGCCCAACTACGGGCGGCTCTGCATTAAGGGACGCTTCGGCTATGACTACGTCCACAGCACCGATCGCCTCACCGCCCCGCTGATAAAACGAAACGGCCGCCACGAAGAGGCCAGCTGGGACGAAGCCCTCGAGCTGATCGCCCGCCGTTTTAACGAAATCCGGGCTGCCCACGGACCTGATGCCCTGGCCGGCTACGCCTCCGCCAAGTGCACCAACGAGGACACCTACCTCTTTCAAAAGTTTATCCGCATCGCCTTCGGCACCAACAACCTCGACTACTGCACCCGCCTCTGCCACGCCTCCACCGTCACCGCTATGCTTAAAGCCCTCGGCAGCGGCGCCGGCTCAAACTCCATCGAAGACTTCGCCAAAGCCGAATGCCTCTTCATCACCGGGAATAACATCATCGAAACCCATCCGGTTACTGCAACATTCGCAAAAAATGGAAAAGAGAAGGGTCACAAAATCATTGTCTGTGATCCGCGGTGGACGCCGATGGTCCGTTACGCCGATGTCTGGCTGCAGCAGCGCTTAGGTACCGACGTTGCACTGTTAAATGGATTGACCCAACTCTTAATTGAGGGGGGCTATGTGGACAAAGCCTTTATCCGCGAGCGGGTAGAGGGCGGTCTGGATTCATTTGCGGCGCTGCAGCAGCAGGTAGCCGCCTATACCCCCGAGCGTACCGCCGAAATTACAGGAGTTCCCGCCGAAAAACTGCGTAAAGCCGCCCAGCTGTACGGCGGGGCGGAAACCGCCATGGTGGTTACCGGCATGGGCATGAGTCAATCCACCAGCGGGACGAACAACGTGTACGCCCTGATCAACATGATGCTCACCGCCGGCCAGGTGGGCCGTGAGCACTGCGGCATCGACCCGCCCCGGGGCCAGAATAACGTGCAGGGCGTCACCGACGTCGGCTGCTCGCCTATCGCCTACCCCGGCTATATTCCCGTGGGCAACAAAGAAAACCGCCGCAAGCTGGCCGATCTATGGCAGGTTCCCTTTGAAGACCTGCCCGCCGAAAAAGGCCTAACCACCATCGAAATCGCCCAGGCCGCCGGCCGCGGCGAGGTAAAGGGTATGTTTATCATGGGCGAAAACCCGATGATCACCGACCCCGACCTCAACCACACCCGCAAAGCCCTGGAGAACCTCGATTTTCTGGTGGTGCAGGATATCTTCCCCACCGACACCACTCCGCTGGCCGATGTAATTCTGCCGGCCGCCTGCTTTGCCGAAAAAGAGGGCACCTTCGTCAACAGCGACCGCCGCACCGTGCGGGTCCGCAAGGCCGTCGAACCGCCCGGCCAGGCCCGCCCGGACTACGAAATCCTCCTCGATCTGGCCGGACGCATGGGCTACGACCTCGGCAGCTACTCCGGCTCCTCCGATATATTCGACGAAATCGCCCGGGTCGCCCCGATTTTTAGCGGCATCAACTACCGCCGCATCGAGCAGCAGGGCATCCAGTGGCCCTGTCCCAGCAGCGACCATCCGGGCACCCCGACCCTGTTTCTGGACGCATTCAAAACCGCCAACGGCAAGGCCCACCTGGTTCCGGTCGAGCACATTGAACCGAGCGAGCACCAATCTTCGGACCAGCCCTTCCTGCTGAACACCGGCCGCAACCTGTACCAGTACCACACCAGCACCATGTCCCGCCGCAGCCCGGCCCTCAACGAATACTCGAACAGCTCCTACGTCCTGATGCACCCGAAGGATGCCCGACAGTACGATTTGGAAGACGGTGCCGCAGTCCGGCTGTTCAACCAGCGCGGCGAGATAACCTCGACCATCCGCCTCCACGACGGAGTGAACCGGGGCGAGATCTTCGTCCCCTTCCACTTCCGCGAGACCGCGGTCAATAATCTGACCCGCGCCGAACTGGACCCGGACTCAAAGATTGCGCCCTTCAAGCTTTCTGCCTGCGGGGTGGAAAAGGTATAGCGGAGCAGATCTTTATAGGTCTTGATTAACTCATATAATTAAATTCCAAGCGGATCTTTTTTATCCCGTGGGGTTAGTCGCAACTCTTCCGGCCATGAGAGTATAAACCCAAGCTTATTGCTTATTAGTTGTTGAAACTCTGACAGCTTTGATCGATCCGCGTATACCTGTCTGGGGCGTAAATCTTTTTCTATACAGTGGGCTGCAAGTGCTCCCGCTGCCTCCCCAATATTCCATTCTATCGGGTGTAGACGGTAGCAACCGTTCGTAATATGTGTGACCCCCAGGTTCTTGGCGG
>JAWLDZ010000097.1:0-3119 GCA_041686355.1 Spirochaetaceae bacterium
CATAGAGCGGATAATCTGTACCAGTCCGAGGTGAATGTCAATTCGGACCGCCCCCCGTTTCACCAGCAGCTGCCCGAGGGTATTGAGCAGGACCATCAGAAGTAACGCAATATAGGGGTTCATTATAGGCTTCCCCTTTCGCTGCTTTTTTCAACGGCTTTCTTTTGCCGTACCTCGCCGTAAGACACCAGACTGACCCCCATCATCAGCAGCAAGGCTCCGACCATCTTACCGACGGTCAAAACCTCGTTGAAAAAGAGAAATGAAACCCCCAGCACCAGCACATAACCGATACTCATCAGCGGATAGGCCAGCACCAGCTTGAGCTTGCGCAGCAGAAAGACCCACAACAGCCCGCGCAGGAGAAAAAAGAAATAGGTTCCTAAGACAAATGCCAGGGCCAGATGGGAAGCGGGAATCCCAGAGATGACCTGCTTAGAACCAAGTACCATACCGGCCAATTTGGCACTGGCCTGTCCGGCGGTCAGGCAGAGATACGAGAGCAGCAGCAGAATAGCGACGGTGTTTTTTTTATAGGGCCCTTTATTTGGGAGTGCTGATGGGCGATGGACTTTACTTTTCATAGCCTACTCGGGACGACGCTCGTCGGGCATGTGCAGCACTTCCCGGGCCTTGCTGCCGTTCTGCGGCCCCACAATGCCGCGGTGCTCCATCTCCTCTACCAGTCGGGCGGCGCGGTTGTAGCCGATTTTCAGCCGTCGCTGCAGATAGCTGGCAGAGGCCTTTCCGGCACTGGCAACTACCTCCAGGGCTTTGTTCATTAGAGGGTCGTTGGCCGCAGTAGTATCTCCCCCGTCCCACTCCTCTTCATCATCCTCGAAAAAGATATCCTCGTCGATATAATCCGGCTCACCGAGGGTACGCACGTAATCTGCGACATGCTCCACCTCTTCCTCCGACAGGTAAGCTCCCTGTATACGAGTGGGGTGCGGATTCCAGGCCGAGGTAAACAGCATATCCCCCTGTCCCAGGAGTTTGTCCGCCCCCACTGCATCGATGATAATACGGGAGTCGAACTTGTTGGCCACCATAAAGGCGATGCGCGATGGAATATTGGCCTTGATCAGCCCGGTGATTACGTCGATCGAGGGGCGCTGGGTGGCCAACACCAGGTGGATGCCCACCGCCCGGCTCATGGCAGCCAGCCGTGCCAGGGTCGACTCCAGCTCCTTGCCGCTGGTAGCCATAAGGTCGGCAAACTCATCCACAATTACCATGATGTAGGGCAGCGGCTGGGTGGCCAGCCGTTTGCGCTTGATTTTGCGGTTGTAAGAGCCGATGTCCCGCACCCCCAGGGCATCGAGCAGGGCATACCGCCGCTCCATCTCGTACAAGAGATACTGCAGGGCCTGGAAGGCGCGCTTGGCCTCGGTAATAACCGGGGTAAGCAGGTGAGGAATGTCGTTGTACAGCTTGAGCTCCACGATCTTGGGGTCGATCAGTACCATCCGCACCTCGTCGGGGCTGCGGGTGTACAGCACCGAGCAGATAATGGAGTTTACCGAGACCGATTTACCTGACCCGGTAGCTCCGGCAATGAGCAGGTGCGGGGTTTGGGCCAGATCAACAATCTGCGTTTCGCCGGTAATATCCTTTCCCAGAATGATGGGAATCTTTTTATCCGAGCCCTTCAGATCGTCGCTCTGCAGCATCTCCTTGAAGGATACCAAGGCCCGCTTCTTGTTCGGTACTTCAATGCCCACCGCATGTTTCCCCGGAATAGGGGCTACAATACGCACCCGGCTGGCAGCCAGGCGCAGGGCGATGTTGTCGGCCAGGTTTACTATCTTTGACAGTTTCACCCCCGGTGCCGGAAGAATCTCAAACATGGTAATTACCGGCCCCTTCTGAATACCGGTTACCTCGGCGGAGATTTTAAACTCCTCCAGGGTGTGCTTCAGTACCTCCGCCCATTCACGGGTCTCCTCATCGATAACCCAGTAGTGGCGGTCGGGATACTCCTTCAGCAGTTCATCTTCGGGTACCGTGTAATTCTTATAGGTAAACCGTTTGGCCGGCTTGGCCTCCCGCAGCTGCAGCTGGGCCCCCTTGGGCGGGGGAGGTCCGGTATGAGAGACCGGCTCGGCCTCGACCACCTCGTACACCTGCACGCCCCCGGACGAGCTACTGGATGATGAGCCCTCCAGGGGCTGCTCATCATCCAGTTCTGCCTCCGACTCCAAATCCGGTTCCGGGTCAAGCTCGGCATCATTCAGCTCGGCGTAATACCCTAGATCATCGTCAAGATCGTCCTCAAGATCATCGTCGAGGTCTTCTTCATAATGGTCTTCGATATCGTCCTGATCATTATCATCCTGATCATTGCGGAACTTATCAAAATCGATTTCTATCGGCTCGTCCGGATATGGTTCGCTGGACTCCCCGTTGATTCTCAGCTTTGGAGCTTCAGGGATATGGGGAAAGGAGATACCCCCCTTCGGCTCTTCAAAGGGCTCCCACTCCTGCAGCTCTTCTTCCGAATCCTCTGAAGCTAACATTTCCAGTGGCTCACTGCTTTCCGGCTGCGGTGCAGATTCCGGTTCGTGTTCCGATTCTGCCTCAGGGGCACTCAGCAGTTTTGGTCCGGCCGCAAACAGACGCAGGCCCTCGAAAATATGCATCGTCAGAATATACAAAGCTACAACCTCAGCCGCACCTAACAGCAGCATCAGCGTCGCGGCTACTTTCGGACCGAAGACAGCCGCCAGCACTCCAGCGGCGGGGCCGTAATTTCCCAGGGTCAGCTGAATAACCAGTGCAAAGGTAAGCAGAGGCAGCACTGCGGCCGTCATAACAAACAAGGTTTTCTTCATAAATCGGGACAGTAAAACCATAACACCCAGGGCACACAGGTAGAGGGGCACATAATAGGCCAACAGGCTATAGCTCCGCCCCAAAAACTGTCCCGGCCGGGCAATCACATCCGGAAGAGTAGTAAAACCAATGGAATAGAATATAAGGGATAGAAACACATATAGTCCGCCAGCGATACTCATAATCGCTGCACTGCTTTTTAACACACGCCGCTGCACACGTACCTCCTCTTTTCTAGTATCGGCCAATTTTCTAAGAACGTCAGAAGAAATCCTTAGAAGAAA
>JAWLDZ010000097.1:3219-8100 GCA_041686355.1 Spirochaetaceae bacterium
CCGAGAATTCCGAGGGGAATCAGATAGAAACTGAACAGGTAGAGTTTTCCCCGGTGTACTATTTTCAGCAGCAACAGCAAACTCAGCAGCCCTATTAGAAAGGCGCTGCAGAATCCAACGGCTACCGTCATTGGTGCGACCGAGACAAACAGGGCGTCTGCTTCTTTGAGTTTCAGCAGCAGTGCCCCGAGAATTGCGGGAATAGAGATGAGAAAAGAGTATTCTCCGGCCTTTTCACGGTTCATTCCCGACATCAGCGCCGCAGAGATGGTAATGCCCGCCCGAGATATTCCGGGAAAGACACCTAAGCCCTGGGCTATACCGGTATAAATGCCCTGTTTTACTCCGATGGTTCCGTAGTTCACCGTTCCCTGTTGAAAACGGGTCCACACCAGAATCAGGCCGGTCACAATAAAAAGGACCGACACCAGTTTTATATTTGCCCCGGGATCCAGGGTTTCAATTCCAAGCCCCAACCCAGCAGTCAGCACAGTGGCGATCATTATCACCCCAAACAAGCGCAGGTTCTCCAGATCCTCTTCGCTGCGCCGGAGTATCAAAGTTCGTCCCAGGGACAGCAGCAGACGCCCCACCCGGTCGCGAAAGACAATCAAGACTACAAACAGGGTTGCCACGTGCATAATCACATCGAACAGCATTGGGACATCTTCCAATGCCATAAATCGTCGAAACACCACTAAATGTCCTGAGCTTGATACCGGCAGGAATTCGGTGACCCCCTGCATTGCACCCAGAAGAATTGATTGTATGAAGGTCATAGATACTCCTTTTATTGGCCGAAATACTCTTTGATAAGCCTTGTAGGTTCAATATCCTGATAAAAATACCCATAAAGCACCGACGATACAAGCACCTTGCGTCCGTAATGTGATGTTTCCTGAAAGGGAATTAATTCGAGCAGCAGATCCTCCGGGACTCCGCCAGCATCCCGGACCCAGCGTCTGACCCGGGTAATCCCGCCGTTGTAGGCAAACAGGGCTTGGCTCAGATTATCCGTACGCCCACTCAGGTGTGCCAGGTACCAGGATCCCAGCCGCAGGTTCAGCTGCGGATCGGTCAGGGTATGTATGGGAACCCCAATTCTTCCGGCCACATCCTCTGCGGTGGAGGGCATCAGCTGGCTCAGCCCTACCGCACCGGCGGATGAACTTATATCCGCTTTAAAGTGGCTCTCTTCCCTGACCAGGGCATAAAAGATATGCGGAGGAAGTTCATACTCGGCGGTAAGTGGCTCAATAAAATAATCGTAGGCCGCCGGGTACAGGAGCTGTACGTCCTTGCGGCCGATAGGGGCGCGGGTATCCCGGCAATAACGCCCGAACATCCGCAGCGACTCCAGGTACATTCCGCGGGCCTGCAGCCTCGCCGTCCATTTCCTAACCGTCTGAAGCTGCAGCCCGGCGACATAGGCGCGGTCCGTACCGTAGCGTCGATAGGCCTCATCATCCAGCCCGAACTTGACATAGCCGTTTATAAGAGCATCCTCCGTCGTTCCCCAAGAGCGGGAAACACCACTGCTATTCGGCTCCTGATCCGGCAGCAGTCGGCAGAAATCGGAGGGCTCCATTACATCGATAGAGATGTCGTAGCGCTCCAGTGCGGCTGCCGCCATTAGACGGTAATAAAGGCCGGCACCGGTCCCCCACGAGTTCTTCACCGCTGTTTCCAGCCACCGAATAATCTGCTGCCGACCGGCAGACAGATACCCCTCTTCCGCAGCTCGGGCGGAGATATATGCAGCCCGGGCTGCAGCAACACCGGGAGCAGCCTGTGATAGTTCGTTGGCAACTACCGCAATCTGTGTCCACTGACGGCGGCTGATCAGGCGGTCGATTAGATTGTAAAGCACATCAGAATAATACGCGGGGTCCTGCCACTGCTCTGCTGCATCCGGCAGCAGCGAGACCGCCTCCGCCGTGTTAGCCCGAAAGGTACAGTCAAAGATGTACCACCGAATCCGCTGCGCTTCTGCCGGCGGAGAGAGCTCTAGAGCGCGCTCGTACAGTTCCCGCGCCCGGGAAAAACGGCCCAGCTTACGGGCCAGGTAAGCTTCGGTTTCCAGCATCCAAAATAGGGCTATTTGAACTGCCGGAGAGTGGGACGACACCGAATCCCCGACTATCGCATCCAGCCGACGGCGCCCCGTCTCGGCTGCAGCATAAGCCTCCAGGGTACGTCCCGAGTACAGCCCGCTTAAGGTAAACTCATCGTTTATCACCTTCGAGATAAGTCCGTAGACCTCACTGCCGTCATGAAGATTTTCAGCAGCCACGTTTATAAAGTGTAGATAATGGGAGAAGGAAGTGCCGTATTCGCTATTGGCATAGGCGTATTTCCCCTGGAGCACACTGTATTCGAGCTGCGAGAAAACATCCGGCGACAGGTGCATTAAGCTCATCTCACCCTCTGATTCAAACAGTTCACCGGGCAGCTGCTCCCTGGTATAAGCGGCAACTAACTCCATCAGCAGCTGCCCCCAGACTGGATCAGCAGTTCTATATGCCTGTTTTACCCGGAGCAGCAGAAATCGAGCCTGGAGCTCAGGTTCCGCCTGTGCGGAGACGAGGGGCTGATACTCTTCCACCGCCTCCAGAAAGGGCCCCGACCGACCGGTCTCTAAAAGCGCCCTTGCATATAAGACAGCCATCTGCGCACTGACTCCCGATACCGAATGATTTTCAAAATAGTTGATAAGTTCCTGCCATTTTTTTTGCCGGCCGAGGATTCGCACATACTCCTCCGAAGCACACCTAGACAGTTCTGAGTTTGACTTTTCAGCGGCATAGAGAAACAGTTTTTCCGCGCTTACCGCCTTTTCCTGTATCCCCGCATAAATGCCCAGAAAGAAGGCGGCGTTTGCACTGTAGCGGTCTACAATTTCCGGGTCCAGCGTTCCTGTGGCGATACTATTAAACAGATCTTCAGTTTGGGAGGGATCCTTAGGCTGTAACGAGTTGATTAGGGATGTGAGGTCAGTGGAACCCCGTTCACTTGCGAAAAGGGGCGTAGAGAGGGTCAATGAGGTACAGAGAATCAGTAACAGGAATACATCGACTCCCCGGGGCAGGTTAGTCCGTTTTTGGGATAAAGATACTGTTTTCTGCGTAAATGAGGTCCGGATTACGGATTTCGTTTTCTTCTGCAATTTTATCATATAACCGGGGGTTGTCGTAAAAACTGGATGATATTTGCCATAGAGTATCACCCCAGCGGATTTTATACCAGACCCCGCCGGTAAACTCAACCTCATCCCGGCTCGGTGAAACCACCACTTCGTCTTCTGTCTCTGCGGCCGGCTGGGAATCCGCCGGAGCCTGGGGCTCCTCTTCAGGTGCAGCCTCTGCAACAGCCTGGTCTGTTTGTTCCTGGGTTTGCTCCAGAGCTTGTTCTTGGTCCTGCTCCTGAGACTGCTCCTGCTGAGATTGAAGCAGAGGGGTTTCTTCTTCGTCACCGGTCATAAACACAAACAAATACAGTAGGGCGCCTAGTAAGCCGATGGCCAGAATAACCAGCAGAGCCACCAGAATCGGCCGGGCCTTTGAACCTGACTCCTCTTCTTTCTCCTCCTGAGGCTCTTCAACAAATTCCTCATCCGGCTGATCCTCTTCCGGGAACTCGCTTTCAGGGAATTCATCCTCAGAGAAATCATCTGTTTCCAACTCATCACCGAACTCAGCGCCTAACTGCTCCTCGGAGGGAAACATATCTTCAACCTCTTCAAACTCGAACTCCTGCTTGCTTGCATCTTCGCTTAGGTCTTCACTTAGATCTTGGTCGGAAAGCTCGTCAAGCTCGAAATTTTCCATCCCCGGTTCAAGAAATTCGGTGAAATTAGACTCTTCAGGGAGCTCGTCAGAGAGCTCATCGAGCTCATCGAGCTCATCCTCCGCCTCTTCCTCGGCCTCTTCGTCGAAGATGTTTTCGAAATCGGTATCTTCTTCAACAGAGAAATCGGGAACATCATACAGTCCTGACTCATCCAGATCTTTTAACCCTACCGAAAGGCTCTGCCGGGCTCCGCTCCGTTTGTCCTCGGCAATACTTTCTAAATTCCCTTCTTCGTCCACCCCAACCACCAGTTCTACCTCGGCGTTTCCCTGGGTATCGGGGCTGATATTTTCAATCAGGAGACTGCCCACATAGGCGGCATCCTCCATTTCTTCTCCCCTACCCTTATACAAGTCTATTTGGACACTTTCCTGATTGTCTTTTACGGTGGTCAGCACCAGTCGTTTCTTTTGTGCAATTCCCTCGTCCAATATTGGATAAAAACTTCCATCCGCGACTTTTATTCCAATTTTTCCGTTATCCACAGTTACCTCCATTGGCATTTCTTGACTTGCCTATTAAAGAACACCATAATGTGCTTATGTTATCAGTCGCTGTCATAGTAATACCAAGTATCGTTGCAGTTGTTGCTATCTTATTAATTCTCGTCGTAAGTACGAAGAAAAATAAGAAGGACAACCTTAAAAATGGAAAAAACAACCGCAAAAAGAACAAACAAGCAGAGTTGAAGGAAGCCAACCGGCGGCTCGCCCAAAATCCGAAGGATTCAGAAGCCCTGCAGGTTGTCGGCCGGAACCATCTGGAAGAGGGCCAATACGAGAAGGGCATGCGAACTTATGATATGTTAATCGAACTCTGTGCAACCGACAAAGAACTGGATGAGTTCGACTTTACCCTTAAGCACGCCATTGCCGCTCTGCGGGCCCAACACCTAAAAGAGGCCTACAAATCCTTCAAACTCGCCCGTACTATGAAACAGGACGTCTTTGAAGTTAATTATAATCTTGGTTACCTAGAATATAAAGCCAAGAATTACGAAAAAGCAGCTTCTTTACTGCAGCAAGCCCTGCA
>JAWLDZ010000098.1:0-8071 GCA_041686355.1 Spirochaetaceae bacterium
CCGTGCAGAACCGGCAAAAGCTGAAGCTGAACAAAAGCTGCCAGTCTCCCCAGTCAAGACGGTGAAATCCCCTCGCGATACAGTTGTTGAGAATACATCTGCTGCCAAGCCTCAAGTAAAGTTACCGGCACCGACCTTAGAAGATGTTCCCACTAGAGATGACACGCATAGATTTTACCCGCAGGCCAAATCAGAAAATCCATCAGAATCGGAGTCCCCTAGGCGGGAAAACTTCTTCAGCCCGCAGTCTGCTCAAACTCAAGGCCTCACACAATCTTCGAACCGGGCACCTGCCCGTCAAAAGTCATCCAACCAGTCAAACAATGAACACCAAGAGTTCACAGTCTATCTACAGCAGTTGATAGAGCAAAAGCGGCGTTATCCCCTGGCAGCCCGCCGCCGCAACATTGAGGGAGCGGTCGAGTTTTCCGTGAATGTAAGCCAAGGGGGCACCCTGGCCGGCTTAAGTCTGGCAAGCTCCTCCGGCAGCCGGATCCTGGACAAAGCCGCTGAAGATCTGTTACAGAGAGTCTTTCCGGTCGATTACCCGCTGCAGGAGAGCGTACGCACTACTGTCCGCATCATCTATAAGCTGACCGAAGTGTAGGCACAGCTCGACACCGACCCTGCATCTTGACCCGCCCGGACGCACCGGGTACGTTTATACAGAATGACGGTAAACGAGCTTCATAATAAATTTCCCGCCGCGGCGGATTATTTGTCACAGATATTCTTGATCGAACGCGACTACTCTCAGGTGAACAATCTGCGCCTCTCCGAACGTCTGGGTGTTTCCAAGCCGGCGGTCAGCCAGTCCATAAAACGACTGGTAAAATTGGGTCTAGCACTTCAGGAAAGTTATGGGAGAATCCAGCTGACTGCGGAAGGGCGCAGGATTGCCCAGGAGGTACTGGAACGCCACTACCTGCTGGAGCACGTGCTGGTGGATATGCTGGGCTACCCCTGGGAAAAGTCCGACCGCGAAGCCAAGCTGCTGCAGGTCATCATCAGCGATGAACTCAAAGTACACCTCGACCACAAGCTCGGCCATCCCCGCACCTGTCCCCACGGAAACCCCTTTCCCGGCGCAGCCCAGGAACAGCAGTTGATTACAGCCCCACGCCTTATTCAGGCTCTGGTCGGCAGCCGGGTCGAACTGCTCAGAATTACCGAAGAGGGCGAAGAGATCGAGGGGCTGCTCGATTTCAGCTTTCAGCACCAGCTTACCCCCGGAACCAGACTGCTGATTCATGCCCGCAGCAGCGATGCTCTAGAGGTAAGTATCAACCGCGAACCAAGCACATTCTTCCTCCCCCTCGAATACGCCCGCCACTTCTGTTATCGGGATCTCACAACCGGTTCCAAAGCCTCATAGGAGCAATTCACTCAGAAAAAAAATCTAAGCTTTTTTGAACCCTGCTCTTGACCGCGCCGCAAAGCTGTGTTATACAAGTTAATACGCATTAACTTAGAGGGGACTAACTTTATGAGACATGATTTCAGAAAAGGACGTGCTTCTGCAGGCTCCACGGCTAGCGCCGCTCCTCCCAAAAGAATAACCGCCCTTTCGGCGATTCATCGCAGCGAACTCTGCCGGGTCATCAGTATTGCCGGAGGTGAGGGGCTGCGCAGCAAGATGTACAACTTGGGGGTGCACGAATCGGAAAGGGTGAAAGTAGTTCAAAACCGGGGTTTTGGTCCTTTAGTCATAGACGCAGGCGGAACTCGCCTGGTTCTCGGACGGCATATGGCCGAACGCCTATGGGTTTCACGGATATAGAGAAATACACATAATGGAGGAATATATGCAAAGACTAAATGAATTGAAGGAAAACAGCCGTGCAAAAATTGTAGGCTTTGAAGAGGGCAGCGGGGCATACCGCAGCAAATTATACGCAATGGGCCTCACCCAGGGCAGCACCATCACTGTCCGCAGACTTGCCCCGCTGGGCGATCCAGTAGAGGTCACCGTTCGCGGGGCCAACGCCTCGCTGCGCAGAAAAGAGGCCGGTGTTATCTATGTAGAGGAGGTACAGTAATGCGCTCTGAAGCACTAAAATCGGTCACAAAACAGTTCACCGTAGCCCTGGCCGGCAATCCGAATAGCGGAAAAACCACCCTGTTCAACGGCCTTACCGGAGGAAAGCAGAAAATCGGCAACTGGCCCGGAGTAACAGTCGAAAAGAAAGAGGGGTACCTCGGCGAGCGCGCCGAACGCCTGCGAGTGGTTGACCTGCCGGGCATCTACGCCTTCCACTCCTCCTCCGAGGACGAGCGCATATCCCAGGAGTTCCTGCTGACCCAGAAACCGGAGCTGGTGGTCAACATCGTTGATACTTCAAACCTAGTACGCAACCTGTATCTCACCGTCCAGTTGATTGAAATGGGCATGCCGGTGATGGTCGTGCTCAACATGGCCGACATCGCCGAGCAGGAGGGCATCCGCGTAGATGCCGCCGCCCTCGAACAGGAGTTAGGTGTGCCGGTCTACTCCATGACCGCCACTAACAGCAATGATATCAACAAAATCCGCCAAGCTATTCTCTCCCACCGTAGTGCCGCCCCGCAGCCCTCTGCGAATGTTCGTATTCCCTACCCCGAGTCTATTCAAAAAATCATCGATCGCTGGACTGCCGCCTATCAGTCGGAACGGTTCGGGCCATGGATGGCCGTAAAGATTCTGGAGGGGAATGAATTTTTATTAAAAGATGCACTCAGGAACTCTTCTTTAAAGGAAGAAGAAGTTGCCAACGCGAAGCAGACGGTGCTGACCGAGGCAGGGATCGAGACGGATGTGCTCATCGCCAATGCCCGTTACGACTACATCCAACAGGCGGCTGAAAAGAGCGTGCAGCACAGGAAGGTCAAGAAGAGCCTCAGCGCCCGCATCGACGACGTTGTGCTCAACCGCTTCCTGGGTATCCCGGTCTTTCTCGGGGTGATGTACCTCTCCTTTTGGCTTGCGGTGAATGTCGGTTTTGCCTTCATCGACTTCTTCGACGTGCTGGCCGGCACCTTCTTCGTCGAGGGAGTCTCGCACCTGCTGAACTCGGCCAATGCCCCCGTCTGGCTAACTACGATTCTGGCAGACGGCATCGGGGCGGGTATCCAGACGGTGGCCACATTCATCCCGGTGGTGTTCTTTATGTTTCTGATGCTCAGCATCCTTGAAGACTCCGGCTACATGGCCCGGGCGGCCTTCGTGATGGATCGGGTCATGCAGTCAATCGGTCTTCCGGGCAAGGCCTTTGTCCCGATGATCGTCGGGTTCGGCTGCACCGTGCCGGCAATTCTCGGCGCCCGCACCCTGGAGAACAAGCGCGACCGCTTTTTGACCATCTTTATTACTCCCTTTATGAGCTGCAGCGCCCGGCTGCCGGTCTATGCCCTGTTCGGAGCGGCCTTTTTCGGTGCCCGGGCCGGGGGTATCGTCTTTTCCATCTACATGATCGGCATTCTGATGGCCATCGGCACCGGCTACCTGCTGCGGAAAACCCTGTTCAAGGGCGGTGAAACTAGCTTCGTAATGGAACTGCCCAAATATCACCTGCCAACCCTCCGCAGTTCCTTCGGGGCGGCCTGGATCCGACTGCGCTTCTTCATCAAGCGCGCCGGCAAAGCCATTCTGCTGGTAGTGCTGCTGCTGAGCATTTTCAACTCCCTCGGCACCGACGGCAGCTTTGGAAATGAAGACACCGAAGACTCGGTGCTGTCGGCGGTGGGCAAAGGTATTACCCCGGTTTTCCGACCGATGGGTATTGAAAACGAAAACTGGCCGGCGACAGTGGGTCTGTTTACCGGGCTCTTCGCCAAAGAAGTGATAGTCGGAACCCTGAACTCCCTGTATGCCCAGGATGCGCCCGCCGCGGCAGAGGCTGCCGGGGCCGGTAAGAACGCTGCCGGGGAAACCGGTTTCTCCCTGGGCGACGGTATAGCCGAATCGTTCACCGCATTGGGTGATGGACTTTCCGGGATATTCACCGGTATTTCAGCAAGCCTCGGGCTGGATATGATCGGCCACGATGAAACCAAAACAGCCGGGCTGGTAGAAGCGGAGGGATCTGTCTTTACGGGCATGCGCTCCCAGTTCAACCCCTATTCCGCCTATGCGTACCTGCTGTTTGTGCTGATCTACTTTCCCTGTGTGGCCGCCTTCGGCACCGCCGTTCAGGAGATGGGCTGGAAATATGGACTCGTGCAGGCGGCCTACCTGACAATTCTGGCCTGGAGCACGGCCACCCTGTTTTATCAGGTAACCTTCGCCCGCAGCCCGGTTCTGATTGCCGTGCCGCTGGCAGTAATGGCTGCGATGGTGCTTGGGCTCTACCTAGTTGGCCGTAAAAACAGTGCCCACTCTAACTGAAAAGCCGAGCAAAACAGGCTAAACCCGCCGCTGCTGAGCAAGCGAACTTATATCTACCTCTTATTAACAGGGATATTAGAACGAGAAGGGATCCGGAAGCGGATTCCTTCTCGCCGTATAGCCCGCCGGCCAGAGGGCTTTGGGCAAGGCCAGCCAGGCTCATGAAGAGCATTTTTAAAATATATTCTTGATTTTTTTGGTAAACTTTATTATGTTGTACTTAGTTCAATTTTGAACTTCTTTTCCAAGGGGAGTTTGTATGGCCAGTCACTATCAGGGAAATAGCCGGGAGCTTGCAGCGCTGGATGCGTTTATTGCACTTACCAGAGCAGCAGATGCAATGCAGAGTGCCGCTTTCAACAGGGCGCCGCTGCCGGAGGAGATCAGCATGACCCAATTCGAGATTCTTGAGGCGCTGCTGCACCGCGAGCCCTTGACTCAGGCGGAGGTCGGCAAAAAGATTCTAAAGACAAAGGGAAACATCAGCTACACCCTTGATAAGCTGGTGGAACGGGGATACGTACAACGGCGAATGAGCGATGCGGACCGTCGGGAGCGACTGATCGAGCTGACTTCGGCGGGCAGAAAGCTTATCGGCGAATTTTTTCCCCGCCTGGCCCGCAGTTTTGCGCTGGCATCCCTTGAATTGGAAGAGTTTGAATTAGAGTTGCTGGCTGGTCTTGCCAAACGGCTGGGCCAGGGGGCGGCACATCAGGCAGCCTCATTCCAGGCTGCAGCTCCGACCGGTAACGAACCGGTCGAAAAGTAAAATTTGAGATAGCATTTTTAGGAGGTTTTTTATGAAGGTTTTAGTATTGTTTTATTCGAGCTACGGACATATGTATCAAATGGCGCAATCCGCCGTTGCCGGTGCCGAAGAGGTCGAGGGGAGCGAGGTAAAAATTATGCGCGTCCCCGAATTACTTTCTGATGAGGTTCTGGGCCAGATAGGTGCCCTGGAGGCGCAGAAACAGTGGGCGGATGTGCCGGTTGCCGGCCCGGAGGATATGGAGTGGGCCGACGCGGTGATCTTCGGCATTCCAACCCGGTTTGGTAATATGATTGGACAGATGCGAATGTTTCTCGATTCTACCGGACCCCAGTGGGCCAGCGGAGCACTGGTCGGCAAGGTCGGCAGCGTGATGAGCTCCAGTGCCACCCAGCACGGCGGCCAGGAGTCGACCATCCTTACCACACAGGTTACGCTTCTGCATCATGGAATGGTAATTGTTGGTCTTCCCTATGCCTACCAGGGGCAAACCACCATCAGTGAAGTGAGCGGGGGAAGCCCCTACGGGGCCAGCACCATTACCGGGGGCGACGGCAGCCGTATGCCCAGCGAAAATGAGCTGCAGGCAGCCCGCTTCCAGGGACGGCATGTAGCCGAAATTGCCGGAAAATTGACCAAATAGTTCAGCGGCCGGGGCCTTATTCGGGACATTTTATATGCCCTGACGGCTCCCGGCTTTCTTCTGCAAAGCCTGTAGATCAAATCGGTTTAGCGCGGCATGAGTACTGATTTTTCCGGCAGTCGGATTATAAAGCAGGTGCCATGCCCGGGTTCTGATTCCGCCATCATCTCGCCCCCGTGGCCTTCAGTGATTATAAAGTAAGAAACCGACAGCCCTAGACCAGTACCCCTGCCGATCTCTTTGGTGGTATAAAAGGGTTCAAAGAGATGGGATTTAACCTCCGGGGATAAGCCGGGACCGTTATCCTCAATTTCTATTTGAACGTAATTAGGTCCTTTTGCAGCCCTTAGAATGAATCGGGGCTCAGGCTGTCCGTACATTGCTTCCGCACCGTTTCGCAGAATATTTAAAATTACTTGCTGTATTTTGGGAATTTCACATTCGATGTTCGGCAGATCTTCCTGGTACTCCCGCCTAAATTCAATTTTATCAAATCTAAAATTTTTCTTTAGCCGATAGTCGCTTTGAGCTAATTCGATGGTAGTATCCAGCAATTCCGTGATACATACCCTGCTCGGCTGGAGGTTTCCCTTGCGGGCAAAAGTCAGCATATCCTTAACAATTCTTGAAGCTCTTTTTCCCGACTCCACTACGTTTCGCTGCAGCTCCAGTATTTCGCGCTGTTCAAGATACCGCTGCAATGCCGCAAACTCTAATCCGGACTCTGCAGCTACCCTCCGATTTACCGGAAGCGCAGGGTCCAGACGCTGCATCACCACCGAAGCATTCTGTATTATGCCGGCCAAGGGATTGTTGATCTCGTGGGCCATGCCCGCAGCCAAGCCGCCAACTGAAACCATTTTCTCCGACTGAATCATGGTCTCCTCTAAATGCACCTTCTCGCTTACATCGTCGATTCGAATAACAGCTCCCTGCACTCCATTCTCGACTAATGGGTAGATGCTAAGGTCTTCATAACGGGTGATTCCATTTTTCACATAGGGCTGCCGCAATCTCGAAACGGGTTGACTGGTTTGAATTGCCTGTTGTAAACAGTCTAAATATTTGGAGAAATTCGAATAAACTGAAATCAGCTTTTTCCCCTCCGCCTTAGAAGCTGTTAGACCAATGTACGCCTCAGCCTGCCGGTTCCACTGTAATATACAACCGGCTTTATCAACGGTGATAATTATTGATGGCATCGAGTCGATGATATTGGCAAGGAAGTTTTGCAGATGTTCTATTTCTGCGGTTCTTGACTTCACCTGCTGCCGCAAAGAGATACTCCAAAGACTTATAAGTATTATCGCTGCCGCCACTCCCACCAACAGCCATTCGAGCCAGTTCGGTACGCCTTCAGAGCCCGATTCACTCAACCACTTCCGCCGGAATGTGTGATAAACCGAACCCTCATTCTGTTTTAACTCCTTCAGTAGGCTGTCTATTTTTACCAGATAGTCCTGAGGATCACCTGCCGCACCGACTATATGCAAACCGTACGGGTGAAACACAATTGGATTTTCGCTAATTTCTAAGCTGCTGGAAAGAGTAAAAGCCTTTAGACGGTCAGCTAAACCGGCATCCAAACTTTCGCCGGAAATTTGTTGAAATAAACTATCAAAGGATTCTACCGCAACAAAAGTACATTCAATCTCAAACTGCTGCAGTAGATCCTGCATAATCGGGTAAAAAAAACTGTCATCTACATAGCCTACTCGCTTTCCTTCAAGGTCTATTATGGACTGTACCTCAGAGCCTTTAGAAGTAAAAACTCTGCCCCAGGTTGTCAGTAGGACTTCGCTGCTGTAGGCAAAACGCCGACTTCGCTCTTCCGTATAACCCAGGGTAAGAATAAGGTCAGCCTCTCCCCCAGTGAGGCGGGAAATACTCTCCGGCAGGGTGCCGGGCAGGTATTCAACACTCCACCCCTCGAGCTTTGCAATATAGTCGAACACATCAACCGCAAACCCCTTCACCTGTCCATCTTCAAACTCAACTAGCCGGTCTTTTTCGAAACAGGCAACCCGAAGGGTTTCGCCGTACAGGGGAAGAGAAAGGACTGCTAATAGAAATGAAAAAAGAAAAAGAAAACGCATGTGTGCCGAAAGCTCGCACATTTTTTTTGTCATAGACTTATTATCGACTGAATCAGGCAAAATGAAAAAGAAAAATACGCTGTCCACTGTTCGCTGTCTTTAGAGCCGTGGCCTTTAGAGCATGCCCAGGGCCATGATAATCCCGAACAGAAATATGATCAAATACCCGCCAATTTCAAGGCTGTTATGAAGAATGGTGG
>JAWLDZ010000099.1:0-7989 GCA_041686355.1 Spirochaetaceae bacterium
TCTTCCTCCTCCGGAGGGCTGTGCGGAATTAGCCTCTTCGATGTGAAAAGGGTTATACGTGGACAAAGGCCACCGGCCTTGTGCAGCAATCCGCCCGAGCAGTACATCTCGAGTAGTCCGCAGACCTGCCGGTGAGAGGTTCATATTCAGGATAATACTCGGCGCATCGGGAATCATTCCGCCACTTTCCTTTATTTGATAGGGGGTGTTGGTAATAAGCAGCACCGGATATCCGGCATCGATTAACTCTTTCACATAACGGTTGGGAGCTGCCGAGCGGTCATAAAAGTTAGTGCAGATAATCAGATCCCAGCTGCCCTGTTTTACAAACTCCGGTACCCGACGGTCATCCTCTTCATTCCCTTCAAAATCGGTTTCATAGGTCTGAAGTGCCGGCCACTCCGCTTCCAACAGCTCGGAGAACAGAGCCGGATGGTCCCACCGGTCATTGGGGCTTTTTACCGTGTTCAGCTGGTTGATCAGCAGTACCCGGGAGGGTGATCCGGACAGAGGCACTAGATTCAGTTCATCCTTCGGTACCAGAATTGCACTGCGCGCGGCTTTTTTAGCGGTTTGCACTACAATTGGGTCACTGAATGGTTCAAAGGCCAGCTCAGGGTCGGCCATACCCATGGTATCGAACATGCCGTACTTCTGTTTCATCCTCAAAACCCGCCGGACCTTGTCGTCCAGCTCATCAGAGGGGATTTTTCCCTGGTCGACCCATTCTCGGATGGTATAGAACATCTCTCCCCGCCACTGGTTCTCCGCTTTCATCAGAATTACATCCGATCCTGCGGCTAATGCACGGGCACAGGATTCACCCACCCCATAACGGTCGATCAGGGCACCCATGGTCATGCTGTCGGTGGTAATCACTCCTTCAAAACCGAGCTCCTCCCGCAGCAAGTCTGTTACTATAGGTCTTGATACTGTTGATATAGTATCTCCGTCCAGATGGGGATACATGCAGTGGGCCACCATCACCGCATCAATTCCGGCCTCAATTAGCCGTTTATACGGATACAGCTCGACTTCATGAAAGCGACGGTTATCAACCTCCAGCTTAGGACAGGCATGGTGGGCATCGGTGGCACTGTCGCCGCGACCGGGAAAGTGTTTCGCCGCGGCAACCACACCAGCCTCTTTGAACCCCTGCAGCATGGCAAGGGCATACTCGGCAACTACCGCCGGATCATCACCGAAGGAACGGCGACCGATCTCCGGGTTTAAAGGGTTTATATTCACATCTACCACCGGTGAGTGGATCATATCCAAGCCGGCGGCCTTCATCTGCAAACCGGTTGCCCGGGCCACTTCATAGGCAAGCTGGGGGTTGCCCGATGCGGCAATCCCTAGATTGGAGGGAAACTGCACCACCCCGCCGCGGCTGTAGTCTTTACTTGTATCACCCTCCTGGTCGATTACCATATGCAGGGGAATTCCCGGTTTCCGTACCGCCGCCAATCCCCGCAGTTCATTCAGCATTTCAACAAACTCTTCGGGCGAAGCATAGGGGGGGTCTCCGGATTTAGCTATTTTCTGCATCGATGGTACAAAGTCAGCCCCCAAATCCTGCTGCTTTGCCCGATCATCACTGAAGTATCGAAAAATCCGGTAAAAAGGAGACAATCGGACCCCACCACATTGATACCTGGTAATCGCCTCGCGTAGATCGTTGGTGATAATTGTACCGGACATACCCACCACCACACATTGACCTATCTTCTGTTCTACGGACATCTGTCCGATTATGTTCTCTATAAATTGTTCATTAGTCACACTTATCTCCTTTCCACTTCATCTCTTGCTAGTGCCATTGGAGTTCTGCATTGTATTTAGTATACTTAGAAGAGCAGCGGGGGCTGTAAGCCTCATACTTGCCGGCCCCCGCATCCTTTCCGGGGGATAAGATTTTCTCTTATCCCCTGGTTTTAGTAATTCTTCAATGGGTCCCAATCGGGAAAGATAAAATCTTCCAGCTCTACATCCGCACCTTCGGCATTCGCCTTTTCGATGTTCCGCTTCAGCTGTTCAGTCATCTTCTCGTCCCATTCGCGGGCTTGCTCAACAAAGTAGTCCTCGCCCTTTAACAGGGAGGCGCTGAATATCTCGCCCATTCCCGGTGAAACTGAAGGCCATTGCACCTTACCTGCATCCGGGTTCTGGGTAACCGGTTCGGGGTGATTCTTCACTACTTCTTCTGCAATTTCGAGAAACCGTTGTTGGTACCAATTCGCATTACTGGTATCTACATTTCTGTTTCCAGGGAAAACCCCATTCTCATCAAAGTGAGCTTTTTGGAACTCTTGTCCATGCAGCCATTTATACACTTCCGCCGCTTCTTCCGGATTTTCACTCTGGGCAGAGAGATACACCGAGCCCTTTGCCAGACTCATGTAGCGGTACGCACGGCGGCCGCTGTCGGGAACCGGAACATAGGCAATACCAAAATCGATATCTTCATAGCCCATGGATTCCCATACTCCCGGCATCCAGGTTCCATCCAAGTAGAAGGCCACCCGATTCTCACCGAACATACTGCGGGCCGCTTCTTTTTTCATTGAGCTCCAGCCCGGCGCCACACTGCCGTCGTCAAGAAGTCCCTTCAGCAGACGGTAAACTTCAAGGTGGTTCTCATTCTCAAACTTAAACTCACCATCTTGATAATCAAAGCCCGGCCGCCCGTAACGGATATCTCCGGAAGCGGGGGTTGCGGTGGTATAGAAGCCCTGCAGGGGGCGGTCCATCCCGTTTCCTACACCGTGTAAAGCGATACCGTAGAACTGTCCATCTCCGGCTTCGGTGATCTGCCGACACACTTCGCGAAACTCTGAAAAAGTTTCCGGCATATCCTGGGAAGGATCGAGTCCGGCCATTTCGAATACTTCTTTATTGTAGTACAACAGCCCGTGCAGTTTTACAAAGCGGTTTTCAAAGGGGAGGGTGTACAACTCACCGTTGTACTTCATGATCCCTTCCTGAAACCGTCGCTGATCAAACTGTGACAGAAAATCCTGGTCCATATACTCACCAATCGGCTGGATCCACTCTTGAGCGATATAGTCCATCGCACTCATTTCTGGGGACAGCCAGAACAGGTCGGCGGCCTGGCCGCTTTTCAGAGACAACGGTAGAGTCTGCTGGTACTGATCCTGGGCGTAGGTCTCAAATTTCACTTTTATATTCGGATGATCAGCCTCAAACTTCTTAGCTTCAGCCTCGAAAAAAGCTTGGTTTTCCTGGGACCAGTTGGTTACGGTGATAGTAACCGGACCTTCCTGTCCACCTTCAGCCGCCTCCTCCTGAGCACCACCAGCCCACAAAGCCGGAGCCATCAGCACTAGTAGTGCCGTCAGTAGCATGATACTTTTCTTACGCATCTTTTCTCCTCCTAATAATTTTTGTGAAGTGGTTCAAAGCTTGTGCAAAGCTATCTTGTTCCAAGCCAGGACCATCTTCTATCCTTTCACTGCTCCCGCTAATCCTTCTATGAAGTAGCGTTGAAACAGCAGAAATACCACCATCATGGGTACAATCGAAATCGATGCAGCTGCCGCCATGGCCGCCCAATCGCTGGAAAACTCCCCGACAAAGGCGTACATCCCGACACCCAGGGTGCGCAGATTCGGGCGGCTGAAGGTAAAAACCAAGGGAATCATGAAGGCCTTCCAGGCTCCGATTGTATTCAGAATCGTTACGGTGCCGATAATCGGTTTGGCCAGGGGGAGCATTATATGGCGAAACTGCTGCCAGAAATTGCATCCATCGATTGCCCCCGAATCTTCCATCTCGCGGGGAACCCCGATATAGAAGCCAATAAACAGCAGGATTGCGATTATCAGGGTTTTGCTGGTATAGGCCAAGGTGTAGCCGATCCGGTTGTTGAGCAGTCCCAGCATATCCGCCAGTTGAAACAGGGGAATTATTGTAGTTGCCCGGGGTACTACCGTGGTTCCGATAAACAGCACCATAATCAGCCGTTTGCCGGGAAACTTAAACCGACCGAGCACATACCCGCTGGTTGACCCAAGAAATATAATCAATGCCACTACACTCACCGCAAATATCACGGTATTCAAAAAGTAGATGGAAAAGTTGGAAGTAGTCCAGGCCCGCACGTAGTTGTCCAGCTGTAGCGGATCGGGTATCAGCCCGGCGCTATTGTTCCACATCTGAGCATTTGTCTTAAAGCTGGCCGATATCATCCACACAATCGGGTATATCCAGATTATGCATAACAGTATCAGAACTGCATGCAGCGAGCCCCGCTGCATAAGGCGTCGCAGATAGCCCCCTCCAGTTGTTTTAGCCATGGTTGCCCCTCCCAACGATTTTACCCTGCAGGGTTCCAAGTACCATAATGAGTCCTCCGAAGAGCACCGCCACCGCCGAGGAGTAGCCGATTCGCGGAGAAGCTGTGCCAAAGGCATTTCGATAGATAAAAGTGCCGATCACATCGGTTGAGAAAGCCGGTCCGCCTCCGGTCATAGCCATCACAATGTCGAACACTCGCAAAGACATTACAATTCCCAGTAAGGTGACGATGATAATAACAGGCTTAAGGGCGGGAATGGTAACAAACAGAAAGGTCTGCACCGAGTTCGCCCCATCCACTTCTGCCGCCTCATACAGCTCCTTGGGAATGGTTTGCAAACCGGCCAGCCAATAGATAATGTACTGCCCGGAGTAGTGCCACACTTCCACCAGAATAACCACCAGCATCGCCAGGTTAATGTTTCCCAGCCAGTCGACCGGCCTTCCGAGCACTCCAATATCCAGAAGTATCTTATTCAACGGTCCGTTCCAGGGATTTAATATAAAAGTCATTACTATCCCGATAATCGCGGTTGAACTGACCATGGGGAGGAAGAGCCCGGTACGGTACAAATTAGAAAAACGGAGACGCGGGTTGTTCAGCATGTAGGCGATGATTAAAGTGAGGGGGAGTTTTATCAGATTGTTCAGCACTACGAAGACTACAGTATTTTTGAAGGCATTCCAGAAGTGACTATCCCCAATTAAATCCTGATAGTTCCGCAGCCCCACATAGTAACTTGGCCACTCTCCTATTCCGTTCCACTGAAAGAAGGAGTAGTAGATGCTGGCAATGATCGGCCACAGAATAAACATTAAAAACACCAACATGGTTGGTAAGAGAAAAAGGGCAATCCACAGAGAGCGCTGCCCCTCGGGCTTGAACGTGTCTGCCTTATGAAGATCAGGCTTCTTCAAACCGCGTTTATTCAAAATACTTTTTTGTAAATTAGGTTCCTGCACATCAGACGTACCAGCGTTCATGCACACTCCTTACTACAAATTGCATACAACAATGTTGCTTTATTTCTGTATGCTTTATAGTAACACAATACAAGCAGCTGTCAATACTTTTTTAATAATTTATACAACACAATTTTTATTTTGTACCACACAATATATTTCTTGGAATATTCTATTTTTTAGAGTTATTACGTTCGGGGGTTGCTACTTTTTAACAAAAACCGATTTACGAATGATCAGTTCAGTTTTTAGGGTTTTTTCCAGGTAAATGGGAGCACGACTAGAAATCAATTCTTCCATTATAGAAAATCCCTCGTGAACTAGGGATGCACGGTTTACCCGCAACGTAGTCAGTGGAGGGTTAGCCAGATTGCTGGCCATAATATCATCAAAACCTACTACTGAGAAATCCTCGGGAATTTTGTGGCCCGTCCCATTCAACAAAGCGTAGAGCCGCAGTGCCGATACATCGTTGTACCCGAAGGCAGCCGAGAAACCATCCTTTAGATATTCCTCAAGCTGTACTACAGTTTCATCCTCATGTGCATCAAAAGCAAATACCTTCAGCTGGATCCGCGAATCGCCCCAGCTTTTGATAGCCGACTGCAGTTCAGATAGACGCCGATGAAAGACCTCATTCTCTTCAAACTCTTTAGAAAAAGCAAAAAGAAGCTTAGTATGGCCCATACTGACCAGATAATTGAGCATATCCCGAATTTTTTCTTCCGATATAAGGACCGAACCGAATTTTCCTGCAGACCCTTTCTCTAAATTGCGGTTAATCAAAACTGCAGGAATCTCATGCTGCCCTAAAAACTCAAAATAGCACTGTGGCAAACTACCCTGTACGAAGAAGCCTGAAGCCTTAAGAGCTTTTTCCTTGAATTCCTCCGGAACCGTGTCACATTCCTTATCATAAATAATGAAATCGGCATTAATTTTGTTGTTGTTCATCAGCATAAAGTAAGAGAAGTAGATATCACGGCTGTGACTATTTTCAGGATTCTCCTGGTCGGTAAGCCAATGACTGCGGGACCGGTCGACCAGCATGCCAATATAGCGGGTTGGAGCCTCTTCATAAGGGACAGTCACCGTAGACCCGGCACCCTGGCGCGGCTGCAGATAACCGAGACTGGCTAAATAAGCGGTTGCCTTATTAACTGTTTGCGGGTTAACTCCGTATTTTTCAGATAAGCGGCGAATCGGCGGGATTTTTTCCCCAACCGTATACACTCCGGCAACAATATCTCTACGTATGATATCGGCAATTTCTAGATATTTATGTTTTGTGTTCGACTGTGTTTCCATCACACAAAGTATGAAAGCAAAATATACATTTGTCAACTATTAAGCAACACAATTACTAATTTTTCTTTAATTGTATGTTACAATTTTTGAACACATAGGGTGCACCTGCGGTAAGCCATAGACCAATAAAAAAGTACCGTATGAGGTCGGAAACAATAAAGTCAGGTGAAAAGACTGTTCCGAGCAGCAGCTTCAGCCCTACTCTGATACCGACCAGACCCAGCAAACCGACAGCCATTTTCAGCCCCTGGCGCCACCACACTGCGGCAAGCTCAATATTGATATACCGCTCTTCAAGCAGATACCCCAGCCAAAAACCGAGCAGTGCCCCAAGGGGCTGCACGTAGTTTTTATCCTCAAACAGAAACAAACCGACCGCCAGTGGGAGCACTGCCCACAGCAGCAGGAACTTGTTTTTACGCCGTAATGCCAAATCGAAGAGCTTGTTCATCAACAATACGGTGATTATCCCCGCTGCAGCACCACCGAGCACATCCACAGGCCAATGGACCCCCAAGTACAACCTTGAAAGGGCAACCAGCACGATCATACCGCCGCCGAGCCGGTACATCCAGGGGCGGCGGACAAAACTCATCAGACCGGTCCAAAAGGCCGCTGCTCCCTGGGTATGACCGCTGGGAAAGGCGAATCCCTCCGCCGTATGAAGGCGCTGAGCCTCAATACCCTCAATGCCGATCGGTCGTTCCAGGCGAAAGCTGTTTTTAAGCAGAGGATTCACCACTGTGCTCACCAAAAAGGCAAAGCCCACCCGATACCCAAGCTGCTTGTTGCCGCACCACAGAAACCAGGCGGCCAAGCCAATAAAAAACAGCTCCTCCGCCGTCATAGTTATTGCCTGAAACAGCACATCTAAAAGGGGAAACCGAATCTGCTGGATCAATTTCAGCAGCTCAACCTGTAATTCCATAGAGCTATAATAGGCGGGCTGTCCCGATATGTCAAATCGTAGTATGACGAAGGCATGAGGGAGGACTAAAGACTGCTTGCAGCACTCGGCTTTATCGCGTACAATCGCGGCGCACGTTCATGCAAAAACCAAAAAACTTTACTAATGGAAAAGCAATGCTACGCGAACTACTGAACCTTTTTATCATATTTTTTAAGATTGGCCTGTTTTCCATCGGCGGCGGGTATGTGATGCTGCCGATGCTTCGCCGGGAGATGGTGGAGGACCGGGATTGGCTCAGCGACTCCGAGCTCATCGACTACTACGCCATCGCCCAGGCAACCCCCGGAATTATTGCGATCAATACCGCTACCTTTGTCGGCTACAAGCGCCGAGGTGTGTGGGGTGCACTGGCCTCCACCGCCGGGATGGTCGGACCCTCGCTTATTATCATCACCATCATTGCCATGTTTTTTGCCCGCTTTCAGGATGAA
>JAWLDZ010000100.1:0-7958 GCA_041686355.1 Spirochaetaceae bacterium
CCGCGCCCGATATGTTTGACCAGCAGGGTAATGGCCTGCACATGGGACAGGTCCACCGCTCCGCTGCCGTCGGCTAAAGGAATAGTGCCTCCCACCCAATCGCCATTTTCCAAGTCATATTCCATGACCATTGCATTGCCCTCGGTCTCGCTGCCGGTGGCGGCAATGTAAGGGCCGGTACGGTTAGTGCCGCCGCTCTGGGAGTAGGGGTATGTTTGATCCGAGGGCGGGTCCCAGCTGTAGTGCTGCAGCTGATACCCCCCGGCAAAACTGTAGTTGTAGAAGTCGCTGAAAAATAGTTCTCCCCGGGAGGAATGGGGCAGGTCATTTCCTTCGTTTATTGCTGGTGAAGCTTCATTATAGCCCCCTACAACTCCACCTTGAGAACCATCAATCACCGGAGCGCCTGGGTACATCAGCTCGGGGTTCATGGAAACCGGGTAGGCGCTGTCGTCCATGCCGAAGAGGCGCAGCCGTCCGGTGGTATTGGGACTGCGGACATTCACCCCCGATTCGAGTTCGAAATTGAGCCGGTCGCTTTGATAGCTGAGCTGCCCGGCCGCCAGCATTGAGCCCTCTGCCTCTCCGGTTTCGGTAATATAGGCGTTGGGGTCAGCGTTCCAGCGCAGTCCAAGGTTTAGGTCAGCCGACCACTGCTCGTTAAAGTTGAAGCGGTTGATCGCCGCCGCAAAAATATCTCCCCCGATGGCCTGGGCGCTGGTGGTACGATAGCGAATATCAATGCGTTCATTCTGGCTGGGGGGAATGAAAAAGTTTAGTTCCCCCGTGTCGGGGTTAAAGGAAAAGCGCTGCTCCGGTACCCCGTTTCGCAGTACCGTGATCGAGCCCTCCAGCGCGTTGCTGCCGAGGTTGTAGCCCCCGGCCTGGGAGAGCTGCTCAAAGCGCAGTTCCCGGTCTATCGCTTCGGTCCCGCCTCCTGGACCCGGCCCATACAGCGACTGTGCCCAACTGCTCTCATCGGTATAGACCAGCAGCGGGTAGCGGGCTTCGTGGCTGCGCAGATCAAACCCGCTGGGGGCGATACGCGCCTTATCCGCATCCTGGAATTGCTCGATCGGCAGGCGACTGCCCCCGGAGGAGTTCTTCGCGGCCAGCCACAAAGTGGTGTTTCCCTCATCAGCCTTCACCGCAGCTCCGGCATTGTACACCGACAGCAGCTCAAAGGGGCTCCACTGACCGGGGCTGTAGAGCAGGAGGGCTTCATCGCCGTTTATTGTTCGCTGCCAATCCTCAAAATCATCTATATCGGCAAATTTAAAATAATCAGTGTACGGATCACTAGTGGAAAGGGCAGCCCAATAAAAATCAATCGAAGAATCTAAATCCAAGACAGCATCTTCCCCAGTTCCGGTGATACCCGCCAGCGCACCTGTACCAAGTCCAACGTCACCCACGGAGTCCACTCCTTTCTCATAATACACCACCACGTCTGAGGTGGCCGGTTGGCGCAGGAACAGCAGGCCCTCTTCAAGGGAGTACACCATATCGTCCTCATCCAGGCGGCGGTAGCTGCGGTCGGCGTCATCATCCATGGTGCCGTCCCGGTCATCGCGTAGGTAAACCCGCAGGAAATCTATGTCCGCGTCGGGCAGGACAAAAAAGCGGCCCCGGCGAAAATCCCCCGGTGCAACCCGCTGCTCCTCGATCAGGCGGCTGCCGCGGAAGTGCAGTTCCTCAAGCTGGGCCGGGTCGTACCGCGCGGCCAGGTGGTGTTCCGAGTAGCCCCCTTCAAAACGGCCGTAGGCGCCCAGAGAGTGGCGCGAGGCGGCCGGGATAGAAAACATACCGTAGTCTCCGAATCCGATGTCGGTATTACCGGCTCGAGCTTCCTGGAGAAAATCTCCCTCCTGCCCGAAGTATCCGAATAAGAAAGTCTCGAGCTGCTGCTCTTCGGTAATGGTAGTTTCAAAAAAATAGCGGTCCATGTACCATAGCGACAGGTTCAGCTGGGGCACCTGTTCAAACTTAAAGCCGTCTGTAAAATCCGAAAGTACCGCCGGCTGAACACCTTCAACTCCATCCCCCCAGGTGATGCCTGTGCCTCCCTGCAGTGAGGCTGTCCAGCTGCCCTCAATAAAAAAATCTACATCTGCATCATAGAGTTCGGCTGAGAACAGAGCCTGTGGAGCCTCTTCTTCGGGCAGAGGTATATCTCGAGGGAAAACCGAGGAGTAAGAGCCAACCCACAGCAGAAGAAGAAAGAGAAAAAATGGTGTCACATACAGCCGAATCATCGTATAATTATTTTACACTCAAGGGATCATGTAAATCAGTTTTTTGACGAAATAAGAGTAAATGAGCAGCGAAAAAGAAAAAGCAGAGGGATTTGTTCGACATTTACTGGAAAATCCCGCACTACGAAATCAAACACCCCTGCAGAAAGAGGAACAGTTGCTGGCCTTTCTAGAGCTGAATGCCCGTGCACTTTACCCGACGCTCTCCTCAAGCCGTTTTTTTCCCGGGAACAGTTGGGCACACATACGGTCGATGCTGATTACCGAACTCTTCAAAATCACCGATTTTGCCCTAAAGGGGTATATGAATCGTTTTATTGTTGAGCAGCTTGATATGTCCTTTGCCGCTTTTTTGGGGATGCCCAGGGTTTCCCAGGAAGAGATGAAAACCGAGTTGCTGAAACTAACCGGACAGGTAGCCCACACTGGTGAAGGCAGGCGGGCTTTAACCGGAAGCTTCAACGCTTTAGCCTATCGTTTGTCTGAAAAATATATCGAGCAGATCTATCAAACTCGCAACTATATTCGCTTTGAGTTGGAAAAGGTACAACGTCTGAGGATGAGTAAAGAAGAGCTGAAGCACATGCTGAAGGTATCATTATTGCTGCGTCCGGCGGTCTACTTAGTAAGCGGAGATGGTCGTGAGGCAGGGTCTTCAGTACGACGGCAGCGCGGCAACTTTCAGCCGAGTATTACCGATAAAGTGACTCAGGGACTTGCTGAAAGGCTTCCACATTTTCCCGAACCCGCCATACGCAGTGGTGTGGAGAGTAATATCTCCTTTCTTGATAACTCCCGGGTTCCTGCCACGGGAAGGTTGACCCTCCTGTTGAGCAGTTTGGCCCACGAGTATAAGCCGAATATGCAGATTGATCGCGGGGCGGTCAGTCCTGAGAAAAGCTGGTTTAGTGTAGCCCGGAAGAATTATCGCTATTTTGGGTACGATATAAAAATGATCGATGAATTGTTTAAAATTGCAGCTGAGCAGGGATGGTAAAAGTGGAACAGGGGAAAGTGCGCAGTTTTTTCGAAGGCCTAGTAGTCCTGGCAATCATTCTGGTGCTGATCCAGACCTTTTTAGAAGATGCGGCTCTTATTGGCGGCTGGAGTTGGGACGTTCGGAAAGTCCTATTGATCAGCGGCTTCATCTTTGACCTGTTTTTTACATTCGAGTTTTTAATTCGGTTCTTTAGCGCCGCCTTTCGCAGGGAAGCTGCGGATTACCTGCTGCATCGAAAGGGCTGGATAGACTTCTTCGCCTCTGTGCCGCTATTGTTGTTTCGTAGTGGACCTCTTATGGCGGCGGTTTTTCTGGGCGGCGGCACCCTCAGCAGCCTGGGCGGGGTGTTTAACGTGCTTAAAGTTGCAAAGGCTATCCGGGTTGCACGTATCCTGCGTCTGCTTAGGGTTCTGAAGGTCTTCAAAAAGATAAAGTACACCGGTTCCGTGATGGCTCAGCGACACGTGGCGCTGATCACCAGCCTGGCCGTCACGGTCACCGTGGCCACTCTCTTACTGGTCTCGCTGCTTCAACCTATTCTTCCGACGGCCCCGGACAGAGCCGAAGTCCTGGAGACGACCGAAACGCGTCTGCTGCAGCGCTTTCAGGGTACTGACAGTAAGCAGCTTGCAGAGGCACTTCCCACACTGCTGATCATAAAAGAAGGGCAGGAGACCCTATATTCCAGATATGAGAACAGCTATTACCGTTCTATGTACGGGCCTACCGATTATAAGTATCGTCAAATCGGCGCTTACGACTTTTTTCTCTCCCTCAAGCCGGAGTTAGTTGACCGAGCAGTGCAAAGTTTGGCCTTTTTTGTCTTAATTGTTCTGCTGGTACTGGTACTACTGCTGTATTACAGTCCGCATTTTGCCCTGACCATCAGTGATCCGGTGCATATTATGCGGCGCGGATTTGCCGAAAACGGCTACAAACTGGAGGTAGAAATTCCAACCCGTTACAAAAATGATGATATCTATCGTCTTGCAGCTTTGTACAATCGGGAATATCTGCCCCTCAAGGAACGAATGAAAGCTCAGGAAGACCGCTTGCATAGTGATCTGAGCCTCGATACAATCGGAGATATCCTTGATGATAAAGAGTAATTATGGTTGTAAGCTTAATACAGTTTATTATATACCTCCCCGATGCCACCAATCTGAAGGAAAAACGAAGAGTAGTTCAGTCTCTTAAACAACGACTCCACAGCAAATTTAAAATATCCGCCGCAGAGGTCGATCTGCATGAATCCACCACCTTTTCCCAGATAGGAGCGGGGCTTGTCAGTAACTCTAAAAAACATGGTGACGAGGTAATCCAGAAGGTAATTCTGTTTGTCGAGCAGGAAGTGCCTGGGCGTGTGCAGGATATCGTTACTCATACGGAGTTCTACTCCTAAGTATCCACGAGGCTGTCTACTCGTTCTGCTCCATTGGGACATCCTCCGGAAAAAGGTACAGCTCTCCTATTTTGTAGGTATTCTGAGCCGAAAAGTTATGCAGTACCACATCATGCGCGGTTATATTCATTTCAAAAAAATGCTGCAGCGGGCTAAAGCCTTTCACATCGATATACACCTCAAAGGAAAAACTCTTTTGATCTCCGAGCTTCTCTGCTTTTTCAGGATGGGGCAAAAAGGTGAAGTGACCGCGGGTACTTTCGACGACAAAATAGGGGTTCTGCCAGGTAGGGTCGATCATCGGTACCGACTCGCTGTCCCGCAGCAGGGCCACGTTGATATTCATCAATGGTTCAAAGGTGGTTCCATGCAAAATCCGTCCGATAATCGCCGGGAAATTATACACCGGTCCTACGGAAATTTCCGGTTTTTCTCGCGGACTGTCTGCATAGTAAGGCCGCCGCCTCGAATCAATTTTTCGAAGTCCCTCATTTACCAAGGCAACAATGTCTGCACTGGTCTGCAGGTGGTCCTGGTATTCACTCTCGTAGTGCGCCAAACCACGGCCGGAGATGATATATTCGGGTTTGATACGATTGAGTACATAACAGGCAACATCGAGACGGCATTGATAGCAGTGGGCCAGGGGAAATCCACTTTTAGCCTTCTCTTCGAATATTTCGTTTACGGTTTCAAAAACAAACTCTTCCATGCTGTTGTGAATATCCATCGTCCGCCCCTTTATCCGTGGGTTAAACTGACTAACTCTTTTACCGATGTGCTGCAGCGGTAAAAGTCCGCCATTGTATCTTTTAAACTGTAGTAGTTTAATCCGGAAAAGTATACTTTGCTGAAAAGAGAAATATTTATTGCGTACTCATCGGCAAAGGTACTCATATAACAGCCGTATTCAAAGCAGGTTTCAAACACCTCCGGCATTTTGTGTTGTACAAACCCTGCCAACTGTGAACTAAAGGTTAGATTATACACCACTTCCAAAAAGCGGTTCTCTTTTTCTATAAAAAACATACCCTGCAGGCCATTGGAGTGCACAAAGGCGGTACTGTAGCTCTCTTCTAGACGCTCTTCATCGAAGAGTTCATAGCCAAGTTCTTTAAACAAAACTTGTACTCGCCTGATTCTCTCTTTCATTATTTTTGAGTATTTCATTTCGTCCTGTCCTTATAGTTCACAATACGTGACTATTCAGCTTGATGCAAGTCATTTTGGCTCATCTTTTGCATAATTCAGAGCATCATAAATATGTTCGCGAGTATAACGATCAAGTGAAGAAAGCTTAGAAACAATCGGTTTCAACTGTGAACGGATATTTGTTTTATCATAGGGGCAGGGGGCTTTTGCAATCGGCATGCGAACCTCCCGCGCAATTTTTTCAATTTTCGATTCCCTTACCTCACACATTGGGCGAATTACATGCAGTTTGCCCTCGAAAAACTCCTGTACCGGCTTCATCGATTCAAATCTAGCCCTGAAGCACAAATTGATAAGTGTTGTTTCAACGATATCGTCCATGTGATGTCCCATTGCAATAAGCGAGATATTATGGTCCCGTGCATATTCAAATAGAATTCTGCGGCGGTTGCGCGAACAGAGGTAACAGTTAAACTTTCCATTGAATCCGGAGGCAAACATGTGGGAACGGGTAGTTTCAAAGGGAATCTTGAGTTCCCTGAAAAACTCCTGCAGCGCCTCCATTTTATCATCAGGAATGGGGTATTCGGCCCAGTCAATGTGCAAGGCCCGCAGCTGATAGTCAATCGGCAGCCATCGCTTCCGCATGGCCAGAGCTAGACTTAGGGCAAGTGAGTCCTTTCCGCCGGAGACCGAGATCAACACCGAGTCGTTTTCCTTGATCATGGAGTGGTGGTTGATTCCCCGGCCGGTGTACTTCACAAAACGACGGACCCATGGAGGGATTTTCCCCTCCATTAACTCGCTGACTTCAATCATAACAGCTTTGTATTCTGCTCATGTACTTTTTGGGCGAGTTCGGGGGGAAGGTAGATTCGCAGCTTCCGCAAAGAATCGGTAAAGCCCTTGACCACCGGGCCGCTGAATACCGATCCGGATTCTGTGAAGGGTACATAGCTTCCCTGTTGATAGATGGGAAGATCAACCTCAAAGGAGATCGGCTCGGGTATATCGATCAGGACCTCATAGGGCTGCACTGTTTGTTTTAGAAGCGAGCTCAGGCGACCGGCAATCTCCTCCTGAACGACGTTACGATTCTCGAGCTGGGTAAGAGCTGTATGGGTGAGGTTTTGTGAGTCAAAGGGGGCTTCGTAGGCGGTTTTGTATAACCGTCGGTGGACTACCTGTTCTATCAGCTGAAACGGGGCATAGGAGTCGGCCGGAAATTTGCGGAAAAACTCCTCGTCATCCAGCCAGTACAGGTCTTCCACCGCAAACCTTTTATCAACCATTCCGGAATAGACTGCCTGCTTAATCATTGCCGTTGCGATACGGACTGCCCTGTGCCAGTACACGGTACGATACATGAGGTACTTGGAGAACAGTACATTTTCTACGGCGGTCACTCCGTCCGCCTCCACTGCAATACCCAGTGTCGGGTGGGGCAGCATTTTGTGCAGGACAAACTGCGTATCCTGCATACCGTAGGGCACTCCACAGAAGAAGGCGTCCCGGTTAAGATAATCCAGCTTATCCGGGTCCAGCACCCCCGAGAGCAGGCGGCGGTAGAAGGGGATCTCTGTTTCCTCGGGAAGTTCCATATGTTCATCTACGATGGCAGCCACCATTTCCGGACTGCAGCCCACCCACTCACGGAGGGCGGTGGCGAGCGGTTCAGCGAGCAGTCCTTCGGCGGTCAGCTGTTCATGCTCTTTTAAGGGGAGCTCTTTCAGTGAATGGGCAAAGGGAAAGTGGCCAAGGTCGTGCAGCAGAGCAGCAGCTAAAAATGCCTTCACCCCTTCCAAGGTCAGGGGCAACTCTTCACTACGCTCCAGCAGTGCCAGCAGCAGCAGTCGTGACAGGTGAAAAACACCCAGACTGTGGTTGAGTCGCGTATGTACGGCTCCCGGATATACGTGAAAGGCCGGACCCAGTTGCTTTATCCGGCCGAGTTTCTGAAATGAATCCAGGGCAACCAGCCGTTTGATCCCAGGGGAAAGATAGATGTGCTGCCATAGAGGATCACGAATGGGTTCTGTATAATCGTGGATCAAGTGGCGGAAAATTGCATTGCGTATAGTCGGACTCATATAATCCCCATAAAAAAGTTTAGACAGTTTATCGACTCTTATTTTGATTGTCTATAGCC
>JAWLDZ010000101.1:0-7566 GCA_041686355.1 Spirochaetaceae bacterium
AAAATGAACCGGGAGAAATACCAGGGCTTCAAAGGTAGATGCAAGTAAAGCCACGGAAACGGTGATCGGGATAACTCGTAAAAATTTGCCGATGGTTCCCGGAAGAATCATCAGGGGTAAAAAGGCGGCCACAGTGGTGGCCGTGGCGGCGATCACCGGCCAGGCTACCTGATTGGTCCCTTCAATGGCGGCATCGATTCGCGAGAGGCCATCCTGCTGCAGCCGGTAGCTGTTCTCGATTATTACGATTGCATGGTCCACTACCAGGCCCAGCACCAGGACCAGACCGAACAGGGTGTTGGTATTAAAGCTCTCGCCCATGTATTCGAGCAGCAGAAAGGTAATGGCAAAGGTAACCGGGATTCCGACTGCAGTAATAAGGGCATTCCTGAAACCGATGAACAAAAAGAGAATGAATATCAGCAGCAGAAAGCCGAAGAGAAAATTGTTTAACAGGGTGTTAATGCTGTCCTGGATTTGAACAGTTGAGTCGTTGAATACGGAAATGCTCATTCCGGCGGGAAGGGTGTTTTGAAATTCCTCCACCACTTCCTTTACTCCGCCGGTAACGGTAAGGCTGTCGCCACCGGAAACTTTAGAAATTTTGAAGTTAATCGATTGAACCCCGTTAAAGCGGGCGCGGGCCCCTTCCTCCTCGTAGACTTCGCGTGCGGTGGCCACATCACCAACTTTAACCCTCCCGGAGCCACTGGTGCGGACTATCAGCTGCTCAAATTCCCGGGCTTCTTCCAGCTTTCCAAGGGTCCGCAGGATATAATTACGGTTTGGAGTTTTAAGAGTTCCCCCGGGTACGGAGGTATTGCTGCGTCCCACGGAATCTATTACCGCATCCAGGGATATGCCCAGGGCTTCTAACTTTTGCGCATCCGTTTGGATAAGAATCTGACGGTCCCGGCTGCCTACCACTTCGATGTTGGAGACGTCGGACACATTTTCAATGCGCTCTTTGAGCTCTACCGCCTTCATGTTCAGGGTATCGTAATCGACATCGCCGCTCAGGATAACTTCGATGACCGGCAGAAAATCGGCGGCTGAAAAATCGTCGATCTCCTCCCGCAGGGTGCCCTCCGGAAGACTGACTTTCCCGAAGCGGGTTTGCACCTCCTGGAAAAGCTTATCAAACTCTCTGCTGGAAATTCCGTCGTCAAACTCGATACGCACTAGTGAGAGACCCTCACTGGTTACCGACTGAATTCTTTTCAGTTTTTCTATGTCCCGATACTGGTTTTCTATCGGAATAGTGACAGTCTCTTCGACGTCTTCAGCTGAAACGCCAGGATAGGGAACCACGATATTTGCCCAGTAAAAGGGGACTTCCGAAAACTGCTCCTTCGGCAGGCGTACTACACTGAACACCCCCAATACCAGCAGAGTAACCATCAGGATATTGATCAATACCGGGTTGCGGACTGAAAATGAACCTATACTCATTGCCAACTCCCGCTCTCTCCGACTTTAGTCGCCGCCACCCGATCGCCATCGCTCAGACTGGTAGTACCCGATATAATCAACAGGTTCCCGGCTTCCAGGCCCTGCACAACCTCTATTCGATTTCCCACCCGACGGCCCTGGCTGATGGGTTGCACTTTCACTGTGCCCTGATCGGCGATAAATACCACCTCCTGTTCGTTACGGCGGGCTAAGGCGGCGGAGGGGATAATAAGGACCTCCCTGTCACCGGCGGGAGTGATTGAGGCTTCGGCGGACATCCCCGATTTTACGGCGGTACCGCACTGGTTCTCAAACTCCAACACCACCGGATAACTGCCGGTGCCCGGATCGCTGCCGGCGGCAATCGCTGTGACCTGAGCCGAGAAGCTCTGCCCCTCACAGGCAGCCGGTATGGTCACCGTGGCGGAAGAACCCTCCCGGACCTGCCCGATTACCCCTTCGCCAACCGAGAGCTGCAGACGGAGCGTATCCAGGTTTACTACTTTAGCCACCTGCATCCCCGGGGAGAGGTAGTTTCCAATTGTGGCGGTGGCCTGTTTTTCAGCGATAAAGCCTGAAATAGGAGCGGTGATTGAACAGTCTTCGAAGGTTTTCTGAGTCTGCTTATAGCGGGCTTCGGCTCCCCGCAAGGCACTGCGGGCCCGCAATAGTTCGGCCCTCGAAGCACCGCCCTGCTCTACGAGCCTCTGTTTGGTTTGATAATCGATGCGCGCATTTTCCAGCTGCTCACCTGCCTGCTCCATGTTCAAGCGGGCAATCTCTGAATCTACCTGTACCAGGGTCTCGCCCTTTGCAACTTTCCGGCCTAACTCGAAACTCACCTGCTCGATGATCCCCTGGGTTTGGCTGACTACCAGAGCTTCGCTGCTACCGGATATTGTTCCGGAGCCGGTAATTTGGGTGATGAGCGGGCCTGTGCTTACCTCCAGAGCTTCCACTGCCAAGGGCGGTTGTTCTTGCGGGCTGTCATTGGTTCCAGTTTCCGATTCCGGCGGGCCTGAACAGCCGCTGAATAGTATCAGCACTAGGGAAACTATAAAAATAAACCCTAGTGAGGGAATGGTGAGTGGAAGGGTAAGGCGCTTTTTTGGCATCCGAGGGCCTCCGTATTTTTCTTTGAATAATAGTTGTAAAAATAGGCAAAGGCAAATAGAAATGACAGGATCGTATAAAACACACGGTTTTTTTCCCCCTCCAGGTATTGGTGAGCTGCAGGGGGTGGGCAGGTGGCGGCACGTGGTGAGAAAATAAAATTTTGCGTAATTACTCTTAAGCTAGTATGATGTAATTCATAGAAGTTCACCAAGCAGTAAGGAGTGTACAGGTATGTGGGATGATGTCAGGGTGACCGCAGATATGGTGAGTCTCGGGGAATTGCAGCATACCCAGGCTCCAAAACGGGTTTGTTTGTACGGCAATTCGAAGCGCAGTCGCTCCTACAGTGGTATTTGGGGCTATGGCTTCGATCATGGCCGGGATGGGAAGGGGTTGTTTCAGAATGCCTATTTCAATGTGCAGCTGCCGCACTCGTATATGGAGGGCAGTGCAATTGAACCGCACGTGCATGTCAGACTGCTTCCGGGAAGCGAAGCTGCAGCCGGGCAGCAGCTGCTGTTGGAGTTTGAATATGTGTGGATAAACGTAAGCGAAGCTGCGCCGTCGGATACTACAATTATCCCTTTAAACTACCCGGTGAAGGTCGAGGACTTGCAGGGTGGGAATAGCCTGATTTCATTTGGGTTTATCGAAAAGAGCAACGCCGCTATTAGTTCTATGTTGAGCTGCCGCTTTTCCCGAATAAGTATTGAGGATGGCTGGGAGGACTACTGGCGGCCGGAGGGCTTGGAGAACGACAGTTTCAGGGGCATGATGGTGCTGCTTGAGTTTGATTTTCACTTTCAAAAGAATACGGAGGGGAGTAAAGAGCTCTATTCTAAATAATAATTTAAGCAGGAGAGGTTTATATGAATTATCGACGCTTGGGAAAAACCGATTACCATATCTCAGAGGTTTCATTAGGCACATGGCAGGTGGGCGGAAAATGGGGCAGCGGTTTTGATGATGCCCATGCCGAACGCATTATACATGAAGCTATCGACAACGGGGTGAATTTCATTGACACCGCCGATGTCTATGAAGATGGAAAGAGTGAGGCGGCGGTGGGCAGGGTCGTCCGCAGCCGCCGGGAGCAGGTGTATGTGGCCAGCAAGAGCGGGCGTAAAATCTCGCCCCATGTCTCGGAGGGCTATACCCCGGAGCTGCTGCGCGGCTTTGTCGAGTCGAGCCTGAAAAACAGCGGTCTGGAGCGAATAGACTTGATGCAGCTGCACTGTCCCCCTACCGAGGTATATTACCGCCCGGAAATTTTTGAATTGTTCGACCGTCTGCAGACGGAAGGGAAAATAGGCCGATTCGGAGTCAGCGTAGAGAAAGTGGAAGAGGGCCTCAAAGCAATCGAGTACCCGAATGTAGCCACGGTGCAGATAATATTTAATATTTTCCGCCAACGTCCGGCGGAGCTCTTTTTTGAGCAGGCCCAGCGTAAAGATGTGGGGCTGATAATAAGAGTTCCCCTGGCCAGCGGGCTGCTTACCGGTAAATTCTCCCGGGATTCAACGTTTAACGAAGGCGACCATCGCTTTTTTAATCGATCCGGTGAGGCCTTTGATAAGGGTGAGACCTTTGCAGGTATTGAGTATGAGCGGGGACTGGAATTGGTAGAAGAGCTGAAGGAGATATGTGCGGAATGCCGGGAGTCTACCCTGGCTCAAACCGCCCTGCGCTGGATTCTGATGCACTCCCAGGTTTCTACAATAATCCCCGGAGCCTCAAAACCCGAGCAGCTGCTGAGCAATGTGCAAGCCTCGGAATTTCCTCCGATTCCTACGGATGTGTTTAACCGGATAGAGCAGCTGTATATTCACAAAGTAAAACCACTGGTCCACCATCGCTGGTAAAGTGAAAACGAAGCTTAGACGGGAAACTCCAGCTGTATATGAAACCCCGGCGGCTCTTTCATTTCCAGGGTACCATCTATTTGTTCTATAAGGTTCTGCACCAGGGTAAGCCCGAGCCCCTCTTCCGTATCGATTCGATTGTCCTTGCTGAAGCCGGGAAGTCCGGGTCCGTTGTCCCTCACGCGCAGGGTAACTGTGTCGGCCTCCAGCAAACCGTGTACACTGAACCGAATTTCCTCTCCCTCCGGGGGCTGGACATATTTGGTGCTGTTGGTAAACAGTTCTGTGAGTATGAGCCCCACCGGTATAAGGGTGTTTGTGTTCAGTACCACCTGTTCACCGATATCAACCTGCGTGTGAACTTCAGTTGCACCGGCGGTGCTTTCCAGCGTAAGGAGTAAATCGCGAATATACTCGTGGAGGGACACATTCTGGAAGTCGGTACTGCGGTACAGTTTTTCATGGACCATTGAAATTGAGAGGATCTTCCCGCGGAGCTGTTCCAACATCTCCTGAATAGCCGGCTCTTCGGTGCGGTAGCTTTGTAGGTTAATCAAGCTGCTTATCAGGGAGAGGTTGTTTTTGATGCGGTGATGAATCTCTTTAAGCAGGGTGTCCTTCTGTTCGTTTGAGGCGGCCAATTCCTCCTGAGCCCTCTGTTTGGCCTCCAGTTCGGCATTGAGCTGTTCGTAGAGTTCGCTGCGGGCAAATGCGATTGCCGCTGCATGGGCAAGGGGCAGGAGTTTCTCTGCCGTCTCCTGGCTGTAGGCCCCCGGATCCTGGTGCTCGATGCTGAGCAGTCCGTACACCTTGTCCTGGGTGAAGATAGGAACCAGCAGAAAGGAGTGAATATAGTCGGTTTCAGGGTAATAAAACCAGTTGGGGTGGGTTTTAGTGTTCTGTACTACTACCGGCCGCCTGGTCTGGATGGCCTCTCTCTGAAGGGGAAAATCCTCAAGCCGCATATTCAGAGTGGAGATAAACCCCTCGGCCCCACGTTCTTCATATCCCCGGCTGCGCACAATATCGGCTGTATCTCCATGGAGCAGCCTGATGTTGCCCGAGTTGTATTCTACCAGGCGCTGTACCTGCTCCAGAATGGTATCCAGCAGAGGGTCGCGTTGTATGCGGCTGGTAAGGGCAATTGTGACCTCCTGCATTATTTCTGCATACAGCTGTCTCTGTTGGATTTCATCCAGCAGCTTCGCCTGATGCTGTTCTCTGTGCATTCGATCGGTAATATCCATCATGCTCACCAGCACGTGGCCGGCGCTTTCTCCCTCATCGATTATGCTGATGGTAACCAGCAAGTGGAGCAGCCGGTTATCTAGGGTTCGGTTGATCGTCTCCCCCTCGAAATAACGTTCACCCTTCCAAAGTGCACGCAGCTCTCTGTGCAGAAAGGGAAGAGTATGTGGGGTAAGAACCTGTTGAATCGAACTAATTAGCTCTTCTTTGCTATCTGCCCCGAACATGGAAACGGTAGCCGGATTTACATCGTGGACCCTTGCACGACTCATAATATCAAACACACGGTTAGGATCCGCCGTAAGATAGGTGTCCAGTTCCTCAACCGAGGATATGTTCAGTTGATCCAGGGCAGCCATTACGTCCGTGAAATCTTCCTCCCAGATGGCTACCTTTGAGTGGGAAAACATAGAGTGATAATGGGCTCGGCTGAGGCGCAACTGCCGATTTTCTTCTTCAAGACGTTGGATTGCAGCGGTTTGATCAGATTTTTCTGGAAAATGTTTCGAGAATTCCATAAATGTGCCTCAACTTTCTGTGCATAACTATACCACATACTATGGTGGAGAACAATTGTAAAATTTCTCCATTTGTGCAAAAATAGGGCTATGATAGTAGAAATTCTTGTAGCGGTACTTGGTTCTGCGATAGTTGTGGCGGGTTTGATCGGTTGTATTGTTCCGGTTATCCCTGGTCCTCCAGTTGCCTACTTAGCTCTGTTACTAGTCTCCTGGGCGGGGGGATGGGACATCTTTGCCCTATGGGTGCTGATTGTAATGGCGGTTGCCGCTGTGGGGGCGGCGGTGCTCGATTCTATCCTGCCGGTACTCACCAGCCGTCGTTCAGGGGCAGGGAAGGCCGGAATCTGGGGCAGCGTGCTCGGTATGCTGATCGGAACCATCTTCTTCCCGCCCTTCGGTACGGTGATCGGGGCTTTTCTTGGAGCCCTGGCGGGTGAACTACTGGTGATGCGTAAGGGACGAAAACCGTTGAAAGCGGCCCTAGGGGTTTTTAACGGGACAATGCTGGCTATCGTGGTGAAGCTGTCGGTGAGCGGAGTAATTGCAGTTCTGTTTGTTCGCGGGCTTATACAGCTTTTCTAAGCAGGTAAAGCGAAATAGTGTTGGCCGCAAAATGGAGCAGTACCGCCGAGTAAATATCTCCGCCGAGAATCCGCAGGTAGCCTAGGGCGGCCCCCATAAGCAGGGCATAGAGGGGCCAGATAAGCATGTTCTTCTGAGGTGGAAAGTGGCTTGCCGCGAACAGGAGGGTGGCTCCGATATAGCCGATGGCCGGCTGAAGAGCACCGCGGAAGAAAAGCTCCTCTCCATAGGCACTCAGTAAAGCTAACAACAGAATCGATGAAATCCGCAGCGGCCCGAGGGCGGCATGCAGTGTATTCCAGAAGCGGGCAATGGCCGGCACTTTTCGTGGACCTACTATATCGAAGAGGCTGTGCAGCAGGAGCACCACCAGTACAAGGGCAATTTCATAAGCGAGGTGGTCTCTCCGGGGGCTGAAATTCAGCAGCCACTCTCCGCGGGCAAAATAGGCCCAGCCAATCCCGATTCCCCCCAGAAGGCCATAGAATAGAACCGCCATAAGAACAAATTTGTTTTCCTGCACACAGGGCTCCTGTAATAACTGTTGCGGCCGGCTCAGCTATCGGGTAAACTTTTTACCCGTAGCCAGTTCGACACACTTATAGGCACCGTCGTAGGTTCCGATTTTCTTATTTTTAATAATCTGTTCGCAGTACATCTCCAGCAGGTCATCCTCGTTGGCCATTAGGTCGATCGCCTGCAGGGTATGTTCGATGCTTCTGGTTTCAATGCTGCCGTCACCGATTTCAGCGCCCCGCACTGCACCCCACATCTCATGGCCGCCG
>JAWLDZ010000102.1:0-7503 GCA_041686355.1 Spirochaetaceae bacterium
AGGTCGATCGCCTGCAGGGTATGTTCGATGCTTCTGGTTTCAATGCTGCCGTCACCGATTTCAGCGCCCCGCACTGCACCCCACATCTCATGGCCGCCGACCCGCTTGTTAAAAATCTTCGGGATCGGGTAGAAGGCAAGCTCACTTGGCTTGGTAATCATGACATCGGTTACGCGCATGAGGTAGTTGGTGGCATACACGGCATGAAAGATATTGTCGTGGAGAAATACATGCAGCCCGTGGACCGGTTTTTCCCGAATTGAATCGGTAAAATTGCGAGTATCCTCCCAGTCGAAATGGCTGTGCAGCTGTTCGGTACGGTTGCCAAGCTCGTCCTGCAGCCACTCCCAGTTATCCCTGTGGTCGCCCAGGTTTACAAACAGACTCAGCTTATCTTCGCGGATAAGGGGCAGGCAGTGTTCGATAACCGCTTTAAACAGCTCCCGCTGAGCTCCGGCCCCGCCCATGGTGATCATAAAGCGGCGGGGTTCCCGGCTATGGACCCGGCGCAGACGGGCTGCACAGTCCGCCTCGATGTTCTCTACCAGTTCATGGTCGACATGGTGGCCGGTGTAGTAAATCGCATCCGAGGGGAGAGGGTTGAGCACCTTGCCGGATTCATCAAAGCCGCGCATGCTGCGGAAGCCGTAGTAGCCGGAGGGGGACTGTACGCCGTGCTTGGCCCCCTCGGTCAGTTGAAAGGCCATCGGCCAGTTGTCAAACATCATATCGACCACGTTCGTCATTCCTCCGGCTACCGCTCCCATGGAGTTCCACATATGGGCGGTCAAGATAGGCGCCTCCTGGGGTAAGGCCTGATGGAGGTTTCTGAAGAGTTCGCTCATCTTATAGTCTTTCACATTTGTTTTTAGAAAACGCCACGGCCAGCCTACTATCCAGCTGTTCAGCAGCCAAGAAAGGAGAGGTAGAGTGGGTTCTCCGGTAGTCACCGGTTCCCAGATGTACTTTTCAAAAAGCGCACTTCTCTGGGATATCCTCGACCAGCGGCTGTACCAGCGATTACACCAGTTGATTACGTCGCTGGTAATTCCGGGGATAGTCAGCAGATCTAACCAATAGGGGGTAAAACCCATCGCCCGGGCGGCGGAGGCTCCGGCCATGGCAATTCGGTAATGTCCGAAACCCATGCGAATGGTACTGATGATCACTGCATTTTCAGGATCAATAGGCGGGGGTGATCCGGCGGGACTGGACGTGCCTTCGGTCCGCACGATATTTTTCAGGCCGAAGATCGGCCCTAAATAGGGATTTTCCTGCAGACTGAGGGAGTAGGCCTCCTGCGGGTCGTAGTTAAACTTTTTGATGAACATGCGCTGCCATTTTTCGGCAGCCCGGCTGTGGCTCTTTTTAATCGGGTTGTCATACACGTAGTAACGTCCGTCTCTCTTCTGCATTCTATTCTCCAAAATATTATTTATTCGAACCGAGGGTTAGGCCGGCAATAAAGTAGCGCTGCAGAAAAATAAACACGATCAGGGTTGGTATGGTTGCCAGCAGGGCCCCCGAGATAATAACCGTCCAATCCTGTACGTACTGTCCCTGCAGAGTTGCCAGTCCCGTAGTCACGGGCATCTTTTCCGATGAGCGGATGAGCACCAGCGGCCAGATATAGTCGTTAAAAATCCAGGTGAACTCCAGTGTAGCAATGGCGGCAAAAGCCGGGAGTGTCAGGGGCAGCATAATTTTACCCCAGATGCCGAGTTCGGTGCAGCCGTCGATCCGGGCCGATTCCATTACCTGCACAGGCACGGTCATCATATAATTGCGTAGTACAAAAGTACAGAAACCGAGCTGGAAGGCGGTGTGAATGGCAATTAAAGCGAAATAGGTGTCGTAGATCCCCAGGGCATCCGAGAGTCTGAATACCGGCAGCAGCAGAATCTGAAAGGGGAGCATGGTGCCTCCCACAAACATGAAGTAGAAAAAGGTACGGCCCTTGAACTTGAAGCGTGCCAGGGAATAGGCTCCCAGCGAGGAAAGCAGCAGAGTAAGTACCAGTGAGGGCATGGTGATGATAAAACTGTTGGGCAGGTACTTATGCAGGCCGCCCCGCTGCCAGGCCTCGACATAGCTTTTTAGGTTTATAGTTTTCGGCATAGCCAAAAAGCCGTGGGACATGATGTCGGCGTTGGTGCGCATACTGGTGATGACGGCGATAAAAATGGGAACCAGCCAGATCAGGGTGACTGCCACCAGAAACAGGTACAGAACAATTTTTACCGCCGGAGGAACATTGTTTCGTTTAGGCATTGGTTTCCTCCCGCGCTATTCTGGTGAGGTAGAACATGATAAACATCAAGCTGATAATAAAGATGATAACGGCGATTGCGGCGCCGTAGCCCATTCGGTAGTTGTTGAAGGCTTCAATGTACATGAAATTTGCCAGTACGCTGGATTGATTGTAGGGGCCGCCGCGGGTCATTACCGAAACAAGGTCGAAGGCGCGCAGGGAGTCGATGATGCTGATAACTATTACAATGACCGTGACCGGGGCCAGTTGCGGCATAAGTACGTTGAAAAAGCGCTGTATTGCGCTGGCGCCGTCTACTTCCGCGGCATCCAGCAGATTCTGGTCGACACTCTGGAGTCCGGCCAGATAGAGCACCATCACGTAGCCCACTTGTCGCCAAATTGCCACGGCTATAACCGCCTCCATAACCACTTTCGGATTGCTGAGCCAGCCGGTCGCCAGATCTCCAAGGCCGATTCTCCGCAATACCTCGTTAATCAGACCGCTGTGGGGGCTGTACAGCCAGGACCAGACCAGGCCGCAGACTACCAGAGACAGGACCATAGGCAGAAAGAAGCTGGCCTTAAAGGTCTTGGCTCCGGGGATATCCCTGTTTAAAACCATCGCCAGCGTGAGTCCGAGAGCGATGGGAATAGTCATAAACAGGATGATCCACTCGAGATTATTGGACAGACTGATGTAGAAGACTTCATCTTGTAAAAGCATCTGGTAATTTTTGCTGCCGATAAACTTCGGTGCTGTTAAACCGTCCCACTTGGTAAAGCTGAGATAAAAACTGTACAACATCGGTCCGATAATCCAGATTAAATAGATGGTAACCGGAATACCGAGAAAGGCGTAGGGGATCAGTTTATAGCGGGTTTTCGCATCCAGCATGCGATACCTCCTTTGGGTATGAAAAGCCGGCGGCAATATGCCGCCGGCGCTTGTGCAAAATAGATGGTGAGTTACTCTTCGAAGAGTTGTTGTCGGGATTTTTCCAGTTTTTCGAGTATCTCTTCAGCCTGGTCGGTGTTCTGCCAGAACTCCATAAAACCGTTCATGCCCTTGTCGGCCATTTCAGGGGTAGTATCTCGATCGTAGAACTGAGCCACATAGTCGGCTTTGTTGATAAGTTCCCGGCCCTTCAACTGGTTTTCATTATACACTGAGGTATCGACATTGTTGTTGGTTACCAGCCGTCCAAGCTCTTCAGCTACATACTCTTGAACTTCCTTAGAACCGAAGAATTTAAGCAGTTTTTTTGCCATTTCCGGATTCTGGCTGTTTTTCGGAATGAAGTAGCCGTCGGTGGGGGCATCTTCGCCAACCGGCACACTTTCGTCGATAATCGGGAAGCGGAAGAAATCCAAGTATTCGAGGTCTTCTTCGGGGTAGGAGTCACGGATGAAGTCGCCCATCAGGTACATGGCTGCATCGCCGTTGGTCATAAAGGGAATTGCTTCGGCCCAGGCATAGGATGCCGGACTTTCTACAAAGTAGCCCTTGTCGATCATCGGTCCCCAGTAATCGTTGAATACCTTCAGCACGCGGGCGTCATCGTAACTTTCTTTGCCCAGCATCAGATTAATGTGAAACTCGGGGCCGTTGACACGCATGTTCAGGTAGTCGAACCATGCGGCAGCGGTCCAGCGGTATTTGGTACCCACTGTAAAGGGGGTTACGCCGTTGTCTTTGAGTTTTTCACATACCGCCATCAGCTCGTCCCAGGTTTCGGGAATTTCGATGTCGTATTCATCAAACACACGGGTATCGTAGTAGATTGCCCACCAGTACCAGTTTCCGGGCAGGAAGTACTGTTTGTCGTCCACCGAACTCATTGCCCGGAAGCCCTTAGCATAGCTTTCGTTCCAGCCGGCTTCTTCCCATACATCGCTGATATCCATAATCAAGCCCTTATCTATGAAGAAGCGGGCGCGGTTACCGGCAAACCAGGTGAGTACATCAGGGGGTGCTGATGAAGTGAGGTAGGCGCGGATGGCCTGTTTGAAATCCTCGTGGGCAACGGTACTGTGAATTACCTTTGAGTCTGGATTCTGTTCTCGAAACATCTCCATTAGTTCAGCCTCAACCCGTTTGGGTTCCGGATCGCTCCAGTACGAGTTGTAGACGACTACATCCTGCTCTGCAGCCTGAGCGCCTTCGGTCGCGCCTTCCTGCTGGCCACCGGCAAATAGGGGTGCCATGCCGAGGACGAACAGTACGGCGAGAACACTAATAACAATCTTGTTTTTCATAAACAAAGATCCTCCTTTTACTTATTTCTTTTGGTAAGAAATTATAATAAAATTATGCGCCGGGCTTTGTATTCGGTCAATGATAAGATTTGAATGTAATTGTAGATATTTTAAGATGCCCGGTTTATACTGTGGGCGAAAGCTTATGGGAAAATTTGCCTTTGCAGTGTTAACCGAAATGGAACTGAAGCTCCCCTTTTACCTTTTGGGAGTGGGAATCGATTTTCATCAGGAAATGGACCCGCACAACCGGCCCAAGGGCTTTCCTCACTACCAGTGGATTCAGTGTGAAGAGGGGGAGGGGGTGCTGCACCTAGAGGGGCAGAAATATGTGATCGGAGCGGATCAGGCTATGTTTCTGTATCCGGGGGTTTCCCATCGCTATTATCCGGTTACCTCGCCCTGGAAAGTGCACTGGTTTACCTTTGGCGGGAAGAATCTACCGCCGGTTTTGGATGCTGCCGGATTGAAACGGTCCGGGGTATATTCGGTGCTGCATGCCGAGCAGCTGGTCAGCAAGATGCGGGTTGCCTTTGCTCATCTTCTGTCCGATTCCAGCCTCAAGGGCCTGGAGTGTTCTTCTCTGGTGTATGATTTTCTCATTACTCTCATGAAATTTGCCCACAGCAGCGATGATGAGCCTGTGGTAACCAAGTATTCCCGCCTGAAACCGGTATTCGATTTCATTGAAAAACACTATCGGGATATCATAACCATCGACGATCTGGCAGCTACCCTCGATGTAACCCCGCAGTACCTTTGCCATCTGTTTAAGGCAACCATGAACCACCGCCCCTTTGAGTATGTCAACTCTTTTCGCATAGCCCGCAGCAAGGACATAATGGTACAGCACCCGGATATGAGTCTCTCCGAGGTTGCCGTACAGTGCGGCTACGAATCACTGAGCTATTTCAGCAGTGTCTTTAGAAAAACAGAGGGATTAAGTCCGGGGGAGTATAAAAGAATTCACCTTGGGCGGGTATAGCTGTTATACTGATAAGAGGTTCAGAAAAGTAATTACGAGGAGAAATTTTGAGGAGCAGGGAATGAGTACAGACGCACATACAGAAGACAGTGAAGGCCGGGATGTTATACTGGTGCATGGTTCGCATTTCGGCTGGGTTGATGTAGAGAACCTCAAGAAGTTCTTAGATAAAAAGTGCTGCACCGACTGCTGGCTGTACCTGGAAACTGCACCGGTGGAGCGGGTCGAACGGGCGTTAGAAGAGGACACCCGTATTCGCGTGAGGGTTACCAACAAGCCTAAAAAATCAGCCAAGGCGTACTATGACGAGCTACTGCAAGAGGGTCGTTCGGTTGAGGTAAAGCGCCTGGAAGAGGTGTCGGACCGCTCAATGAACCGCGGCGGCTGCTGACAGGTGCGGTGCTTACAGCTACATCAGTGAACGAAGACTGCCTCCGTCTATGACGTAGGAGTGGCCGGTGACATAGCCGGCGGCATCGGAGAGTAAAAAGACCGCCGAGCGGCCGAACTCGTCGGGGTCTCCATCCCTCCCCAGGGGAACCGCCTTCTGCCGTTCTTTGGTAGCCTGCTCAACCGGAATACCCTGCCTGTCGGCTGCAGCCGCATCGAGGGACTGCAGGCGGTCGGTGCTGAAAAATCCGGGAATAATGTTGTTCACGCGGATCCCATAGGGGGCAAACTCGTTTGAAACCGTTTTTACCAAACTGGTTACTCCGCTGCGCATTACGTTGGAAAGAATGAGGTTTCCAATAGGCTGCTTTACAGAAATTGAGGTGAGGGTCAGGATAGATCCGCTGCCCTTCTCCTTCATCACCGGAGCTACCTCACGTATTAAACGAACCGCCGACATGAGGGTCAGTTGAAAGGCCTGTTCCCAGTCCTCATCCTGAAAGTCGAAGAATGTGCCCGAGGGAGGACCTCCGGCATTGACCAGCACCGCATCGATGGTACCATAGAGGGTGAGGGTATCGCTTACCCACTGCCGAATTGAATCGGCACTGCTCATATCGAGGGTGAAGCCGCTGACCGGAGAACCCGTTTCTGAGTGCAGGGTTTCCGCAGCTGTATCTATCTTTTCCTGTGAGCGGCTGCCGATTGAAAGCCGGGCACCCTCCTGGGCGGCTACTCGGGCTACACTGTACCCCAAACCGCGGCTGGCACCGGCGACCATAACTACCTTATTTTTTAAGTTTAAATCCATGGTATTAATGGTAATGATACTTGGAGGGAGAGTGCAAGCTTTCACAGCACTGTTCTTATCGGTTTCTCAGCGGTTTCTTGGCGGTATTCAGTAAACAGCTTGAAAAAAAGAGAGTTCAGTGGTAGCAGTAATTTATGCAGTATGATCACATAAGCGAGCTCATGTTAGCTCACATCGACGACCCCCGTCATCTATTCGTCTTCCCCTCCGAGGTAGCCGGAGAGTTTCGTCAGCGGGATGCCCTGCTGCGCTCGTCAAAACGGGCCATCAGGCGCGATTGTTTTATCTCCTGGGACCGTCTGAAGGAGCGTGAGTTCTCGCCCGGGCAGGAGCGGCTGCCGGCAAACTCGGTGTTCAGACTGCTTTTTTCCGCCGGGCTGCTGGAGGAGCATCGCAGCCGAGGCCCGGTGCTGCAGTATCTGCTGGGAGAAACTCCGGGGGAGGCTGCAGCAGGCTTTCAGCGCCAACTGGCTCTTTCTCTGCCCCAGCTGCAGCGGGCTCACGATATGCTCGAAACACATCCGGGAATAGTACCCCCGGCCCTGGACCATGATGTAAGAACTCTCTACCAGCGTTATCTTGAGTTCCTCGACGGGGCGGGTTTGTTTGAGCCTGCTTTTGTTCCGCCCCAGGCAAGGCAGACCCCCTGGATATACCATATTTTCTACCCTGAACTGATAGAAGATTACCGCGAGTACCGGCATCTTATAGATGGAAACGATAATTTTGTCAGTCACTCCTCGACGGCTTCCCTGGAACAGGCAACCTGCCTGCGGTTTGAAAATGCCCGTCAGGAACTGGAGCAGCT
>JAWLDZ010000103.1:0-6833 GCA_041686355.1 Spirochaetaceae bacterium
TCGCGGCTCAGGTGGCCGGGGCAATAGGTGATTTTGAAGCGCCCCTCGGAGCTGCCGTGCACCAGGTGGGCCATCGCTCCCAGGTTATCCTGCAGCTCGGGGTTCTCTTTCACTAACTGCAGAACCTTTGGGGTGCCGCAGTAGCCGTAACGGCGAATCAGCTTGTCGATTTGAGGATCCTCGCCAAACTCCTTGACCCCCGGGGCCAGCACTATCAGTTCGCCCCCGTCTTCGATGGCCATACGCGAGCGGTATACGGATTTGTTTCCGATCCAGGTGCTGCGAAACTCGCTGGGGTCCATGTAGGCGACTACCCGCTTGAGGGGCTTTTCCACCTGCACGATGTTGACCTGCTGCGACAGGGCCGCCGCCTTCTCATAGCACTCCTGATCGTCGCCGATAAACAATCCCTTGGTAGCCAGAGTTCCGTCGGCTTCGACGGCAACCACCGTCAGAACATATACTACGGGCAGGTCTCGGGCAAAGTGATTACTGGCGTAGTTCATCAGCTCCCGCACAGGGGTGTTAATACGCCCCATAATCCGCTCGGTGCCGTAGACCGCCCCCAGGTAGTGGCTTTTATTGATGCCGTCTACTCCCCCGGTACCGACAAACAGGTTCTTGTTGTAATTGGCCATCCCGATAACTTCGTGGGGAACCACCTGTCCCACCGAGAGGATCAGATCGTAGCTGCCGGTAACCAGGCGTTCATTCACCTGGGCGGGCCACTCGAAGTTGAGTTTACCCCCGGAGAGTTTGTTGATTACCTCCGACGGCACGGTTCCCAGGGTGGCCAGTCCGCCCCGCCAATCGTGCTCGCGAAAGAGCTCCTGCGGGGTTTCACCGTACATCCGGCTGATTTCCTCACTTGTCATGGGGGTATGGGTACCGACGGCGGGCAGCACGTCGGTAAGCTTATCGCCGTAATAGCGCCAGGCCTGCTCGGTAAGGTATCCGGCGCGGGAGTAAAAACGGGTTGCATCCGGGGGTACCGCGATTACCCTGTCCCGCTCTCCAAGGGCGTTCAAAGCGGTGAACAGGCCTTCGCGCAGCTGTTCATCCGTTAAATTTACATCTTTTCCGCCATGTGTATAATACAGCATGTTACCTCCAGTCTAAGAATTGCTGTTCCAGTCCGGTTTTTCCGGCAGCGAGGAATCGAATTCCGCCGCTACTTGTTCGGCATATGAACCCTGATAACTTCCGTTCAGAAAGCGATCAAGCCCCTCTTCAAAAAAACGCTGCCAGGAGAACTCCTCCCGCCCGGGCAGTATCGGATAAAACAGCGCCTGGTTAGCCTGGGCAGCCCGCAGGTCCCCCGGAGCATCTCCTATCATTAATATATGATCGGCAGGATATTTTCCATCCGCTCCCAAGGCAATATGCTCTGTTTTGGTGCCCATCTCCTGGCCGGCAATTAGACGTATGTATTTATCAATTCCATGTTCCTCCCACTCCCGCTGGAGTGCCTCGAGGGGGGTTTGGGAGACCACCATGACATCCGCCATGCCCTGCAGCTTTTGAAGGCCCGGGGGCAAGTGGGGAAAAGGGGGAAGGTTAAAGACGATATCCTCCACGCTTTGGTTCACACCCTCCGACCACTGATAAGCCAGCTGCAGGTCGGGATCCGGGTTGTGCTGCAGTTCCGCCTCTAGGGCCGGACTTCCGAGCTTGGTCTCCCGCTGCACCCACTCCCGCAGCCCCTGCATTTTTGGTATATCCACCCTTCGCTCTTGAACCTCCGGCCGCTCTCGCAGCAGATCAAGCGCAACCAGCACCGCCCTGAAACGGTTATAGCCCCGGGTTTTAGAGTAAAGGTTTACAAAGTCCCAGGTTTCGCGGGCGTACTTGGATACCGCCTGCAGACCGAAGTGTTTTATGAAGTTGGGACAGAAACACTCTTTATGCTTTAGTTCCATTGAGTCAAAGGCACAGCCGTCCGAATCAATTCCAATGAAAAAGCCGCTTTTCGGCTGAAAGTCCTTGAGTTGTTGAACAAGATCCTGCATAGTTTCTATTCCTTTCGTTTTTGAATACTATACGAAAATTATTAGCATGAAACAGGGGGGCAGTCAAGCATAGTTTCTTGTTTGACATCTAAAAACTTTCGTTATATTATGAAAAAATAAAACTAACGAAAGCAGGATACACATGGCGCAGCCGACCCGACATGACGAAATTATCAATATTATAAGCCGACGACGGCAGGTGTCCGTACAGGAGCTTACAGAACGCCTGAAGGTATCTGAAGTTACCATTCGCAAGGACCTCAGTTTTTTAGAGGAGCAGGGCTACCTTATGCGAACCCACGGAGGTGCCCGTCTGGCCGAGGATATCAGCCGGCTGCACTCTATCAGTGCCCGTCGTGAGGCCCACACCGCAGAGAAATGTGCAATCGCAAAAGCTGCGGCGTCATTATTGAATGAAGGCGACACAATCCTGATTGATGCCGGCAGTACCTGTGCTACCCTGGCTCATGCCATCCGCGATATGAATCTGCGGGTTATTACCAACTCCCTCGATGTGATGGTGGAGTTGGCGGACTCCCACTCAATCTCGCTGCACTCGGTCGGCGGCAGTTATCGAATGGACGCCGGCTCGTTTATCGGTCCCGCCGCCGAGGAGTCGCTTCAGCAGTATCGCATTGACAGCTGTTTTATCGGAACCCCCGCCTTTACCAGTGACGGAGTGTTCTCTTCGCAAAACACCATCGAGTCCCACTTTAAAAGCCAGGCACTCAAGATATCCAAGCGTCGAATAGTTTTGTCCGACCATACAAAACACAATAAAACGACCTTTTCCGTCTTCAGCCGGGCGGAGAACATTGATATTCTGGTGATTGACGACAGTTTTGAGGGTATAGAAAAGTTGCGGTCCCTGGGCATTGAGGTACTGGTCGCAGAGGAAGCAGATTCAAACTGTTAGTACTGTCTATCAGTTTTGTCTTGGCGTTTCTGATTGATATAAATTTGCAAAACTACACAAGTACGAAGGAGTATGTATGATTAATGCAAAAGAGATGTTTGATTTAAGCGGAAAAAAGGCGGTTATTACCGGCGGAGGCGGAGTACTGGCCGGGGTAATGGCGGAGAGTCTGATTGCCGCTGGAGCCACCGTTTCATTGTGGGGACGCGGGCGCAGTGCGCCGGTAGCCGATATTGTGAAAGAGATGGAGGAGAAGACCGGTCGGCCTGAGCAGGTGCAAGGGGTTACCGTCGATACCAACGACAAGGCGGCCGTGGAGAAAGCCCTGCAGCAGACTGAGCAAGAGCTTGGTATGCCGGATATTCTGGTAAATGGAGTTGGGGGCAACCTCGGGAAAAGCTCGTTTATTGAAGCGGACCTGGATACCTTCGACAAGATTCTCAAGATGAACATACTCGCCGGCCTGGTAATTCCGACCCAGGTATTCGCTAAAAGATGGATTGAGGCCTCCCAGCCGGCAACTATCATCAATATGGCTTCGATGGCCTCTTACATCCCCCTATCCGGAGTATGGGCCTACGGGGCGGCGAAATCCGCGGTTATGAACCTTACCATGGCCACCGCAAAGGAGTTTGCCCCCCACAAAATCAGGGTAAACGGAATTGCCCCCGGCTTTTTTATAGGCTATCAGAACAAGGACCTGCTGATTGCAGATGAGGCCAAGGGTACCCTCACCGACCGCGGTCAGTCGATTATCGACCACACCCCCTACGGCCGCTTCGGCGAGCAGGAGGATTTAGCCGGTACCACTATCTTTCTAGCCAGCGAGAAGGCCTCCGGCTTTATCACCGGGGTAACAATTCCGGTTGACGGCGGCTACCTGGTCCATAACGTATAGGGGAAGTATATGAAAACATTTATTACAGATGATTTTATGCTGCAGAATGATACGGCCCGCGAGCTGTACCATTCCTATGCAAAAGAGATGCCGATATTCGATTTCCATTGCCACCTGCCGCCGAAGGAAATTGCCGAAAACAGCCGTTACTCCTCGATTACCGATGTATGGCTGGGGGGCGATCACTACAAGTGGAGAGCGATGCGCTCCGACGGTGTTGACGAGCGGGCAGTAACCGGTGACGGGGATGACTGGGAAAAGTTCAAAGCCTGGGCAGCTAGCCTTCAGCACGCCGTGGGCAACCCCCTGTACCACTGGAGCCATCTGGAACTGTTGCGCTACTTTGGTATCGACGAGGTACTCACGCCGGAGTCGGCCCTGCGGATATTCGAAGAGACCAACCGACAGCTGCAGCAGGATGAGTTCAGAGTGCGGCCCCTGCTGACAAAAATGAAGGTAAAGGCGGTCTGCACCACCGACGACCCGGCGGATTCCCTGGAACATCACCAAGCGATTGCCGGGCTGAGCGGCGCCGGCAGCTTTGATACCACCGTGGTACCCACCTTCCGTCCGGATAAAGCCCTGGCTATTGAAGAGCCCCAGGCTTTCCGCAGTTACCTGGAGACCCTCGGCAGCTCCGCCAATCTGGAGATACAGTCTTACCGCGACCTGATTGATGCACTGGATTCACGGCACGCCTTTTTTCACAGCATCGGGGGACGGGTCTCCGACCATGCCCTGGTCGCTCCCTTTGCCGAAGAGAGCAGCGAAGCCGAGCTTGCCCGCATATTTGCAAAGGTACGCAGCGGCGAAGATGCCGACCGTTACGAGACACTGCAGTTCAAGACGGCGGTACTGCGGGAAATCGGGCGAATGAATTACCGCCGCGGCTGGACAATGCAGCTGCACATCGGTGCTCAGCGCAACAACAACAGCCGCATGTTCAAGGCCCTCGGACCCGACAGCGGCTTCGACTCGATGGCCGATGTACTACTATCAGCCCCTCTGGCCCGCTTTCTCGATATGCTCGACTCGGAACAGCATCTGCCCAAAACCATAATTTATGTGCTGAACCCGCGGGATAACGACCTGGTCGCCAGCATTATCGGTGCCTTTCAGGACGGCAGTGTTCCCGGAAAAATTCAAATGGGCTCAGGCTGGTGGTTTAACGATCACAAGGAGGGCATGGAACGGCAAATGACCGCCCTGGCGAACATGGGCCTGTTGTACAGATTTGTGGGTATGCTGACCGACTCGCGCAGTTTTCTCAGCTTTCCCCGACACGAATACTTCCGCCGAATATTATGTAATCTAGTCGGTGAATGGGTTGAGCGGGGAGAAGCCCCGAAGGATATGAAATTTCTCGGCGAGATGGTACAAAGAATTAGCTATCAAAATGCCGAGGATTACTTCGGTATTGCGACAGGCAGGGCTGTTGAATAAGCTTTATTGACTTGGTCATAGAAGTATTAGAAGAACATGAGGAGCACACTGATGAAAAGAATCGTACTGGAAATAAAAGAGAAAGGACTGCTGGATAAAAGCCAAGCCCAGATAGACCAGCTAAAGCAGGATCCCCATAACCTGATTCAAAAAGACGGGATGCGTTTGTACCCCCATTCTTTCTACCGGCGGGGAGAGGCCCTCTACCTCATGGCGATGCTGGACAATGTAAAAATGCTCTACCGGATTTCCAACACCCCGGTACATGACGGGTTGGAAGGGGCGGAGGCGAAGGTCGAGGGGCTGCATGTGCTGGAGGCAGGGCTCACAAAACAGAACGCCGAAGCCCTGCACAGGCTGTTTCCATTTACCACCCCGAAATCTCTGCGGGAGGAGCGGACCACCATCGGCTGTGGCGACCGCCTGGGCCTGGCCACCGCCGCACATCTGCGGGCAGTACGCAAGTTCAAGGCCTTCCCGGTGCTTGCCCAGCAGTCGATCCGGGAGCTTAACTTTACCGGACGGAATTTTGAAGGAGTAGTGACCGACGCCTCTTTCCTGGTCTTTCAGGAAGGGTATGAAGGCGGCTGGGGTGCCGACGGGGACCACCTCAAAACCATAGACGATATCGATGTAGCCCTGCAAGCAAAGATGCCGATGATCACCCTTGACCTGACCGCGGTACTGCATCCGGAAGCTGCCGATTATTCCGAGGAAAAACTGAAAAAGGATTTTGACAACCTCCCCCGGGAGGTCCGGGAGTACATTGTAAAATACTACAGCAAGCGTATTTTTAATATTGGCGAAGGAACTATTTCACTCAGCGAGAGCGAAGCCAGAAAGTGTGCGCTGATGTACTGGGATGCCCTGGAGTTTGCCGCCAAGGTCGACACTCACCTGCGAAGTAAGCGGGGGGATCAATACGACCTGGAGATCAGCATTGATGAAACCACCTCACCAACCCTGCCTGCCCATCACCTATTTATCATTATGGAGCTGCAGCGCCGGGGAGTAACCGTAAATTCACTGGCCCCCCGCTTCATAGGTGACTTTCAGAAGGCCGTGGACTATATTGGGGTGGTAGACGTGTTCGAAAGGCAATTCAAGGTGCATTGCGATATTGCCAAGGCCCACGGGGACTACAAGATTTCAATACACTCGGGGAGCGACAAATTTTCCGTATACCCGATTATTGGAAAACACACCCACGGAAAGCTGCACCTCAAAACCGCCGGAACCAGCTGGCTGGAGGCGCTGCGGACTATTTCCCAGGCGGATACCGAACTCTACCGGCTTATTCACCGCAAGGCAGCCGAGTACTACCCGGAAGCCCTAAAGAGCTACCATATTACCGCGGATATCTCGGTGCTGCCGAAACTCGAGGATACCTCGAATGAAGATTTGGGCAAGTTTTTAGAGATAAGCGAATCACGGCAGATGCTGCATATCACCTATGGTGGTCTGCTGAACGACCCTGAAGTGCGGGACCGGTTTTTCACAGCCCTTGCTGAGCATGAGGAGCTGCACTACGAGCTGCTGGAAAAACATTTTACAAAACATCTTGAGA
>JAWLDZ010000104.1:0-4976 GCA_041686355.1 Spirochaetaceae bacterium
TCTGGCCTCTAACCAGTCAATGATAGTTGAAAACACCGATTCACGGTCCGCCTCTTTGTGAATCTCGTGGTACATACCCGGAAACACTATTCTTGTTTTATCTGTGGATTTTATGTGGTCAAGTACTACCTTGCTGTTCTCCGGCGGTACTACCGCATCCTCCCCGCCATGCAGCAGCAATACCGGCAGGGTGAGTTGGGAAAGAGCAGTATCTGAAAGGTAGCCCTCCATCTGCAGGAACTCATCGCCCAGCCTTACCTTTAACTTGCCGTTGTAATTGAGAGGATCCTTTTTATACTTATCTACTTCCATAGGATCATGGGATAAAAGGTCGGCCGAAAAGGGGCGAAATGGGAGGTGTGGTACAATTTTTCTTAATAAATGGGCTGCCCTTCGTTCGAGGTCGCTGGTCACTGCACCAGGGCGGACCATTGGGCCGGATAAAATAAGTCCGGTTAATTCCGACTGCTGTTCCAATGCATATAACAACGAGACGGCCCCGCCCATACTATGGCCATACACAAACAGGGACTGTTGCTGCTGTGGTTTGACGATGGTTTGAATAAAAAGCTGCAGATCCTTTGCATATAGACGGAAGTCCTTTACATCCGCCCGGTGGCCGTCGGACAGCCCGTGACCGTAGTGATCCATAGCCCATACGTTGAATCCTGACTTGTTCAAGTGATCTGCTGCCTGTGTATATCTTCCGGCGTGTTCTGCATAGCCGTGAACTACCACAACATCCCCCTTAACGGGTAGATCTGTTTTCCAGTGATAATAGGTCCGTGAGCTGCCGTCTTGACCTTGTAAATGACCGTTGTTCATTTGATCCTCCTGAAGCGCCACATCGGAAAAATTGTATCACAATAACTACTATAGTCTACAGTTTATCTTTGATTTCAGCAATCGCTGCTTTGATTTTAAGAAATTTGCTTGTACTTTCATTACTTGTGTTACTATTCTTGTATCTCCAATATGCAAATTATTTAGAATAGTAAATACTTCTATTCTATTGTATACTGGTCATTTAGTTATAGAGAAAAAATATATGTTTTTTTAAACATATATGATATAATAACTTAAAAAGTCACTATAACTTGACTTTTTCTTTTGAGTTTAATATGATTATAAGCAACTTATTAAACATTTTAAGCATGAATCATTGAAACTAATAGAGTTATAATTGTAAGAGGGATAAATATGGATGAAAATGTGAAAATTAAGGTCGATAATCTGTATAAGATTTTCGGACCTAACCCTAAGAAGGCTTTTCCATTAATTGAGAAGGGGCTGGAGAGGTCGGAAATTCTGGAGAAAACCGGAAATGTAGTTGCCGTACGCGGGGTCAGCTTTGAGATTAAAAAGAAAGAAACCTTTGTTATTATGGGGCTTTCCGGTAGCGGTAAGTCGACACTTATTCGCTGTTTGAACCGCCTCGTCGATTCGACTAGCGGTAAGATCTTTATTGATGGTAAGAATATTCTGGAAATGGATAAAGAAGAGCTTCGTGAAAGCCGTCGTTATATGATGTCCATGGTATTTCAGCACTTCGGTCTTCTTCCCCATCGTAATGTAACGAACAACGTTGAGTTCGGTCTTGAAATCGGCGGTATGGAAAAAGAGGAACGTAATAAAAAGGCTCTGGATGCAATTGAACTGGTGGGACTGAAGGGCTACGAAAAGAGCATGCCCGATGAACTTTCAGGTGGTATGCAGCAGCGGGTAGGTTTGGCCCGTGCCCTGGCAAATAACCCTGAGATACTGTTGATGGACGAAGCTTTTAGTGCACTAGACCCGCTTATCCGTAATCAGATGCAGGATGAGCTGCTCGAGTTGCAGGCTAAAATGCACAAAACAATTGTGTTTATTACCCATGACCTGGATGAGGCTTTGAAACTGGGCGACAGAATTCTTATTCTTGGCCCAGACGGAACCTCTCGGCAGCTGGGGACTCCGGAGGAGATTCTTTCAGATCCGGCTGACGACTATGTGGCTAAGTTTGTCGAGAAGGTTGATAAAACCAAGGTTATCACAGTTTCATCAATTATGCGTAAGGCTCCGGTTATGACAATTCCGAAAGACGGACCCGGTGGTGCCAGCCGAACTATGGAAAAGAACGGTATTTCCAGTATTTTTGTAGTTGACTCGGAGCGCTATTTGAAAGGTATGGTTACTATCGATGAAACGGTGAAACTGCAAAAGAAGAAAGAGCGAGATCTTGAACCGATCCTCATACGCGATCTATATACTGCTTATGAAGATACTCCGATATCCGATCTTTTAGCCACTGCCCTGTCAACCAAGTATCCTATCGTGGTCATTGATAAAGACTATCGGTATAAAGGAATCGTTGACCGTGCGGCGATCATCAATGAAGTGAGCGACGAGACTGAAGACAGCGAGTCTCCGATGCACTTTTCTGAGATGGAAGAAGGTATTAGTAACCAAGATTCGGATAATGGAGGAGAATAAGAATGGATAGTGTAGCTTTACATAAAATATTTGATATTGGGGGTGTCTTCGAGGCGATTATTGACTGGCTGACTGAAAATCTAGGCGTAGTCTTCGATATAATTGCCGATGTAATTGACGCCCTGCTGACCGGATTCTTTAATGGACTGATGTTTCCCCACGCGTTTATCATGATAGCGCTGTTCGGCGCGCTCGCCTGGTGGATCGCAAAGAAAGGGGTCGGAATTTTTACCCTGGTTGGCTTCTTTTTAATCTATGCGATGAATTTGTGGGAAGCGACCATGGAAACCCTGGCCTTGGTAATTACCTCGGTGTTTATTGCCATTCTGATTGCAATTCCAATTGGAATCTGGGCCTCTAAAAAGGATACAGTAGAAGCTATTGTAAGGCCGATTCTGGACTTTATGCAGACTTTGCCGGCCTTTGTCTATTTGATCCCGGCGGTCCTGTTTTTCCGCCTCGGTGCGGTGCCTGGTGTTGTTGCAACACTGATTTTCTCTTTGCCCCCTTCAGTCCGATTGACGAACCTAGGGATTAGACAGGTTCCGAAGGAGATAAAAGAGGCTTCCATGGCCTTTGGTGCAACCAATCGGCAGATGCTTTTGAAGGCAGAGATTCCGGTTGCGATACCGACCATTATGGCCGGAGTCAACCAGACTATTATGCTGGCCCTTTCGATGGTGGTTATCGCCGGTATGATCGGTGCTGGGGGTCTTGGAAACGAAGTACTGAAGGGTATTACCCAGCTAAAGATTGACCTGGGCTTTGAAAGTGGAATTGCGATTGTAATCTTGGCAATCTTTCTCGACCGTGTGACTCAGGCCCTGGGCGTTGCCAGCCAGAAGCAGGAAGAATAAGATTCCTGCAGTGTTAATGTAGTTCAGTCGCATAGTGACACATAGGGTGGACACTCATGCGGCAGAAGATAGATAAAATTTTTAAAACCTTTAAGGAGGAGATATGAAAATTACAAAGAAACTTTTCGTTTTGGCCGTCATTTTGATGGTGGCTATGTCTGTAGTGTTCGTTGGTTGTCAAAAGGATGAACAAGCAGCTGAAGAACCGGAAGTGGACAAAACTGCTAACCTGGTTTATGTAAACTGGGAAGAGGGTGTTGCCTATACAAACCTGGCAAAGGTTGTGTTGGAAGATCAGATGGGATATGAGGTGGAAATAACCGCCGCGGACGTTGGTCCTGCGTATACCTCGGTTGCTCAGGGCGACCAGGATGCATTTATGGAAACCTGGCTCCCGGTGCTTCATAAGGATTATGTAGAGCAGTATCGTGAAGATATTACCGACCTCGGATATGTGTTTGAAGGTACCCAGAGCGGTCTGGTAGTACCCGATTACATGGATATTACCACTATCTCTGAGATAAACGACATCGCCGATGAACTTGATGGAAAGATTACCGGAATCGATGCGGGTGCAGGAGTTATGCAGACAACTGAAGAGGTAATAGAGCTCTATGATCTTGATGTAAGCCTTATGGCTTCCAGTGGTCCTGCTATGATGGCTGCCCTTCAGGAAGCTATCAATGACGAGGAGCCGATTGTGGTAACCGGCTGGACCCCTCACTCCATGTTCGGACGCTGGGACCTCAGGTTCCTCGAACAGGACAAGGACAAGGTATGGGGCACTGGAAACATCCATATTATGGGTCGTAGGGACATTATGACTGATAAACCCGAACTTGCCCAGTTTCTATCAAACTACTTCTTTACCGAAGCACAGTTAGGTGAACTTATAGTCACCGTGACCGAGGCTGATAGTGAGGAAGAGGGTGCACGTCAGTGGATGAACGACAACATGGACATTGTAGAGAAGTGGATTCCGTAAACCATGTAAATAATCTTTAGATTGTTGACCGCCCAGAAATGGGCGGTTTTTTTTGCCCAGCGAAGCGAGCACCCCATTTAAGAGCTACTCCCGCCTAATTTTCAACCGTTTTTGTAAAGTTTGTATAGATAAATATTGAAAAAAAATGTTTCTTGTTGAAGAGCTTAGTCTTTTATGCTAAATTCAATTAAACGATTACTTAAGTGTTAACAATGAATATTCAAGGAGACTGAAAATGAGCGGTGATGTATGCGACAGTTTTAGCCCCGGTTATAATCTTGATGATCCCCACTATCAGGAACTGTTGCTGGAGGTAGCCGGTGTTTCGGAATTGTTTAAAGCCCTTAGTGATGAAACCCGGACTAAAATTCTTTACCTGTTAGCCGATGGTGAGCTTTGTGTCTGTGATATAGCGGACATACTTGGCATGAGTCTGCCCGCGGTGTCCCACCATCTGCGGCTTTTACGAACCATGCGGCTGGTTAAATATAGACGACAGGGAAAACAGGCCTATTACAGTTTGGATGACGAGCATATAGTCCAGCTGATTAAAGTGGCGCAGGAACATTTTTCGGAGGCACGGTAAGCAGTATGTCGGAAAAGAGGCTTAAAAACAGTACCCCCCTTACTAAAAAATACGACTTGGATGGGCTTGATTGCGT
>JAWLDZ010000104.1:5076-6720 GCA_041686355.1 Spirochaetaceae bacterium
TCTCAGGGTGAAGAAAAGACCGGGTTTTTTCAAAAGACAACAAACCGAATATTGATTTCTATCCTTCTGTTTGCCTCCGGACTGCTTATCGGCGAGTTTTTGACCCCAGAAGCCCTCTCAGAGTTCGTTTCAAAGGCTTTAATGTATGCTGTTTTTGGAGCGGCATATCTGCTGATGGGGTACAAGGTAATCGGTACTGCTGTACGAAACATATTTCACGGTAAGGTTTTCGATGAGAATTTTCTTATGACAATTGCTACCTTTGGAGCGATCGCCATTGGTGAGATTCCTGAGGCGGTTGGGGTGATGCTCTTTTACACAATCGGAGAATACTTTCAGGACCGGGCGGTAGATAAATCGCGCAGATCCATCTCTGCCTTGTTAGATATGCGGCCTTCTACAGCGCGTAAACTCACCGCAGAGGGTGTCCAGGAAGTGGATGTGGATGATATCCGCATAGGGGACGAAATAGAGGTTTACGCGGGCGAGCAGATTCCGGTTGATGGCCGGGTGACAAGGGGAAGTTCCTACGTTGATACCTCGGCCCTTACCGGCGAGCCGGTTCCCAGATCAGTTGACCAGGGTGATGAAGTTTTAGGCGGATTTGTCAATGGAGAGGGAATGTTGAGGCTGAGGGTAGGCAAATTGGCGGATGACTCTGCCGTGGCACGGGTGATGCACATGGTTGAAGATGCTGCCGGCCGCAAGGCTCCCACCGAACGCTTTATTACCCGTTTTGCCCGATATTATACTCCGGCAGTGGTAATTTCTGCAGTTCTGGTTGCTTTTGTTCCGCCTCTGTTTTTTACCGGCCAAACCCTCACAGTGTGGGGCTATCGGGCCTTGGTACTATTGGTAATCTCATGTCCCTGTGCATTAGTCATTTCAGTGCCCCTAGGCTATTTTGGCGGGGTGGGTGCTGCTGCCCGAGCCGGTTTGCTGGTGAAGGGGGCCGAGTATCTGGACCGTTTATTGAAGGTCAAAACCATCGCCTTCGATAAAACCGGCACCGTCACCAAGGGTAACTTCAAGGTGAAGGAGGTTGTTCCACGTAACGGCTTTAGTCCAGGTGAACTGCTCAGCTGGGCGGCTGCCGGGGAGCGACAATCGGGCCACCCCGTAGCGTCGGCTATTCGCCAAGCCTATTCCGACTATACCGAAGCTGCGGAGGAGAGCGCAATAGAGATACCTGTAAACGAGGCTCTTTCTGTAGGTTCCGTCACATCAGAACCCGTTATATCAGAACCCGTTATATCAGAAAGCCGGGAACTCAAGGGCCGCGGAATGCTCTGCAGAATAAAGGGGTCTCAAGTGGCTGTTGGAAGCGATCGCTTGATGCATCAGGAAGAAATTCCCCATGAGGACTGCGATGCGGAGGGGACTGTGGTGTATGTAGCCGTGGATAACAACTATATGGGATACATCAACATTACCGATGAGCTAAAACCGGAGGCCCGCCGGGCAATACAGGAGTTGTACGACCTGGGAGTTGAAAACACTGTAATGCTGACCGGTGATGATGCAAGCACCGCAAAACGTATAGCCAAAGAGGCGGGTATTCATCGCTATTACCCACGCTTACTTCCGGAAGACAAGTTGGACAGGCTCGAAATGCTGAAGGCTGAGGCACATGATCAATATTCA
>JAWLDZ010000105.1:0-6687 GCA_041686355.1 Spirochaetaceae bacterium
GGCGGGTACGATTCCAGCGATCTGGATTCGATGCTCAATTACAGCTAACAGGGAGTTCGCATGGGATATAAATACAAAATCGGTGCTTTGTTAATCACATTAGTTGTTATATTCATGGTTATGGCAGTTCCGTTGTGGGCGTATCAGGATCCGGTGCATTTGATTTCGCCTCGTGATGCGGCCCTTGGAGGGCGGCATGCGGCGCTCTCGGACTCTTTTTCGTCATTGGTGAATAATCCGGCCGGCTACTACAGCTCGCCGGAGGAAGTATCGATTGCCGAGTTGACCCTGGGACTTAAGGGACCGGTTTTTTCTTTAGCCGATATTATTACCACCGGGGAGCTGACCGAGCTCGGGGCCCTGATTAATGGCATTTATGCCGGTGTAGATATTTTGGGACCCCTGTCCTTCGGGTATGTGGGGAAGGGGCTGGGCTTCGGGGTGTTCAATCAGAGCAGCCTTAGACTCAGCAGCGATAATTCCCTTACCGCGAATGTGGATGTCCGGGATGATATAGTAATGACCGGCGGATATGCCTATCGGATGCCCTTTTCCGGTGATATTCATACCCTTGATGCGGGAATTATGTTGAAGGGCGGCTTTCGTGGTACTATCGACGGCGGTATGTCGGTAGTTGATATAATGGATCTAAATTACACTATTCTATTTGATAAACCATTTAGTTTTACCTCTTTTATTGGTGCCGATCTTGGACTGCGGTATAAGTGGAAAGACTCCTGGGTCGTGGGACTGGTAGGCCGAGATGTATACAGTCCAACCCTCACAACCCGCTATAACAATGTGAATGATTTTCTTAGTGGTGTTACTCCGGTACCCGGTGGAGAGAGTAACTACGATACCATGCCCTTTCAGCTCGACATAGGACTTATGTACCTGCCGAAGACCGATCTTGGCCGCTATTCTATCAGTGAGGTCAAGCTGCTCTTTGATTACAAGGATGTTTTTGATTTCTGGTTGTATCCGGAATTAGCGAATAATCCGTTACTGCATGTGGGAATGGGCGCCGAGATTACGGTACTGGAAATTCTGGATGTACGCATGGGTCTGTCACAGGGGCTGCCGGCAGCCGGAATTGGTTTGGACTTGCATTACTTCCGGCTGAATGCCTCTATGTTCGGTACCGAGCGCTCTACAGAACCGGGCTTGGCGCCGGTGTATAACCTTCAGTTGGGGCTGGAGTTCCGGAGTTAAGTAGTAGAAATAAGCTAATCTTTCCAATGGCTACAGCTTGACATTTTTACAGCAAGTTGGTATATTGCTCGAGCATTCAGGTACTGGGCCGCTAGCTCAGCTGGTAGAGCAACGCCCTTTTAAGGCGTGGGTCGCTGGTTCGAACCCAGCGCGGCTCATTGTTTATATTGACATACATGCGGTGTTCGTATAGCATCATCGCTGTTTACGTCTCCTTCGTCTAGTGGTTAGGACACCGGGTTTTCATCCCGGCAACGGGGGTTCGACTCCCCCAGGAGATGCCTTTAGATGGGCTGTCTAGGAATATATCTTAGACAGCCCGTTTTTTTGTGCAAAGGAAAAAATTAGATAAACAGCTGAGTTAGTTTAGCGGGGCCCCAAAGGCCAGACCGAGGGCGAAAGCTCTGTTGCCGTCCAACGCATCGGTAATGATTGCATCTATTACAAATTTATACCCAGAGAATGCATCGGAGGCTCCCAGGTCGATTCGTATGCCGGAATTAAAAACTCCGCGATTAGAGGCGTTGGCACCGATCGCCTGCTGGCTGTACGAGAAGTTGGCAAAGTCGTTGATCCAGTGTACGTAGCCTTGAAAGGTTTGCGGGAACAGCAGCAGGTCAAAGCCCATGCCGAAGTCGATTGCATCGTCGGGAGCGGCATCGCCAAAGGTTTTACCGATTACTACGGTAGTCTCGGCCGGCATGTTGAAGAAGTCGCCGGGGTAAGTGGCCGCGAGGTAGATCTGCTGGGCGTCGGTTTCATTTTCATTCTGCTGGAGCATCTGTACGTTGCCTCCAACTGCGATTGACGAGGCACGATTGGTCGGTAGTTGGATTTTGCCGCCGATGATTGTGTCGGAGTTTTCCGAACCGTCTTGAGTATCATACGCAAAGGAAAGCTCCAGAGTACGGAAAAGGCTGACAGAAGCCTTAGGTATATGGGTGGTTACATTTTCATCGATTATGGCGTGGTATCCAAGATCAAAGCCGAAATCCGAGCTACGCTCCCAGCCGATTCTGCCGCTGGGAATGCTGATTAGACCGGTGGAGCCGTTTAGTGACATTCCCTTGAGGCTTTGGGCGGATACCAAGGCGCTGCTCAGGATAAAAAGGGCCATTAGTAATAATACGGTTTTTTTCATTGGTTTTATTCTCCTTATAGAATAACTGTTATACTAATTACGTTAATAAATTATCATGTGAAATGCAAGTTAATTATTTGTGAGTGTGTCTTGACCCGAAAAACACTACCGGCTACATTTACACTTAAGGAGTTATAGATATGACAGAGGCAGAGGGATCGATCATCTTGAAGGCAACGGATTTAGACGGATATCTTACCGAAGAGGATCATCGCCAAGTAGATACGATGAATAGCCTCTATAGTAAGGCGATAGATATTTTTGAGGTACTATCAAAGACCACAAATGAACGTCGACTCAGTGAAGCCAAGCAAGAGCTGATCGGGGTGTACGACTCTATGGGCAAACAGATGCAAAGAATTGTCCAGGAAGAGCCTCGTATACATGTATACTCTTTTGATACCCCCAAGGAGGTCCACGGTGAGGCTTCCCGACTAATTTCAAAGCTACGGAATACGAAGACTCAGAATCAGGAGTTTGTATATTATATCCAGCGCGCCTATGAGTTGCTTTTTAATCTGGCCTTTACTGAAAATGCAACCCACAAGAAGAACTACTTAATCACCAATACTCCGGTTACAAATCCGGTGCAGAACTATGCTGTACATAAAATACCGGATGTGGATGTGGATATAGAGAACACGGTGATGTGTGTGATGCTGCGCGGCTCGCTTCTACCTTCGATGATCATGAGCAAGGAAATACAGGAGTACTCATCTTCGAATTACGTATCTCCCTTTGCACTTTTTAAGATAAAACGGGATGATACCAAAAAAGAGTATAACATGGAGTATATTCTAGATTTAGAAAAATCCTTCTTTAGTCTGGAGAATCTACAGGGCAAGGACCTCGTGTTTGCCGATCCGATGAATGCCACTGGGGGCAGTTTTGTAACCATTGTAAAATATTTGTTGGATCAGGGGGTTAAGCCCCGTTCCATCAAGTGTATGAACGTAATTTCGGCTTTGAAGGGATCCCTGAGAATTGTGAGGGCTCTGGAGCAGGCCGATGTCTATACTCTCTGGATGGATCCGGTTTTGAATGAGGATGCCTATATTCTGCCTGGCTTGGGAGATGCCGGGGACCGCCTGAACGGACCGGATATAGAGGATTCCCCCCGTAATATTATTCAATTGATAGCTGATTACGGTGCGAATATTGCATCGCTCTACCGTGCACAGGTGAGAAAAATTGAAGAAACGGTGTTAGGACGTACTTGATGTTCTTACGTAGAGCCGGGGGGCTGTTAGCTACGGTGCTGCTTATATCGCTTGTAGGCTGCCGGACAAGCCCAGAGCAGCGGGAACTAGCGGAAACGTATTATAACCTCGGGAACGCATATATTGAGCTTGAAGACTGGGATATGGCGGAAAACGCCTTTGCTAGGGCGCTCGAGATTGAACCGGATATGTACCGGGCCGAATATAATATGGCACGGGTTTATATTTACAGCCAAAACTATTCCCAAGCCGCCAACATTCTGCATCAGCTGCTCGAAGCGGATAGCCAAAACATAACATTTTTAGAAACCCTGGCGTGGGTGGAATTGAAGCGGGGAAGAATTGAAAAGGCCGAGAGTCTCTACCGTTCATTGATCGAAAAAGATCCTGCCAACTGTAATGTTCGATACAATTTATCCTTACTGCTGTCCGAACGGGATGAGTATGCCGAGGCGTACTCCCTGCTGCTGAAGTGTGTGTATGGTCAGAGCTCCGATCCCGAGCTGCTGCTGCTGCTTGGAGAGCTTGAACAGCAGCTGGAGTGGGGCAGCGGGTTGGGATGGTTTAAGAGGGCATCAGAACAGGAGCCGGAAAATCAGTCAGTATTATCAAAGCTGGCAGACGCATATGTCCAGGAGCGGGATTTTACTGAAGCTCTGGATATATATAGAAAAATGAGTGTGAGAGCCGATGATGCGGAGAAGGGGCGGTTTTTACTGGAGCAAGCCCATCTTCTACTAGTGCAGCTTGAAGAGAAAACCAGCGGTATAGAGGCTCTTAAAGAGGCTCTGGAAGCCGGCTTTGATGATGTTGATAAACTGGCGGCTTTGTACACTGCCTTGGATGAAGAGAATAGGGCAGAGACTAAATCTGCAATGGTGTCGGAACTTCAACGTCTTCAACTTCTTGACGCAGTAGAAGAGGCGGCACAAAGCGCAGAAGAAGCAGCAGCAGAGGAAGGGGCGCCGTTATCGGAAGCGGCTGAGGATTGAACCAAAAGCGGCTCTTTATGTAAAAAGCCGAGACACTGCTTTTAGTGCTCGGCTTTGGTGCTAATTAAAGCGATCCAATTTTTCCTTTACCTGCATGAAGACTTTGTCTGCCGATGGCTCGGCGTCAATTGCTATCAGAAGGTTCTTATTGGCATAGTAATTGATAAGAGGGGCAGTTTGCCGCTGGTACACTTCCAAGCGGTTTTCTATGGCCTCGGGTTTGTCATCGGGTCGCTGGATAAGTGTTTCACCGCTAACATCACACTTACCCTCTACTTTAGGAGGATTGTAGTGTATGTGATAAACCTTACCCGACTGCTTTGCAATCCTGCGGCCTGAAAGTCGCTTTACGATGCTTTCCTTGCTCAGCTCAAAATTGAGAACCCCATCGATTTGTGCGAAACTCTCTAAGGCCTCAGCCTGAGGAATTGTACGTGGAAAACCGTCTAAAATAAAACCACTACGGCAGTCGTTTTCTTGTAAACGTTGGCGTACTATTTCAATTGTTAATTCATCCGGTACCAACTCACCCGAGTCAAGAATAGCCTGTACCTGAGTACCTATATCGGTTTTATTATGGATATGGGCTCGAAATAGATCGCCGGTAGAGATGTGCGGTATGTGGTAGTTCTCTTTAACCTGAACAGCAATTGTGCCTTTTCCGGCTCCCGGAGGGCCGAGAAAAATTAAGTTCATATTATCACTCCTTCATCATCATGGTAGTGAGGCACGTCCTTTAATGGATGCTCCCAGCTGTAAGCACACTCCTTGGAGCAAAACTCGGCATACTGAGAATCACTTGCCAAAAAATAGGTGCCGCAATTTTTGCAGTGTACGAATTTTTGGCTGCAGATTGAACTGCAAAAATAGTTGTTGTACGTTTCTTCCTGAAGTACGTACCTTCCGCAGTTACGGCAGCGTATATATTCACCTGTATTTTCCATCGAATCAATATACTAATACAAAAAGCAGTGCCTGTACAGAAAGAAAAATGGACCATATTAACTCACCCAAGACTATTCAAGTGGGTCAAAAAGAACCACTCCTTCCTCGAAAATGCTCTTTGAGTGTAGTTCTTTGACTCAGCAACAAAGACGTAAAAAAGATTTAGGGATAATTAAAATTTATTATATTTATTTATGCTGCAATAAAATACTATCTACAAAAATAAGTTGGCATAAAAATTGCTGTATAATTTATAGAATTAAAGCAAGGAGGACTTCAATGGATTTAGTAAGAGGAAGGCAAGGCAAGAATCTTGATCCGATGAGCGAATTCGAACGCCTGCAGAATGAAATCAATAATCTCTTTAATTTTGACTATCAGGGCAGTCGAGGCTTGTTCGATCGTCCAGCTTCTCCGCCGATTGATGTAATTGAAAGAGCGGACTCACTAGTGATTCGCTGTGATATGCCTGGAATAAGCAAGGAGGACTTGGATATTTCTCTTGCCAGGAACGTGTTAACCATAAAGGGTGAAAAAAAGTCGGAAGAGGGAAAAGATGAAACTAAAAAATACCGGAACGAAACCTGGAGTGGTGCATTTCAGCGTACAATCTCTTTGCCCGATAGTGTAGATCCGAATAAGGTCGAGGCTGATCTGCATGACGGAATATTAGAAATTACGATTGCAAAGCGCGAAGAGGTTAAGCCCCGTCAGATCAGCGTAAAAGTAAGTTAAAAGAGATATAGGAGGTGTATTATATGGAAACCGGACGAAAAGCAAGAGAGGGGCGATGTATAAGCCCTATGAGTAGAATACGTGAGGAAGAAGGCAAAGTGGTGGTCCAACTTGAAGTACCTGGTGTTAAAAAGGATGATGTGAATGTGAGCATCGAAGATGATCAGCTGCAAATTTTCGCCGCGCGACAGGAAGAGAGTGCGGAGGGAAACTACTTGATTCGTGAAAGAAATTGCGGAAGTTATGAAAAATATTTTACCATTGATAAGAGCATCGACCGCAATTCTATTAATGCTTCCATGGAAAATGGAGTCTTGACAATTACACTTCAATTCAAAGAAGACGTAAAACCCCGAAAAATAGAGGTAAAAGGCTAATTACTGTAAACGAACGCGAAAGGAAACGCCCGATCGGTGCTCATACCGATGTTGGGCGTTTTTTT
>JAWLDZ010000106.1:0-1854 GCA_041686355.1 Spirochaetaceae bacterium
GTGGTTTACCCCAGATTGCGCTCTATATATCCGTAGTTTAGATAACCTCTCCATCTGTGCTGTATCGATCTTTGAAAAGGCGCGCCAGAGGAGTATAATGTAGCTAAGCGTACATCACTACGTGGAGTGTGAGGTGCAAAATGGGAATAGTTATTGATCTTATAGTTGATTTTAGTTGGATAACACAGGACCAGTGGGAAGCTGTTTATGAGGAAACGCTGCAGCTGATAGAACAGTACCCCTTTATGGAAAAAGTAGTTGATGAGGATAGCTATGACGAAACCATGATCTATGCGGACCGAACAAAGGAGAGATATCTGAGCCCCTGGTATCCGGACAAACTTGGGTGGTTTAGCATCGGGGATTTAATAAGTTTTGAACACACTGAAACCTTCCTGCTGTTCAGAGACATGAACTACTACAAAGATATTGATGTTCCCCAAAGAGATGGCGATATCTATTTTTCCCTTATAGACCGCCATGGAACCCCTATGCCGGAAATAACGGCGCTTTCTACCGGCGGGTATCAAGTGTTCAATGGAAAGACCCAAGGATATGATTCCCACAAATATCTGCTTGGGATTGCAACCCTGATCGAAGACAGACTCAAACCCCATGCAGTGGTGAGCGGAGATATCACTCGGGCTCAGATTCAGGAGAGCGTGGATTGGGTAAATCAGTATCTCGAAACACCAATCTCGTTACCTGACCGATGCAATTGTTCCCGTTTGCTTGAGCGCATAAAGCGATGGGTACCACACAAATCAGTGCAAATCGAAATGCTATTCTTTTTACTGCTTTACCCCGAACATAACGAACTGGGTACCTTTATTCGGGAAAACTTTTCCCGGGAGATTATTCGTGAGTATTGGAAAAACTATTTTAAAAATGTGCAGCCGAATACCCTTGGCATACACGAAGTGGTAGGAAGCTACCTTGATATGCATTTCCCTATCGAGGATCTGTGTACCATTTTGGTAGCGGAAGACAGCACAACCCGCCTGACCCCAAGAGAATGCATTCGTGAAATCTTGGACTCCGGGATAATGGAGCAGCAGCCGGAAAGCTGGCTCAGTCCGAATAATCAGAGCGACCCGGAACCGGAAACGATCCCATCTCTTTTCGGAAAAAGCTATTTGGCTATGGCGGGATTTCGGGATTCAACAAGACAGCATATGGACGAGCCACAGCTGAAGCACATATTCTATTCTGTCTTTCAGGACACACGGTTGGTTGATGAAGTGTTTGAGGAATATAAACCACAGGGTGAGCCGCAAAGTTCCGGAAATATTCTCAAAGAGTTCGCAGAAGAATTCCTTTCCCGATTTTCAGAAGACACGGATCCTCTGCACCAGGTACAGTATGATATTGAAGAACCTGAAGAAATAATGCATTGGAAAGAGGGGGATTCTCTGCACCCCGAACTGGCAAAAAAGGTTCAGACGGTGCTCGATTTATCAGACAGTACAATTGAAGAGTTCCAGCGTAAATACGGCGAAAAAAATAAGAATGCACGAATAAAGGCCCTCCTAAGGCACAATCGCTATTTTCTGATAAGGAAAGAAACCTGGGATTTTATCCTGTCGAACATTCTCGATGACACCATTTATTTGCGGTTTCTCTCCTTGCTTAGTATAGAAGCCAATGAAAAAAGACTGAACATACTATTAAAGTACATATGCAATAACCTGAATTTCCTGATCCACCATATGCTGATACCTATAGGAAACAACAAATAAAAACGGATAAACACGGATGGAAGAAGATAAATTTAACCGCGGATGTTCGCGGATGAACACGGATATTAATAAAACTACGGATATACGCTGATAAACACTGATTTTGAGCCGGGCG
>JAWLDZ010000106.1:1954-6502 GCA_041686355.1 Spirochaetaceae bacterium
CCCATCTGTGGTTTACCCCAGATTGCGCCCAATATATCCGTAGTTTATATAACATCCCCATTAGTGCCGATGCTAAAGCCTCATAACTCAGTTCGAACTCTAATAGAATAGTACATTGACAATACACTACAATATAATTATTATGTAATTGTGGACTATATCCAATTTGAATGGGATAAAATAAAAAGTGAAACGAACGCACAGAAGCACAATGTCTCATTCGAAGAAGCTAAGACAGTTTTTTATGACCCGGATGCAATGCTAATTCACGATCCGGATCATTCTGATGATGAAGATAGGTTCGTCATAATGGGTATCTCGCAATACCTTAAACTATTAGTTGTCTGTCACTGTTATCGGTCAAACGAGGAGGTGATCAGGATAATATCGGCCAGGAAAGCGAATAGAGACGAAATAAAGCAATATGGAGGTTAGCGACATGAGAGAAACATATGATTTTTCTGAAGCACAAAAAAATCCTTACGCCTCAAAGTTGAAAAAACAAATAACCATACGGTTGGATGAAGATACGATTGAATACTTTAAAGAAATGTCGGAAGAAACGGGGATAAAGTATCAACAGCTGATAAATTTGTATCTCGCCGACTGTGCTAAAAAACAACTAAAATTACACATAGACTGGAAAGCTTCGTAAACCGAAGTTAGTGACTTACCCTACTGCTTCAGGAATTAAGAAATTAACTACGGATCTACGCTGATAAACACTGATTTTGAGCCGGGCGCAGTCTCTGCCTGGCACCGCCTCCCTTCAAAATTTAAAAAATATTTTTTTCCCATCCGTGCCCATCTGTGGTTTACCCCAGATTGCGCCCAATATATCCGTAGTTTATATAACTTCCCCATCTGCTCAATCAATCTCCCTCCGTTTTTGCTCAATTATCCTGCCCAGGGCCCGGCTCTTTTTTGCTGCCAGCATCGGGTTCACCGCCGCCAGAGGAGGCTCGGGAACATGAAACTCCGCCGCTTCCCCCGCACCGGCGTGCCGGCGATAGTGTGCCGGTCTTGAAATAAAACCTTCCCGCAGGGGCTGCTGCCGCAGTGCGCCATCCTTTTCGAAAGGACCGTAACTCTGCCCCCGCTTGCGGGACACTAAGTCGTCGCACAGCTGGAACAGTACGCCGCGGCGGGGATGGACCGCACACACCTGCTTTACCTGCCGGCGCAGCTGTTTCAAGCTTTTAAGCGGCATCTGCATTGCCAGCCGGTACAGCACCTGGCGGGCCTCAGCACCGGGATCATCAGCTAAATCGTCCGAAGCTTTGTTCTCTAAGCGCAGTGTAGCCCCGCCGATTGCCCTGCTCTGCGACCAAAGCACCGGCACCGCGGCCATAGCCCGCTGTCCTAATGGGCGCTGACCCCGCTCCGCCGCCAGAAAATCCAGCAAGGCTAAATAAAAGCGGGTCGACAACTCCTGGGGCCTTGTCTTCGAAGCCCGATTCAAATGTCGGCGCCCCTTCTCTAAATCCCGGCTGCGGATGTAGTGCAGCCCCAGGCGTTTGTTCAGTACAAAGTTGCGCGGATTGCGCCGCAGGGCATCCTTCAGCTGGGGAATGGCAAGACGGTACCGGGAAAAGGGAATCTCGGCGAAGGGCGAGACCTTTTTCAGGTGGGACATAATAGCCAGGGCAATCAAAACCGTACCGGCATCCAGCAGCAGAGCCGCACCGATCAGGTTCAAATCGAGAAAACTGTTGTACAAACCGTGCACCACCGCCGCCGCAGCTACCGCATTCACCACCAGCCACGGCCCATAGTCAGAGGCCTTCTGCCCATCCACCGGCCGCGTATACAAATATACCCCCGCCGCATAACCCCAGATAGCCGCATAACTCATATGCCCGGCGGTAGCCATTATCGAGCGGTACAGCAGGATGTCCAAACCGTACACCGAGTAATACACATTCTCCACCACCGCAAAGGCCAGCCCCACCGATGCCGCGTGCAGTACCCCGTCCCGGGGCTCCTGGATCGACCCGCTGCCAACCGCCACCAGGTAGAACACCAAAAACTTGCCCAGCTCTTCCACCGGCCCCACCAGAAACAGATCCTCCAGCACCGCCGACTCCCGGGTAATCGAATACATCAACAGTCCGACCAATTCGTACAGCAGCAGCACCAGCGGCGCACTCAGCAGCCCGTACAGAAAAAAACCGCTCACCGCCGTCCGCCGGCTCTTTAGCCCCCGCGCATCATCAAAGCTTTTCAAAATTTTAATCCAAAGAAGACTGGCCGCCACTGCAATAAGCAATACCATTTTTACAATCCCTTTTTCTTTAGTATAGCACAGACAAAGGGACCTGACCGAATTCCCGTCCCGATCCAAGCCGCCTGAACAAAGAAGAAATTTAACTACGGATATCCGCGGATGTACACAGATGAACTCAAACTAATAAATATAATTAACTACGGATGAACACAGATATACACTGATAATAATAAAACCATGATTCTACATGGATAAACGATGATTGGAAGCGGCTCCGAAGGAAAAAAACACCTATTCTATGAAGTATATTCTGGGTTATACTACTTATAGTTATGAAAAATTTCATATTTATCATACTGACTGCTCTAGTCGCATTTATTTTGGCATCATGTATGACCTCCCTGAACTCTGATGTAGAGGCCCTTCTTGTAGAAAAAGTGGATGTTGAACGCTACAGCGGTTTATGGTACCAGGTTGCTAGGTATCCCCATTCATTCCAAAGAGGGGAGTGCACAGAATCAACCGCGGAGTATACTATCCGCGATGATGGGAAAATAGAGGTCCTCAACCATTGCTGGAAAGATTACTACGGGGGAGAGTCTTCAACAAATGTGCGGGCTATAGCTACACCCGTTGACCCTTCCGGAAACCGACTGAAGGTTGTGTTCTTTCGGCTCTTTCCCGCTCAATATCTTATCATTGAACTTGATGAAGATGACTATCAATGGGCAGCTGTTACAGGACCATCATTGGACACACTGTGGGTACTGAGCAGAGAACCCTCACTGCCTGGAGAAATCTATGAGTCAATAATTGATTCCCTTGTAGAAAAGGGTTTTAATCGCAATAAAATAATTAAGACATCCAGACAAGAGTAAATCGCCGGACTAGTAAATAATAAGTGGAACTCGAGCAGCACTCAAGACGTGAAACCATGGACATATATATCCGTAGTTTATACAGCCTCCCCCTCCGCAGGGCTGGACACTTTTCGTATTAGAACAGCAGAAATACCCGTAGTCCGGACAAGCTAAACTGGAGTATAATTGGAAACAGAAGACCTGTACCGAATGCATCCAGGAGAAAACGCATGAATAAAGTTAAAGTAAGGATACCAGTAATTATCTGCATAACCACCCTGCTCTTACTCGGCAGCTGTACCTCTTTGATTGAAGAACTCAAGGAAAGCTCCATTCAAAGAACGGCTCCTCAAGAGACGCAGCCGACAAAAACTCCCTCCACGGTAATTGAAACTCAACCTCCGTTACAGAAAAGCGAACTGGCGGCCGCAGAGCAGGAAATATTGCGGCTGGTAAACCAGCAGCGGGCCGAACACAATCTGCCCCCGCTCTATCTGAGCACCGAACTCTCACAAGTTGCCCGGGACCACAGCACCGACATGGCCGAACGCAATTTCTACAGCCATATAGACCCCCAGGGCACCACCCCGAATCAGCGCATCACCCGCAAAATGGGAGACCGCTATTACCTGGAAGGCACAGCCGAGAACATAGCCTACAGCGAACGCTCGGACGGATTCTCCAGCCTAAGCCAGCAAGAGATAGCCCGGGACTTTATGCGCGGCTGGATGAACTCCCCCGGCCACCGCGCAAACATACTCCGTGAGGGTATGACACATATCGGCATCGGCTTGCACCAACAGGGAAACCGGATATACGCCACCCAAAAATTCATAACCTACATTGCCCGGCTCACAGGAACGGCCGATAAAAGCAAACTCTCTTTGGAACAGCCGGTAATTCACCTTGCCTTGAACACAGACCGTGTAACGAAGGATAAACTTACCGTTATGGTAGGCCTTCCCGACAAAAATGCAAAATGGCCAACCCAGAACGGCAGCTATTACCGCGGTTTGGGGTATGTCAAACCACACTGGACCAAGGAGCATGAGTTTACCATTGAACTGCCGGTTGCCACCTATGGAAAAGGCACCTACACCATCCAATTAGGCTCGCAGGGAAACCGGTCGGTAGGCCAAAAACAATTTGCCTTTTATGTAAACTGAAACTAAGTAGACCAAAGAAAACCGCGGATATTCACAGATGAACTCAAACTAATAAATATAATTAACTACGGATATCCACGGATGAACTCAGATTGGATCGACCTCCGCCAATCGCCACTACCGGCTCTTTCGGGATGAGCCCCAAAACCCTTCTGCCCAAAATTCTTTTTTCTAAATTTTTTAAATTCAAAATTTTAATAATTTTTCCCATCCCATCCGCGCCCATCCGTGTGACCCGCCTGCCCCGCCTAATATATCCGTAGTTTATATAACCTCCACATCCGTGCCGAAGGCA
>JAWLDZ010000107.1:0-6378 GCA_041686355.1 Spirochaetaceae bacterium
GCTTAAATGGGGCGCTTGTTTTTCCGTCTTCCCACGTACAGATTGACCACCGCTATAATACTTGTTGCAAGTATCAGCATAAATGATATGGAATTGATCACCGGGGTAGAGCCGTCACGAACCTGCAGGTAGAGGTTAATCGGCAGGGTTGCCTCTGAACTCACCAGGAAAATGGTCGTGTTGAAGTTTTCAAAGGACATCAGAAAGGCAACGGCAAAGCCGCCGATTATTGACGGCCGCAGGTATTTCAGGGTGATGTGCCAGATTACCTCAAAGCGGTTCGCTCCAAGGTTATAGGCCGCCTCTTCCAGGGTACGGTCGAACTTACGCAGTCGGGCGATGATAACCAGGGTGACAATCGTGGTGATAAACGAAAATTGCCCCAGCACCACCAGCCAGAAACCGGGTCTAAGGATTCCGATATCTATCCCCATCTGGTTTTCAAAGAAAAGTCCCACCGTGTTGGCAAACAGGAGTATTGAGATACCGAGAATTACTCCGGGGATTACGATGGGGGCGATCATCAGAAAGTAGAAAAAGTTTTTGAATCTGAAGTTTTCCTGTTCGAACAGAAAGGCCGCCAGCGTGCCAATGATGGTTGCCAGGGTGGAAACCGCAAAGGCGACGCGAAAGGAGACACCTATGCTGCGCAGGTTAGACTTATCGTGAAAAATACCGATCTTCTCCGGCCCGTCTCCAACGAACCAGTCCAGGGTAAAGCCCTTCCACGGAAGGGAGGGAAACATGGAGTCGTTGAAGGCTAATACCATAGTAACGATCAGCGGCGCAAACAGGAAGGTAAAATAGAGAATGATAAACCCGTTAAACGCTGCGGTATATGCTTTTGAACTTGGGAGTGTACGAATCATTTGATTACCGACCTCCAATCTTGTTTAGTAAGCTTCAATGCCAGCCATATAATAACTGAAGAAAGCAGCAGCAGCATAAACCCGAAGGCCGCCCCCTGGTTCCAGTTAAAATAGATTATCATCTGGTTGTATATCTGCTCGGTAAACCACAAGGAGTTCTTGCCTCCCATAAGGTTTGGGGTGAGGTAGCTGCCGAGTACCAGCATAAACACTATAATACTTCCGGACATGATTCCCGGCATGGAATAGGGAATTATGATGGTTCGCCAGATGGTAAGTTTTTTTGCCCCCAAGTCGTGGGCTGCTTCAATCAAGCCGTCGTCCATACTCTCCATTACCCCAATCAGCGGGACAATCATAAACAGCATGGTGGTGTAGACTAATCCCATAATCATCGTGATATCGTTGTAGAGCATCTCGACGGGATCTTTCAGAATACCAACCGAGGTCAGAAGGTGGTTCAACACCCCGCTCTCGCGCAGCAGAATCATCCAGCCGTATACCCGGATAAGCTCACTCACCCAAAAGGGCACCAGGATAATCACCATTAAAAAGCCGGTTATCTTAAAACTGGCCACCTTGGTAATATAAAATGCAACGGGAAGTGCAATCAGTAAGACGATCAGGGTCACAAAAATCGAATAGACTGCGGTCCGTACAAAGGTGAGCCAGTAGATGGGTTCGGAGAAAAAGGCCCAGTAGTTATCGAGGGTGACGCCGGATTCTCCGTAATAGTCGGTGCCTAGAAACGACATTCGCAGTAGCTCCAGTTGGGGAAGTACAATCAACAGAAACAGCCAGAGGAATACCGGAATAAAGAAAACGAAAAAGCTCCACCGTATTGTTCGTAGTTTAGACATCATCATAGATCTTTACTTCCATCTTTCTAAAACAGACTGCCGTCGCCGGATTCCAGCCGATCTTTATTACATCGCCATGCTTCAGATAGTCGTACTGCTTGGTTTGGGGCAGGGCTACAATTAACTCCTCAGAGGTGTTTTCCGGTATCAGCAGCAGACGGCTGTTTCCCCCGTCAAAAAGTACAGCCTTCACGGTACAGTTCATTACGTTGAATTTTTTATCCTCCCCAGGAGGGTTGATTACAACCGCTTCGGGGCGCAGAAACATGTCATATTCATCGCCCTGGTCTAGATCATAGACCCCCTCAAGCAGGTAATCGCGGCCGTCGATATAGCGGGCATAAAACTCGCCATCCTCTTTTTTATGTACATGAACTGGAAGCTTGTTATTGTTGCCCACAAACTGGGCCACAAAGGATGATTTAGGCGAGTGGTACAGGTTTTGAGGGGTATCAAGTTGCTCGAACTGGCCGGAGTTCATAACCGCCACATGATCGCTCATGACCATCGCCTCGGACTGGTCGTGGGTAATGTAGACGAAGGTTGTTCCCACTTCCACCTGGAGCTTTTTCAATTCCACTTTCATGTGTTCCCGCAGCTTTGCATCCAGGGCCCCCAGGGGCTCGTCCAGCAGAAGCACGCTCGGGTCCAGCACCAGACAGCGGGCGATGGCAATACGCTGTTTTTGGCCCCCGGATATTTGGTCGATCTTCTTTTTCCCGAAGCCCGGTAGACCGACTCGCTCGAGCATGTCGTTTACTTTCCGGTCTACCTCTTTGCCGGCCAGCCCCCTTCGTCGCAGACCGAATGCGATGTTCTCATGCACATTCATCATTGGAAACAGGGCAAGATGCTGAAAGACCAGATTCACCGGACGCTTATTCGGTTCAACCCCGGTCATCTCCTCTCCCCCTATCTTAATACTCCCGGCGGAGGGTTCGTAAAAACCGGCGATGCTTCTGAGTAGGGTGGTTTTCCCGCAGCCCGAGGGTCCGAGGATGGAAAAGAACTTTCCGTCCTCCACTTGAAATGAGACGTCGCGGACGGCGGTAAAATCACCGAATTTCTTGGTTAAATTTTCTACGGATAATGTTATTTGCATGATATATAGTACCTATTAAGTGTTGTTTGGTGTACAAGAAAAACCGGCAGCCCAGGGCTGCCGGTATCTACATGTATAGCCGCTTGAACTAATTCGCAGCTTTGATTTTATCGAGTACTTTGCCTTCCATCTCTTCGAGTCCGGGAGGTACCGGCGGATACCAGTGAATTTCAGCCAGTACTTCAGGGGGTAAACCGCGCTCGAAATTGGCTTTTGTATCTGCGTCAAGATATTGTACAGCATCTTTAGAGGCGGTACCGTATTTTTCTGCATTTGTAAAAACTGCAGCGTTTTCAGGGCGAAGAACAAAATTGATCCATTTATAAGCACCGCTTACATTTTCCGATTTTGCGGGAATAGTAAAGGTGTCGACCCATGCCAGGGCTCCGCTCTCGGGTGCCAGATAGTCGATGTTTTCATTCTCCTCATGCAGCTTCCAGCCGGCCTGTTCCCACGCCATGGCGGCCCATACCTCTTCGGCCCGCATGGCCTCTAGGAGTTGGTCGCCGTTGGCCCAGTAGCTGTGTACAACCGGTTTAGCTTCGATTAGTTTTTCGCTGATATCATCTAAAAATGCCTGATATCCGTCACGATCGTTGTAAAGTTCAAAAGGATCGTAACCGTGGGCAAAACCCATAGCAATCAAAGTCGGGCGTTTAAGTCGGTAAGAGACACGGCCTTCGTATTTGGGGTCGAGCAGGTCGGTGTAGTCCGTTACTCCCGGGGCCTTGTCTTTGTTTACTATCAGACCGGAAGTGCCGTATACATGGGGCACGCCGTAGGAATCTCCCTCTACCATGGTGTTTTTCTTAACCGCCTTCAGCAGAGAAGGATCAATCTGGTCCTCGTCTATCTGGGAATAATCGATGGGCTGGTACAGTTGGTACTGTTCAACCACCGAAGATATGCGGTCCTGCGAAGGCTGGGCAAGGTCGAAGCCTGCCCCGCGGGTTGCCCGCAGCTTAGAGATCATCTCTTCATTGTTGCTTAAAGTTACCTCTACCTCGATACCTGTTTCTTCGGTAAACTTATCGATTAGCACCTGAGGCGCATAGCCTGACCAGGTGATAATCCTGAGAACTTTATTTTCCTCAGTCTCGGTCTCCTCCTGTTTTCCGCCGGCAAACAGAACTACTGAACAGGCCAGCAGCAGTACCAGCATTAACATGGCGAATTTTTTCATCATTGTCTCCTCCAAGATTTTTATGATTAAATTCCATTGTAAGTCCAATTTGTTGGTAAAACAAGCGAAAATTAACAAAATCTTAATTAGAATTTAATTGAAAAGAACATTAACAATCTCAAAAAAACAATAACATTAAAAAATAGTTTGACAGGCAAAATAGCGATGCATATAATCTCAGCTAGTTGAGGAGGCAAGCAATTGAAGTTTCTTATTATAGACGGGTATTCCGAAAAGAGCCGTGAAAATCTGCGCAAGGCGGGGATGGGTTTGGCATGTGATTTGTATGCCCGCATGCTGCAGGCGTATCTGCCGGAAGCGGAGTACACAGTTTTTCATCCCAGCGATCAGGGCGCGGTTTTTCCAACCCGCTCCGAGCTGGAAGCCTTTGACGGCATCATCTGGACCGGGGCCGATCTTAATATTAACCACCTGCATGTGCCTTCGATCGTTGCTCAAATCGATCTGGCAAAGGATGCCTATGAGGTTGGAGTGCCCAGCTGCGGCAGCTGCTGGGGAATACAGATAGCGGCGGTGGCCGCCGGAGGCACCGTGGAACCGAACCCCAGGGGCCGGGAGATGGGAATCGGCCGTAAAATCGTACTCACGGAAGCGGGAAAATCGCATCCGATGATGGAGGGTAAGCCTCTAGTGTTCGACGGCTTTGAGAGCCACTACGACATGGTGGTAAAGCTTCCCCGGGGGGCAACGGTACTGGCGGTAAACGAGTTTACCCCGGTGCAGGCGATGGCGGTGACCCACAAGCGGGGTACCTTCTGGGGCACCCAGTACCATCCCGAGTACGATCTGCACGAGATGGCCAGTTTGATTGTTGCCCGTGAGGAAGTGCTGACGGAGCATGGGTTTTTTGCCGACCACGAGGAGATGCAGAGAATAGTCGAACAGATGGAACAGCTTCACCGCCGGCCGGAGAGTAAAAACCTCAGGTGGCAGCTGGGAGTAGAGGATGACCTGCTTTCCGAGGGTATTCGACGCCGGGAATTTGCCAACTGGATCAACAATCTCGTCATACCCCATGCAAAACACACAAAGCAAAATAAAAAGGAAGAAGAGAATGAGTAGCATATCACGTTTTTCATTTCCCACTGACATACTGTACGGAAACGGCGCGGTTGCAGAAATCCCCGCCTGCATCAAAGAGCTGCAGGTTAAAAAACCTCTTGTAATTACCGATCCCTCCCTGGTACGCACGGAGGCGTTTAAAAAACTAAAAACAGTGCTGGAAGATGCAGCTGTCGAGCATGTTGTCTTTTCAGAGGTTCACGCCAACCCCCTGGATACGGATGTGCAGGCGTCCCTCGAGGCGTATACCCGGGGCTCCTGCGACTCAATTATCGGTATCGGCGGGGGCAGCCCCCTGGATACGGCCAAAGCGCTTGCCGTGCTGGCGGGAAACGGGGGCAGCCTGGACGAGTACGATGCTCAGAAAGGCGGGGGCGTGCGAATTACCTCTCCCTTGCCTCCCATTATCGGAGTGCCTACCACCGCCGGAACCGGCTCTGAGGTCGGTAAATGCGCCGTAATTACCTCATCCACGGCGCACCGCAAATTTATGGTGTGTCATCCCGATATGGTTCCCAGCCGGGCAATTTTAGACCCGGAGCTGACCGTCTCTCTTCCTGCCCACCTGACCGCCGCTACGGGGATGGATGCACTTACCCACAATATCGAATCCCTGACCGCCCCGGTGTTTCACCCCCTGTGCGATGCCATCGCATTAAAAGGAATCGAGTATGCAATCGGCTACTTAGAGCGAGCGGTTCAGCATCCTGAAGATCTGGAGGCGCGTGGATATATGTTGTTGGCCGCCACCATGGGGGCGATCGCCTTTCAGAAGGACCTGGGCGCCTCCCACTCCCTCTCACACTCGCTCTCGGCGGTCTGCGGGCTGCAGCACGGGCTGGCCAATGCAATCTGTCTGCCCGTGGTAATGAAGTTCAACCTAGATGTGGCGAAAAAAGAGTATGCCCTGCTTCCCCCCTATTTCGGTATCGATACCTTCGATATGAGTGCCGAACAGGCCGCTGCAATTGCCATTGATCAGATTAAGCAGCTGAACAGCAGGATCGGCATACCGGCTTCCCTGAAGGAGGTCGGGGTGAAGGCCGATCAATTCGATGAGATTACCGAGAAAGCCTTCCTGGATCCGTGCCACAGCACCAATGTAAAAGCCTGCAGCAAGAGCGACCTGCGGGAACTCTTGGAAACAGCCTGGCGGGGAGAGCAGCAATGAGCGGTACAATTCTGCATGTGGACTTGAGTAAGGGTTCAGCGGTTACTAAGGAGTACTCCGACGGCTTCTTCCGGACCTTTCTAGGCGGGGGAGCAATTGGAACCTACTTT
>JAWLDZ010000108.1:0-6357 GCA_041686355.1 Spirochaetaceae bacterium
GCGGTTCAACTGCTGACTGTGGCCAACTGGACTGCCTCTAAAAATCACCGATTCCTCTTACCCATACTTGCCAAGCTCTCGAATCTCCCCTGGAAGTGGAGTATCTACGGCCGCGCCGATAAAACAGGAGCCCTGGTACAAGAGTTCCGCCGCATCGCTCAAGAGCTCCAGATCGAGGCCCGCATTCATATCGGTCCCCCACTCCCTCCGAAGGAAGTGATGAGCACGATGCACCGAGCCGACCTGTTTATCTATCCCTCGCTTTTTGAGAGCTACGGAATGGTGCTTGCCGAGGCGCTTGCCGCCGGACTGCCAATAATCGCCAACCGCATCGGAGGAATCCCGGAGGTTGTGGAAGGGTCTCCGCTGAAAAATGACTCCCCCGCGGGAGCGATACTCTGCAACTTCAAAACCCCTCCCGGCTCACAAACAGAGTGGCAGTCAGCCCTGGATCGACTCATACAACATCCGCAGGAACGACAGAACCTGGGAACCGCCGCCCTTGAGAGAGCGCGTAGTCTTCCAACCTGGCACACCACTGCCGATACTATCCTTTCGCACCTGGAGCCGAAATGAAAGCAACGCCTAAGCCCTTTTTTGCCTATTCCTTGTTTACCTATCAAAGGTGGAAATATACCCAATCCCTCATCGCTTTGTTGTTTCTGGGGAGTGTCCTAATCGGTGCCGGGTTTGGATTGCAAGCTGTGGGGCTTGGACTGCTCTATACACACATGCTGGTGCTGCTGTTTGTAATCCATGCGGCTGTACTGCGGCCGGCCAATATGCTTTCTCTAATCCGTGCCTTCGGCACATTGCCCTTGCTCCTCCTCATCAAGTTCAACAGAATCAGCGAGTTAACTATTTTGCTCACAGTAGTTCTGCTGCTGTGTACCGACCTTGCCGACGGATTTGCAGCCCGTAGAGCTGAAGGCACCGAATCGGAAATCAAATCCGGAATCAATGCGGGAGGCAAACTCGATGAGGAGACTGATGCCCTGTTTACTCTAATACTGGCCTACCTACTCTACAGCTACGCCGGGTACGGAGCCTGGGTACTGAGTTTCGGAGCCCTTCGCTACCTGTTTGTACTGCTGTTCGCGCTTACCGGTACACGACCAGCATATCCACCGTCCTTCTCCAGCTTTTCACGGAGAGTATGCGCAATCTCAGCCTCCACCCTGGCTGGAGGCTTAGCCCTTTTTCTGCCGCAGCCACTGCGTACTGGAGCCCTGCTTATCGGACTGGCACTTTTAATTGTCTCCTTCTTGTGGGAGGCTTCCCTCAACTTCCGCCATTTTTTCAGCCATCGACAGAACCGATCGGCACAAACCAGTGAAAGGGGACAACTCCGGAACTTGTTGAAAGTTGGGCGACTGCTCAAAAACCGAGGGCTGTTCAAATCATTTATTATTTACTATGCGCTTCCCACCAAGGGTCTGCGCATGCGACGCCTTTACCGCCAATTTCTCACTCCCGGAAGCCTTGCCTTTGATATCGGCTCGCATCTGGGCAACCGCATTGGGGTATGGTCACGGCTTGGCGCCCGGGTAGTTGCCCTAGAGCCGAACCCCGATTGCCGACCTATCATTGAAACACTCCATGGGCATCGCCGCAACCTCACCTTTCTGCCTATGGCCGTGGGTGCTCAGGCTGGTCGAGCTACCATGTACTGCGATCCCGCCCACCCAACCCTCAACACCCTGTCCCCCGACTGGATCCAAACCGTTAAACGTACCGCTCCCTTTGCACACATAAACTGGACCGCGGGCTGCGAGACTCAGCTTGTCACCCTTGATATGCTGATTCGCGACTACGGGCTTCCCGATTTTTGTAAAATCGATGTAGAAGGCTTCGAACTGCAGGTTCTTAACGGCCTTTCTATACCTTTACCCGCCCTCTCAGTAGAGTATCTTCCCTCAGCTATAGAGGAAGCCTTAGGCTGTATCGAACGCCTGCAAACACTGGGCAGCTACGAGTTTAACCTATCCGTCCGCGAAACAATGCACCTCAAATGGAAGCAGTGGCAGCCGGCCGGGAAAATCAACAGTGAACTGAGGGCGCTGCCCGTAGGCGCCCGGGCCGGCGATGTGTACGCCCGTCTTCTTTCTATCGGAAGCGGCCTTGAAACCGGGGACAATGCGGGAGAAGCGGAATGAGACGAGGTGCAAAGCTCTTACGACTCTTCGCCGTCGCAATTACCGTATACTTGTTGTCAACACTTTTTAACCTGCTTCTTGGAGCCTATATTTGGTTTCCCCGTTACGAGTGGCATTGGATTTTTATTCCTCTACCGGAAGCAGCAGCCGCAAGCCTACTGTTGTTAGGGCTTGGGGAACTCACAAATCTTTCTTATGGCCCTATTCGCCGGCGGACGACTCCCAGGACACTCCACATTCTCTTACTGCTGTTTACCGGGGTCTTCTTAGTGCTGCTCGTTTATTCGGTATCCGAGGCCTTTTTTCAGCATATTTATATGCGCACTTTCGACATTCGCGCCAATCTGCCCTTGTTCTCTCATTTTTTTAATATGCTCTTTGCTACAGAAATATTCTCTCGTCCACTGATGCTTATCCTTCCCGCCGCAGTACTTTTTGCACTGATGGCCGTCCTGTTTGGGTATCTCTTTCGCCTGCTCGTGCATCCCTTGGGACGTCTTCCTCGCAGACCGGCCATTACAACAGGGGCTGTTCTTTTCCTGCTCTCACTTCTAACCGCCCCAGCCCAGCCGGCGGCTGAGCGTCTCATGGATCAACTTTTCTTTTATGAAGAAAATAGAGGGATCCCGCTTAGCCCCCGTCTTGACAGCTCAAGTTCTTCCGAAACATATCTTAACAACCATCCCAGCAAATTTGCTTTACCGGGAATTCAGGATAAGAATATCCACATTTTTATTGTCGAATCCTACGGAACTACAGTCTTTACTAATCCCCATCATTTCAAACGGATGGAAGATTTCTACCAACAACAGGAATCACTTTTACAGCAGGAGGGCTTCAGCATACTCAGCCATGCCTACAATTCAACCACATTTGGGGGAACCTCTTGGCTGGCCGATGCCACCTTACTCAGCGGAATCGAACTCCGCACTCAATCACACTACGATCAGGTCGTAAAGCAGGGTACCGGTAATCTGCTGCACCTTTTAGCCCGAGCAAACTACCGTCGTATTCTCTCGGCCCCGGGTACCAACTTTATGACCGACGATTACACCGGTTTCTACAATTATGATACCTATATTCTGCAGGATGATTTCGAATATAGCGGCCCTTTTTTTACCTTCGGGGAACTGCCTGATCAATACCAACTACACTACATCCATTCTAAAATTATTGACCATTCCTCATCCCAGCCCCACTTTGTACAGTACATCCTCTGTTCGAGCCATGTTCCCTGGAACTATATTCCCCCTTATATCGATCCATGGGAAGAGCTTGATAATGGGAACATCTACTACGACCGTGAGAGGAACACCTGGTACGACAATTCCTGGGCAGCCGGCAGTGAGCTCTTTGAAGGCTACACTCACTCTATTCGCTACTCCTTGGAATCGGTGTTTGGCTATGCCCGGACCCATTTAGACCAGGATGACATCGTGATCGTTATTGGAGACCATCAACCGAAGTTCCCGGTCAGTGAAAAAGAGGCAGGTTTTGGAGTACCCATCCATATAATCGGAAAAGACCGTAGTATCCTGCTTCCCTTTTTACGATACGGGTATGAATTGGGAATCCTTCCGCCACAGACGGATAATCTTCCAGGGCTGGATCGCTTTTTTGCTCACTTTTTGACGGTCGCGCAGGGACACTTTCTTCAGCCCCGCCCGGCAGATGCACCTCTGCCGATTCCGAAGTAAAAAACCCATAGCACCTATATTTTCTGTAAATACAGCAGCATGTATCGCAAATCACCACGCAGCAATAGCTTTTGCAGCGCATCCCCACCTAGCAGGTTCTGCATGAACGGGCTCCGCCAGGGAACCCAGCCAGTCAGCATCACGAGCCAACGAATCAGCACATCCCGGGGCCGGTTCAGTTCAAGATAGTCGGTAAGATCAGTTTGTTTCTTCAGCCTAAATCCCCAACTCTCGGCAAGAGCCTCAAGGTCCGTAAGTGTATACAGGCTGCCGACCTGCCAGCCGCGCTTAAAACGGCGCAGCAGTCGGGTACGAACGCGGGGGTGGACACGAGTGCGAGGGCTCGTCCCGGGGGCCAGGGAAAACCGCTGCCCCGAGGCGTCAGGGGCAAGCAGATCATCACAGATAAGCAAGTCGCCCCCAGACTGCAATACACGGGCTGCCTGCTTAAAAAAAAGGTCCGCCGAAGGCATATGCAGAAACGACTCGATTGCATAGGCGGTATCAAAGGGTAACGGAAGCTGTACAAGCAATTGGGGATCGGTAAAATCACCGGCAATTATGCTGCTCCTTTGACTGCATTCAGAAGAATTGAGCAGCCGTCTGCCGATCTCCGCTTGCTGCGGACTAATGGTAACCCCGCTTAGGCGGACCGGAATTTGTCCGCCTATATAGAGCATACTCCCGCCCACCCCGCAACCGATATCTAGCAGGTTCTTCGCTCCTGAACTGCGTACCGCATCAACTATCAGCGAATTGATAAAGTTCATCGCCTGCTGACGATTTTCCACCCCCTCAGCCCACACGGCACGATGGATAGCCTTACTGCTGCTGCCGTGACCGAAGCGCAGAAAACGGGAGGTATTGCTATCGTAGTAGCGAATTATTTCATTACTCACTATACTTCTTATACAGGAGGAACTGTGCGGACGCAAGGCATCTACAGAGATTTTGTGCTTATGCTCAGCGGCCAGATGATTTCAAAGCTGGGATCCAGCGTATATTTAGTTGCAGTGATCCTGTTTATCAAAGAGCTGACCGGGAGCCCCGGCGCACTGGGAATATTTCAGTTTATAGCATACCTACCTATCGTGCTGCTCACGCCGCTTGGCGGGATGTGTGCAGATTCTGCCTTTAAAAAGCGCATTATTATCGGCAGCGATATTACGCGTGGAATAGTGATGATCGCCTTGGGTTTATTGGCCTTACAGGAAAATTTGAGCTTCAGTATTTTGCTGATTGGAACATTTGTGGTGTCCAGCTGTACCGCCCTGTTCTTGCCTTCAGCCCATGCCCTCTTTCCAGAGATTGTTCCTGCCGACCGTCTTCGCAATCTGAACTCGGTAAAGAGCACATCTCTTATAGGTGCAAATTTTGCCGGAACTTCCCTTGGAGGAGCAGCTTTTGTAGTCTTTGGCCCGGCTGCACTGTTTATTGCGAACGGTTTTTCATTTGCTTTATCTGCGGTTCCGGAGGCATTTATTCGGTATAAAGACCCCTCCCCAGGCCGGACTCTTTCTGCTTTCCAAGTCCTGCAGATTATAAAGCAGCAATTCAGGGAGGTTCGCAGCTATATACGCACAAGCCCGGGGCTCGGTCCGCTGCTCCTGACTTACAGTTTTGTAAACAGCTTGTATCCTCCGGTCATCCTTGCCCTGCCCTTCCTTTTGGAGGAATACTACGGTTTCGGTCCCCGTGTGTTCGGTGTAGCTTTGGCCTTGCTCCTGGCCGGCGGCGGTACAGGTGCTCTACTTTACGGTTTTTTACCCCCTAAGGCTCGCTATAACAGCAGTTTATTACTGGCAGCATTGGGCGGACTGTCACTGTTACTGGCCCTGCTCTGGCCAATTCGCACCGCCCTTTACCTGTGGTTTGCACTTCCGGCATCGGGGGCTGCAATTGGGGTAGTACACCAGATAATTACCACTTCCTTATACCGTCTGATCACTCCAAGTGCCCGCGGCAAGGTGTTTGGAATTATGGAGTCGATGGCCTCATTTTCCGTCCCCCTGGCCTACGCTGCCGCCGGGTTTCTCGTTCAAGCATTTTTGATACGCTTACCGCTTTTCTTCGCAGTCATGGGCGCCGCAATTGCGGTAATGGCCCTGCTAATCCATTTCTTCAGCCGTATCGGACAGTTCATCTCTCAAGAGCGGATATCATGAAACTAGTGGTTTTCAACAATTTCGATTACACAATGACATTTTCTGGGTTTCAGCTTATAATTGGCCCGTTATGATAATTAAAACCTTTGCCTACCCGCGGGCGGCTCTAATCGGCAACCCCTCCGACGGCTATTTCGGAAAAACCATGGCCTTTACCTTCTCCAACTTCCAGGCCGACATTACCCTTTACCCCAGTGAGGAATTGGAAATTCTCCCTTCGCGCCGGGATAAAACAAGATTTTCCAATCCCTCAGAGCTGGTGTCGGAAATAAGGGCATTCGGCTATTATGGGGGCATCCGGATCATTAAGGCGGCGCTGAAGCGCTTTTTCGATTACTG
>JAWLDZ010000109.1:0-6313 GCA_041686355.1 Spirochaetaceae bacterium
GGTAGGGCATAAAGCCCGAGGCTTTGATGTAGGTGAATCCTACCGGCACCGAAAGAAAATCACTAAGCCCGATGCTGGTTGAGAGGCCGGCCTCTTTAGAGACACTGCCGCTTCCGTCCCCGGTAACAAGTGATTCAGGAAAGAAGAAGGAAAGTCCTCCTCCCGCCGACTGACCAAAACTTAAAGAAACTGTCAATAGAAAAAGACCTATAATCAAAACTGCTCTTTGTGCTGTTCTTCGCATTTTTTGATCTCCTCCTGTGTATAAACTTGCTATAAATCTTAAGGGGGAAAGGCAAAAAAAGAAAGTGTTTTAACCGGATTATATCTGATGGAAAGCTAAAGGCTCTGGGCTCAACCGGCCTTTGTTGCTAAAGCATCAGCTAATTGTTCCCCGGCCTTGTAGGCGCGTGCTAAGGCCTGGGTGTCTTTTTTTACGGAGCCTAGGGCAAAATGACGGGTGATTGCCAGCTCGTCTATCAGGTCGTAGCCCATCACCTTTAGGGCCTCGCTCATGGCCGGTATGGTGTAGCCCATCTCTGAGGCCTCCTTCTGTTCACATACTCCCACTGTCAGCAAGGCACGGTAGGTGGAGGCCAGGCGGCAGGTGTAGGGGCCGGGGCGCGGGTTGGTAAACTCAAAATAGGGGTACAGGCGGTCGATAAAGGCTTTCATATAAGCGGTGATATTGTAGTTGTAGGCCGGCGAGGCGGTGACCAGTCCCTGACAGGCTTCAATTTTCGGGTAGAGTAAATGCATCCCGTCGTAGAACCTGGTACAGGTTTTGTCCCGGCGGCACTGTTCGCAGCCGATGCAGGGGTGGATGGCGTAGTCGCGCAGATAGACAATTTCGGTTTCCACCGACTTTGACTCAATTCCCCTGGCGATTTCCGCCAGCAGGGTGTCGCTGTTTCCCTTTGGTCGCGGGCTTGCGCTTACAAGTAATGTTTTCATACTGCTCCCTCTCTATTTTCAAAATTTATGTTTCAATCTATTTTTCGTGCCCTTTTTCCAGTTGTTTTTAAAGAGCCAGTGCTGCTGGTGCTGCTGGCAGTGCTGTTACGTTCCCAAAAGACGCCGTCCTCATAACCTTGGATGCGCTGGTTTGTGCGGGCAAGTTCCAGGCGTTTTTCGCAGAGGGCCGCGTATTCCGGTTCCCGTTCAATTCCGCAGTAGCTGCGGCCGAGCTTTTGGGCAACTACCGAGGTTGTTCCGGAGCCTAAAAATGGGTCGAAAACCATATCACCCTCGCGGGAGCTGGCCAGAATTATCTTTGCTAAGAGCTTTTCCGGTTTTTGAGTGGGATGATCGGTATTCTCAGGCATCGACCAGTAGGGGATGGTCAGGTCTGTCCAGAGGTTGGAGGGGTGAGTGAGCCGGTAGGCGCCGGATTCGCTTGTCTGCCAATCCTTGGGTTTGCCCTGAGAGTCGCGGTAGGGGGCCATTACCCGGCGTTTAAGTTTGACCGCCTCCACATTGAAGTAATATTCATCTGATACAGTGGCAAACCAGATGTCCTCGGAGCTGTTCTTCCAGTTGTGTTTTGCCCCGCGGCCCTTTTCCCGCTCCCAGGTGATGCGGTTGCGGATGGTGAAACGGCGGTCAAGAACCTCTACTACTTCAGCAGTACTTCGCCAGTCGGTACAGACGTATATCGAGGCGCTCGGTTTGAGCAGGGGTGCCAGCAGGTCAAACCACCCTTCCAGCAGTTCGCGGTAATCGGCGGCACTCTTACGGGTGAATCGGCTGGAGTTGAACTGTTTGTACAGATTGTAGGGCGGGTCTACGAACAGCAGGTCAACAAAGCCCTTGGGCAGGTGCGCAATGCTGTCGGAGAAGTCTCCCAGGATAGTAGAATTGCTGAGTTCCCCGAGATCGATAGGGGATGGTCTGTCTGCTAAGGACTTCTGGCTGATACAGCGCTGCAGCAGCAGCTCTTGCTCCTGACTGTCGAGGCTAAGTGTGCGGTTTCGTGGTGCTCGAGAGCGTCCGGTTCCGGCCATGGAAAGAGTATATCTGAAAGGAGGTGTTATTTGAAGCGGAAAATTGGATTTGTCGCCATTGCAAAAGATTAGAAGGTATATTATTACTATTACTGGTAGGGTAAAGTACTAATAAGAGGGAGTGTATGAATAAAAAGGGCATAAGTATTTTGGTGTTAGCTTGTGTGGTGGGAGTATCCGTTATTTCTGCCCGGCCGATGGTGATCAAGCTTGGAAGTGCTGCTCCGGATAACAGTATCTGGGCGGATTCTTTGAAGGAACTGGCCAACGAGTGGCACGAGATTTCCGACGGGCAGATCGAGGTTAAGATATATTTTGCAGGCTTCAAGGATGAGGCTGATCTTATCCGCAAAATGCGCTTCAATCAGCTGCAGGCCGGCATTGTAACCGGTTTCGGACTGCAGGTGCTTTATCCAAATGTGCTGGCTTTAAGCATTCCTTTTCTTATTCAAAGCGAAGATGAGTTTGAGTATGTGCTCGATGAAATTGGTCCGGTGATGGCCGAGGAGATCGAGAAGAAGGGTTTTAAGCTGCTTACATGGGCAAAGGCTGGGTGGGTCTACTTCTATACCAAAAAGCCCATGGTCTCTCCCATGGATATGCGACAGATGAAAATCGCCTCCACCGGCAGTGAGGGTGGAGATTTGATGAACGCTCTGAAGAATCTTGGTTTTCATCCGGTAAAGGTGTCGAACGAAGAGGTGTTGCCGGCCTTGGCCAGCGGAATGGTGGAAGCGGTGTATGCAACCCCCCTTGCGGTGGCGGCCATGCAGTGGTTTGGTGTGGCCAACAATATGGCTGATATGAAGGTGGCTCCCTTTTTAGGGGGCATTCTCATCTCCGACCGGGTGTGGCAGCGAATACCGGAGGATATCCGGCCCCAGCTGATGGAATCGGTGGAACGGGTGGGGAACCAGCTCGACCAGCAGATCGGTGAGCTCGAAGATGATATTATTGAACAGATGAAGTCCCATGGACTGAGGGTGAACGACATTCCCCCCGAGGCGGTGGAAGAGTGGAAAGCGCTGTTTGAGAAGGGGCGTCAGCAATCGGGGGAGACTCTCTACTCGGAAGAGTTTATGCAGCGCTTAGAGGGTCTACTCCAAGAGTATCGATCCAGTAATTAATAAGCCTAACAGCCAGTAACCTCTTAGGTAGCAAATGGAGCGGCCATTGTTCAAATTAGCGCCAAGATCAAAGACGAAGTCAACACCGGAGTCGGCATCACGCATAACTGGCATAAAAGGCGTATTGCTGAACCTCGAGAATGGTATTAACTATGTGTCCCTGTTTTTGCTGGCCTTGATTCCAGCAGTCGAGGTGGTGCTGCGGACCTTCTTTCGTACGGGCATTCCCGACTCTTCGGGCTATGTGTATCATCTTGTGTTTCTGCTTACTTTCTTGGGAGGGGCGCTGACAGCCAGAGAAAATCGGCACCTCTCAATTGTTGCCGGAAACGAGCATCTGCCGGAGCGGTGGAAGGGTCCGGTTCATATTATAAACTCCCATTTGGCAATTGCCATACTTACCGCTTTTGTGTGGAGCTCCCTCTCCTTTGCCTTGATGGCCTTTGACGGCTCGGCCAGGATCGGTATCATCCCCATTCGATTGTTTATTCTGTTTATGCCGATCGGCTTTGCCGGGATAGCGCTCAGAATCCTGTGGTTGAGTTCGAACCGGACAGTTCCGCGAATAGCCGCGGGGCTCGGTTTTGTCTTGGGAACACTTTTAGCTTTTTCGAGCATCTATAACCTGCTGTTCTATTTTTATCCGGGCCTTCCCTTATACTTTGATACACTCCTAAACCAGTGGTTCACTCTGATTGCACCGGTTTCGCTGGTGCTCATTATTGTGCTGATTGTCTCCGCAGGTTTGGGAAATCAGCTGTTTGTCGTATTGGGCGGGGTTGCCTACCTTTTGTTCGCACGCACCGGCGGGGCTTTAGAATCGATTCCCAATGAGGCCTACACAATGCTCATTAGCGAAACGATTCCGGTGATTCCCCTGTTTACTCTGGCGGGCTTTATCCTCTCCGAGAGTAAAGCCGGCGAGCGCTTGGTTAGCCTGTTTCACGGTCTGTTTGCCTGGATACCGGGCGGCCAGATTGTCGCAGCGGTCTTGGTTTCGACCTTCTTTACCACCTTTACCGGAGCCTCGGGGGTGACGATTCTTGCACTCGGCGGCATTCTATATGTGGTTCTGCATAAAGAGGGCCCCTTTACTGAAAAGTTTACCACCGGTTTTCTGACCGCCTCCGGCAGTGTAGGGTTTCTGTTTCCCCCCAGTTTAACCATAATCCTTTATGCGGTAGTCGCGCGTATTAGTGTGGTGGATATGTTTATCGGGGCCTTTATTCCCGGAGTAATTGTGATGGTCACTATGATGATGATCGGGATTGTGGTTGCCTACCGGAATAAGGTTCCTACCAGCCCCTTCAATTGGCGGGAGGTGCGGCAGGGACTGCGTGAGAGCATCTGGGAGCTGCTGCTGCCGGTATTTATCATTATCTTCTATTTTGCCGGTATTACCACTCTGCTGGAGACCGCCTCTCTGGCGGTGGTGTACATTGCAGTAATTGAGACTGTGGTGCACCATGACCTTCGCCTGCGGGACCTTCCCGGGGTTGCGGTAAAAGCGATCCCCATCATCGGGGGGGTGTTGATCATTTTGGCCATGTCCAGGGGGCTTTCGTACTACATAATCGATGCCCAGGTGCCGAATGTGTTAACCGAGTGGATCCAGCAGAATATCCAGTCGAAAATAATATTCCTGGTGCTGCTGAACATTGTGCTGATTATCACCGGCTGTTTTATGGATATTTTTTCCGCCATAATGGTGGTCGCCCCGCTGGTTATACCCCTGGGAGAGGTCTTTGGGGTTCACCCGGTGCATCTGGGAATCATTTTTCTTGCCAACCTGGAACTCGGCTTCATGACCCCGCCGGTGGGCTTGAATCTGTTTTTATCTTCCTACCGTTTTGAGAAGCCCTTAAATCAGATTTATACGAATGTGATCCCCTTCTTTGTGCTGCAGCTGGTAGCCTTGCTGGTCATTACTTATGTTCCGTGGTTTACGACTGTGCTGCTGCAGTTATTTGGATGAGTTGCCGATTCCCAGCTCACCTTCCATCTGAAGGCGGAGAGAGTTGATGAACTCTTTGTAGTTTTGGTTCTCCTCCCGCAGACGCTTGATTTCGAAAATCATCCACGCAATATCTTCCTCTGCATTTTCCACATCATACTTATAGTGCGACCCTGCGTTGTAGCGCAGCCAGCAGAGCTGGTTGCCCTGCCGTTTTTTTCGTTCAAGAAGACGTTCAATCGTTTTGAGGCGGTCCTCGGGTTGATGCTCTTTCATAGAACTCACTGCTTTCCGTTTTTTAACTCTTCCAGTACCCGTAGGATTTCTGGGAGAACCTGCTTTTTTCGAGAGAGAATTTCCGGCAGATCAAACAAACCGGACTGTTCCTGCCGAAATACTAAGCGCTCTTCGGCTGTAGGAAAGGAGGTGGTCAAAAGTTTACTGTGCTCATGCAGCACATTGGTGACAAGAAGCATGGTCCAGTCGAGACCCTGCCGTTTACGCACAGCCTCAAGGGCCTTTAAGTAATCCTCTACAACTTCCATCAGGTTCTGAAAGGTGACAACCTCAACCTGGCCGATTCCAACACTGCGGCCGAATTCCGAATAGACCTTAAAGTCGGCGGTGATAATCTTCTCCGGTTCCTCCCGAGTGAGTACTGCGGTATAGCTGAATATCTGTTCACCGAACTCCTCAATAGTAATGCCGGCGATGTTGGCGAGCTGGGCCGCAGCCCGTCGATCCTCATCCGTGGCGGTGGGTGATTTCAGGATGACCGTATCCGAGAGCAGGCCCGCCAGCAGTACCTTGGCGGTGGTGCTGTTCACCGGGACTCCGGCCTGCAGATAGTGCTGATACACGATGGTACAGGTGCTGCCCACCGGTTTGGCGGCAATGTAGATAGGAGTGCGTGTTTTTTCGGCGGCCAGCCGGTGGTGGTCGATGATCTCGAGGATATCGGCATGTTCTATACCGCGGATGCTCTGGTCGGCCTCGTTATGATCGACCATTATCACCCGCCGTTTAGGTCGGTCTATAAAGCAGCGGCGGGTAACTACCCCTACGAACTCCCTCTTTTCATCATCCGAGAAAACCGGGAGACCGCGCAGTTCGGAGTTCACCAGCATGTTCTTTGCATCATCAAAATGGTGGGCCTCGGTGAGCTCCGGGTACTCATCTCCCATAATATTTTTTATTGGAGAGCTCAGCCGCAGCAGCCGAACGGTTTC
>JAWLDZ010000110.1:0-6181 GCA_041686355.1 Spirochaetaceae bacterium
TTCCGTTTCAACCCCTCTGTTCTGTATGAAAATGTATAATTATTCATTTAGAGGCCCCCGCAGCCTGGGGTCCACCCAGGCCGGGCACTTATCCGGCTCTGCTCCGCCACAGCGATTCATATTTTCGATAAGATAGATAATCGTAAATGTGAAGCGCATCTAATTCTATAACCAAAGAGAGTTAGTCTATACAATAATAGATATTGTCTATTTCCAAGGGGTGCCCGGCCCGTCTATTCCGCTCCCCCCTTAGGGGCGGATGACGGTTTTGACTTAATAAAAACTTGCGACGTCGCAAGTTTTTGAACCTGTTCATTTTTCTTTACCATGGGAGCTGTACCTTTAAAAAAGCAGCCACGCCGCACAAAGTGCAAACAGCAGGCTGTAGATGAGTATTTCAAAGTACAGCTTCCAGGCCATTTCCTTTAGGAGGTAGCGGGACTTCATATACACTAATATTCAATACGGTCATTCCGGCAAGAGTGTAGGCGCCGGTGCGAATCAACGTGAACCAAAGGCTAAACAGGACATATTCCATAACAACCTCCCTGGAGGATATTTAACAGGGGAGGTAAAATTGGAATCGAGAGCCTTTTTTTTACGGTCTTTTTTTTGCCTTTACTACCTCGCAGCCATTGTACTCACCTCCATCATGTTTTATCATATTTAATGAAGCCTCTCATTTTAGCCTGAAACTTGCCTGTACCTTTACATCAAAAGCAAAGCACCCGGCACATTTTTATTTTAGCAGGAGCGCGCTATGAAAATTCTGCTCGTGTATCCGGAATTCCCCGAAACCTTTTGGAGTTATAAAAAGGCCTTGAAGTTTGTCTCCAAAAAGTCCGGCACTCCGCCCCTGGGGCTGCTGACGGCGGCGGCCCTGCTTCCTAAGGAGTGGGAGCTAAAGCTGGTGGATATGAATGTAAGCGCCCTTAAGAATAAGCAGCTCCAGTGGGCGGACTACATTTTTATCAGCGGTATGTCGGTTCAGAAAAAATCGGCCCATGATGTTATTCGCCGCTGCCGCCGGCGGGGCGCAAAAACCGTGGCCGGGGGCCCGCTGTTTACCACCGGCTGGGAGGATTTTCCCGAGGTCGATCATTTCGTATTGAACGAGGCTGAATTAACCCTTCCGGAGTTCCTGCGGGATCTGCAGCAGGGCAGCCCCCGGCGGATGTATACCACCGGCGAAAAACCTGATTTGGTATCGACCCCTGTTCCCCGCCTTGATCTGCTGAAGATGAAAAAATACGCATCCATGGCGGTGCAGTACTCCCGGGGCTGCCCCTTTAATTGCGACTTTTGCGATATTACCCTGCTGTACGGAAGGCACAGCCGTATCAAGCCGACTGCGCAGGTGCTTGAGGAGCTGGAGCAGATCTACCGCCGGGGGTGGCGGGAAAATGTCTTTTTTGTGGACGACAATTTTATCGGCAACAAGCAGCTCTTAAAACGGGACCTTCTGCCGGAGCTGATTCGCTGGACCCGGGCACGTAACTACCCCTTTTCCTTCAACACCCAGGCCTCTATCAATATAGCCGATGACGATGAGCTGTTAAGCTTAATGGGGGAGGCGGGCTTTGATAATGTTTTTATCGGTATCGAAACCCCCAGCGCGGCGGGCCTGCGGGAGTGCTCCAAGGTGCAGAATGAGCGACGCGATATGATCGCTGCGGTTAAGAAAATTCAGCAGGCGGGAATCGAAGTGCAGGGCGGCTTTATCGTGGGCTTCGACAGCGATCCTAAAACCATCTTTGAGGACCAAATCCGCTTTATCCAGGAGAGTTCAATTGTCACCGCCATGGTGGGACTGCTGACCGCCCTGAAGGGGACGAAACTCTACCAGCGTTTGAAAAAGGAGGACCGGCTATTGAGCGAAGAGACGGGAAACAACACCGACTGCACCATAAATTTTAAACCCGCTATGGATTGGGAGGCCCTACTGGACGGCTACAAACAGATAGTCTCTACCATCTACTCCCCCAAGTATTATTACCAGCGGGTGAGGCAGTTCCTTCAGGAGTATTCCCCGCCGAAAGGGCGGATATTCAGGTTTCGGCCTATTCATATCTCGGCACTGTTCAAATCGGTTCTGTTCTTGGGGATAATCGGGAAAGAGCGGCTGCAGTACTGGAAACTGATTCTGTGGACCCTCTTTCGGCGACCGCGCTGCTTTCCCCTGGCCACCACTCTGGCAATTTACGGCTTCCATTACCGCAAGGTCTTTGAGAAGTACTTATAACCCTTATTGACTGCAGCTTGCGGGTACTCTACCATACACAGTAGATGGAGCAGAAGAACAGGGCGAATATCATCAATAGACTTACCTCTTTTTTTGAAAATCAGACTGAAGTTGCCTTTGCATTTTTGTTCGGCTCAGTGTCCAAAGGCGCTCACAGAGCCGGTTCCGATATCGATGTGGCAGTCTATTTTTACCCGCAAAGTGGCGAGTTGGAAATTGAGGAGGAGCTGTATTACGCGGCCGAAGACCGCCTCTGGGGGCAGATTGTTGATATCAGCGGGATGGAAACCGACTTGGTGGTGCTGAATCGAGCCCCCGCCCGGCTGACGTATACCGTATTGAGCGAGGGACTTGCCCTGAGCATAGTCGACAGATCCCTTTATCTGCGGGTACTTTTATCCACCGGTCGCCTATTCGAGGAATACGGGGAGTTTATTGAGTCCTTTATCGAGGTGAAAGCCCGCTCCGGTTCACTCTCTGCCACAGATAAAGAGCGGCTTAGCCGAGTTATCGACTTTCTTGAAACAGAGCTGGGAGATGCCTCACAGTTCAAGAATTTAAGCTATGAGATGTATACCAGAGATTCAGGTCTGCGCAGAAATGCAGAACGCTGGGTTGAGAATCTGGTAAATGCCTCGATTGATGCGGCAAAAGTTATTATAGCCTCTGAAAAACAGCCGATCCCACAAACCTACCGGGAAAGCCTCAAGCGCTTAGAAGCAATTGAGGTGTTTTCCGCAGCCGTGGTCGAGTGTGTAGCCGGAAACACACGGCTTCGAAGTATTCTTGCCCATGAGTACATCGATATTCGCTTCAGGCATATAGAGCGCTTTATCAATACTGCAGAACAATGCTACTCAGAGTTTATCAATGCGGTAAAAGATTTTATTCGAATTCAGACTACTCCTACACGCTAATCTATCCCGCTCGTTTTTCAAAACGGCGTATGAAAAACAGTAGCAGTGCCAGCATAAGCAGTAGGCCCGCCGCAAGGGCGGGCCAGGCTAAGAGTTTGCCCTCCGCCAGGGCGGTAAAGTGCAGGGAGAGCCAGAAGGTGGGGGCCGGGGCCATCAGGTAGGTCCATTTTGGCGGCAGAAGGTAGGCAATTACCGGAAAGATGAGTAAAAGTCCCGTGGCTTTAGCCAGCACCAGGCCGCTTACCTTGTTCTCCGCGTAGGCGGCCAGAAAAAAGGCGATGCAGGGGGCCAGCAGCGAGGCGGTAATCACCCCGGGGGCCGAGAGGAGGAGGGGGAACAGGGCTTGGCCGGCCAGGTGCAGCGAGAGAAAAGAGAGCAGGCTGGAGTACAGCAGGGGCAGCAGGGTTTTGTAGAGCAGGTAGGCGCTGCGGGAAAGGCTGGTGACCGCAATGGCCGTCAGAACGTTCTCGTCCCGTTCGTCCAGCAGAATAAAGCCCACTACCATGCCCACCATCAGGGGCATCAGCATCGGCACCATACTGAACACAAAGGGGTAGTGGGGGGCCAGGTTAAATCCGGTGTACTGCAGCAGGGCGTTCTGCAGAGGGGGCAGCCCGAAGCGCAGCAGCCCGAGAATGAGTATCGGAACATACAGCATCACTTCCAGCATTGGGTCGCGGTTGGCCTGCCGCAGATCGGCAAGAGCTAAAAAGGCAAAACGGTTTTTCATAGCAGCACCCTCCGCAGCCGATGGATATACCGGTGAACACTGCGGTGTGCCAGAATCCAGGCAGCGGCAATCCAAAGCAGCAGATAGGCCGCTGCAGCCAGTTGGGTGGCCGGACTGATGCCGGAAAAGGCGCCGCGGATCAACAAAATTGAAGCCTGGGTAGGAAACAGAAGAAACAGCGTGCTGCCGGACTGCAAAAAATACTCTATCAGGGGCGGCATAAAAATGACCATAAACAATCCGGAGGAGAGAAAATATTCATTTAAAGATTCGGCATTGACGGCAAAGGGAATGCTTATCAGGCCGACCAGAACTGAGGTAAAAAAAACTCCCAGGATAAAGGGCAGCAGCTGAAAATTAAATACAAAAAACGGCAGGGCAATCAGAAAGGCGGCAGCCAGGGAAAGGAGCGAAAAGGAGAGGGCCTTCGACAAAACGTACTGGGCGGGGCTGACCGGCGTTACAAACAGACTGCTCAGCACATCCTGTTTTCTCTCCAGCAGAATCATACCCCCCATAAAGAAAAATCCCAGCACCGCAGGGTCGGTAAAAATCAGCAACGGGGTTATGACCACTCGCAGCGACTGGGGCAGGGAGAGCAGCAGCAGTAGGTACATTCCGCAGACTACCCCATATACCGTATATATCCCGTGGCGCAGTTCAAAGTGGATATCCTGGCGCAGCAGGGCAAAAAAACTGCGCTTCATATTAGCCCCCTGCCGGTGCTTGCCATAAATACATCCTCCAGGCTCGCCTCCTGGCTGTGGATGGTTTGGACCTCCTGCGACTGGAGCAGGCTCAGAAAGTCCCGGTTCTCGCCGATTCCCTGCAGGGGAAACTCCTGCTGCTCAAGGCCTCCGTTTTGGCGGGTTTCAACCCGCACGTACTTTTTACCGTGCTGAATCTTCAGCTCCCGGGGGCTTCCGATGACCGGTATTCGTCCTTCGACCATAAAGGCAACCCTGTCGCACAGTTCGTCGGCTACGCTCATGTTATGGGTGGTGAGAAATACGGTTTTTCCCCGGCTGCGCTGTTCAAGGATAATCTCCATGATCCGGCGGGCGTTCTGCGGATCCAGGCCGGAGGTCGGCTCGTCGAGGAAGAGTATCTCCGGGTCGTGCAGCAGGGCGCGGCAGAAGTTCAGCCGCATCTTCATGCCCTTAGAGAACGCGGCTACCCGGCTGCGGGCATCCTGGTCGAGGTCCACCATTTTCAATAGTTCCAAAGGCTCGCCGCAGGGCTTGTCGTAGAGTCTTGCAAAGAACTCGAGGTTTTCCAGGGCGGTAAATTTACTGTACAGGTTGGGCAGTTCAAAGCTTACCCCGATATGGCTGTAATAGCTTCGCCCCCAGGCGGAGATCTCCCGCCCCTTTACCAGGCTGCTGCCCCCGTAGTCCTGAAGCAGCCCTATCAAAACCTTCTGGGTGGTGCTTTTGCCGGCCCCACTGGGCCCGAGAAAGCCGAAAATCTCCCCCGGAGCAACCTCAAAACTGATGCCCCCTACCGCTTCCTTTTGTGTGTGCGGATAGCTATAGCGGAGGTCTTGTACGCTAATCACTGTTCAGCCCCCTTATCGGTAGTCAGTCCGGAGGCGACCACCCGGGCGGTCAGCTCCATTACCTCGTCGAATATCTCCTCGCCGATTTCCCGCTTGTGGAGGGTAAGCAGAAATATTGCCCGAAACAGGCCGACCACCGCCTCCGGCTTGGCCTGGATAAGCACCTCCTGTTGCTGAAGGGCGGTGATAAATCCGGTGAGCTCCTGCTCGTCCTTGTGCTGATGGGCCTCCAGGCGCTCTTTGCCCAGTTTCCGCAGCAGCTGCGGATAGGTGTCTTCGGTATACAGCTGCTGCAGAAACTCGCTCTGCTCTACAAACTTTAGACCCCGTGTAAATATCAACTCAACGGCGCTGCGGGTGCTCGGAGCATCACGATATACATCCTCTAAGAGCTGGTGGCGGAACTCCTCTTCCTGCTCCATCACTGTCATGAACAAGTCCTCCTTCGAGGTAAAAAAAGCGTAGAAGGAGCCCTTGGCGATGCCAGCCGCCCGGCAGAGCTCGGCTATAGCGGTGCGTTTGAGTCCGTATTTGGAGAACAGACGCCGTCCCTCGGCAATGAGGGTTTCCTGGATACGCTGTTTCTCCTGCTCGGTAAACTCTGTCGGCACGATTAAAGCCTCCTGTTTCCGGTAGTGAAGTCTTGGGGGATCTTTTTCTAAGAACCATATGACCAAGAAATATTTATGGTCACATAAATAACTATAGCACACTTTTCTTCCGGGTACAAGAAA
>JAWLDZ010000111.1:0-6089 GCA_041686355.1 Spirochaetaceae bacterium
TGCAGGAATTGCAGAATGAACTGGAGCAGAATGAGCGCAGGATTGTGGAGAACTCTTCATTGACCCCGGATGCATTTCGCAATATGTATGAGTCCTATGTGGATAATAATCAAGGTGTCTTTGGTATGGCAAACGATGCTGAGAAGCAGGAGTTTGCTGAGGTAATGGAAAAAATAATTGAGCTGCAAAATAATTATCGCCGGGATTTGTCTGAGATAATAGAAAGTAGCGGTTTCAGCGAAAGAAGATTCTATCAGTTATACCAAAACATCGAAGAATAGGGTATATTGGGGTATGAAAGTTTTCGTAGTTGAGGATAACGAGCTCATTCGCGAGGCTGTACAAGAGTATTTTGAGGTAAGCGGGTATGAGGTGGCGGCTTTTGAAACTCTTTCTCAAACCCGTGATGCCCTGGCTCATCAAACACCCGATGTAATTATTCTAGATGTGATGCTGCCGGATGGAAACGGCTTTCGATTTGCAAAGGAAATCCGCCAAAGTAAGGACGTCCCAATTTTATTCCTTACAGCGAAGGAGCAAGAGTCGGATCGGATTATGGGGTTTGAAGTAGGCGGGGACGACTACGTAGTAAAACCTTTCTCTAATAAGGAACTCTTGCTAAGAGTAAAAGCCCTCTTGAGGCGTACATCCAATGATGGCGATGGGGAAGAGAAATCCGATACAAGGGAATGGAGTGTAGATACTGAGCATCTTCTTATCGATATGCGTTCGCGCAAAGTTTTTCTCAATTCACAGGAGCTGCATCTTACTTCGACCGAATGGAAACTGCTGGTTTTTTTAGCTGAGCGGCCCGAACAGGCGGTATCCCGTGACACTTTGCTTGGTGAGTGCCTAGGTTATCTGTACAGTGGATCCGAGAGAACTGTTGATACCCATATAGCTAATCTGAGAAATCAGTTAGGAAAGGGTGAATGGATTGAAACTATTCGTGGCTTCGGCTATCGTTTTGCAGGCTCTCCTCGTCTGCAGGAGCCTGAACAGTAAGCAGCACATGGGTCTTGCCATTAATCTGCTCAATTATAGCATCCCCTCCATGGGCGCGGAATATGGCCCGGGTTATAGACAGGCCTAAGCCGGAGCCCGGCTCATTACGTGAGGAACTAGTTCTATACAAGCGATTAAATACTTGTGTGGCATGCTGTTGATCGATCCAACCTTCATTTGCTACATCGAAAACAGTGTAGTCTCCACGTTGATACACGCTAATTTGTATTTTCCCATCTTTTTTGCCGTGAATGACGGCATTCTGCAGCACATTGGTAAACGCACGATTTAGATAATGTCGGTCTACCCAGGATGTTTCTACCTCACAATCTATACTAAGTACATCTTTCATGCTCTTTCCTGCAATGACTGAGTTTTTGAACTGTGTGAGAAACCGGTGTAGGTCGGTTTTTCGACGGTCAAGTTTCATTTCGGGTGATTCTACACGGTTTAATTCACGCAAGTCCTGAACCAGTGAATCAATGCGGTCGACCTCTTGATATAGTGCCTGCAGACGTGTCTGGGTGGGGCTGAACACACCCTCTGATAAGCCTTCGAGTTGTACTTTCAGAGCCGAAACGGGAGTACGAAGGTCGTGGGCTACATCATCGGCCCACTGCCGGCGCATCTGCTCCTCCTGCTGCAGCTGCTGCTGAAGGCGTCGGGCGGAATCGGCAATGGCGCTCATTTCTTCTGCATGGGAGAAGGGAAAATATACTTGTCGGTTTCCTTCGGTAAGCTTCTGTAGGCCCTCCACCATTGCCCGTGCTTGCCGAGAGAAAATTTTAGAAAAAATGTATGCAGCACCGAGGGCAACTATCATGGCAAGGGCTCCTCCCCATCCGATGAAAGAAAAAAGGCTTTGTAGGAATCTTCGATTCGCTACATCGTGTGAAAAGCCCAAGGTGTCGGCCGCTAGATAACCTATAACCTCTCCGGTAGCAACGATGGCGGTTAACGGCCGTCCACGGTTGTCCAGACGGCTCAAGGAATCATCGATTTCTGCCTGGTCATAGAGGGGAACGCGACCGCCCTGAGAGTAGATGTAGATCGGTTCCTGATTTATATCAAACACATAGGCAAATACATTACTGGTGAGAAATGGAGACAGCTCATGATGAATGAGTACATCTTCTAGTCGACCATGTTCTCGATAAATCTGAGTGAGTAGCGGAAGTATAAGGTTTTCTAGCCGTTGTCCGCGATTGACATTCCAGGCAGAGACTGAACGGCGAATACTGAAAAAGAATACACTGGAAAGGAGAATTACTACCAAGAGCAGCGAGATAAAAATATAGGAAAAGGCTTGAGAGAAGAGACTTTTGCTACCCATTATCACTCTCATGAGTACTATGATACTCGATTTCTCTTACTTGAGTTGAAGTACGAACGATCGGTTCATCCATGTTGTCCTCCGTTATTGTTACTACCTCGTGCCGATAAATCCAAGAACCCCGCTGGTCGATCTTATAAGAATAAGTAAACTCTTCAACGCGGCCCTCGGTCGGTATAACTTGTCTCACTAAACCAATATGGCCATGGGGCATGAACTCTATCCACACCCGCCGTTGAACTTTGCCGCGATGGTCATACACGGTTCGACCGATCACCCGGCCAAATGGATCGTATTCGGTTTTGATTCGACGAAAAACGGTTCCAATTTCATCTATGTGAGTCTCATTATCTATATTTCCGACGGAGTTGTACTCTTCGACAATTCCCTTGATGCGGCTTCCATCCGGATAGTAGTAATATACCTCGCGTACAGGTCTATCCTTCGGTTCAATAATTTTTTTTCGCCACTGCAGGGATCCTGCGGAATCGTAGGCCAGTACTTCGTTCCTGTCGTCTTGATATTCATGTACAACCGTGTAATCGGGGTTCCCCTTACTATTCTGGTTTATTTCCCTTTTGATGCGCCCCTTTTGATCATATATATAGTCAGTTCCCCATAGAAATTCTCCACGAGGACTTTCTGCCTGTTTCTGCGAAATTTGCCCATTGTCTCGGTATTCATAGTAGACAGTCCATTTTGGTTCACCCTTCGCATTGTAAATGCGCTCAAATTCTTTATCGCCTAGGAGGTTGTATTTAATCTGCTTAGTTGGAACCTGGGATTTACTATCGTCTACCTGATAAATCTTTATAAGCGCTACGTTGTCCGGAATATCTCGATACGGTATTTCCACTTCCACTGCCCACAGTGATGTGTACAGTAAGAAAAGAACTCCACACCATAAAAATCTTTTCATGCTTAAAGTCTAAATGGGAATACCTCCTTCCATCAATACATAAAGGTACAGTATATCGTCCTAAGTATATTCTTTGCACGATCTTAACAGTTTAAGAACATAAATCGGATATCAAAGTGGTACTTTAATATCAAATCATTAGTATTAAATCACAGGAGGTGATCTATGATGAATAAAGTAAAAAACGATCTACAAGAACTTTACCAAGCTGTTAAGAATGATCCTACGATCAGAGATCCGAGCAGGATATTGTTCTCTGTAGAGAAAAAGGGGCCTATGTTCAAAAAACAAGAATGCCTGCTTGTTGAGGGCAGTGTTGCGAACACCACCGAGTTTCAAAAGATTGAACAAATACTAGAGCAAATGAATATGGAGTATGAGGTAATCAACAACCTCAAAGTAGCAACTCCAAATTTATAAATATTTCTAAGGAGAGAAAAACAATGCAGAGAAGAGTACAAATTATTATGATTGCTTTCGCATTTTTAATCGCGATGGGCGGAGTTCTTACTGCTCAGGATATGCAGATGCAGCAGCAGGAACCTGAAACAACCGATGTATCGGATGAAGAACTTGAAGACTTTGTTGCAGCATATGAGGGGGTCCAGGAAATTCAACAAGACCTAAATGAAGAAATCAATGGTCTAGTCGAACAATCTGACCTCTCCCAGGAGGAGTTTCAGAGCATGTATCAGGCTGAGACTACGAATAACCAGTCGGCAATGTCCGAAATGAGTGAAGCAAAACAGCAAGCATTCTCCGAGTTGATGAACAAAATTAACAGTCTTCAGCAGGGGCAGCAGTCGGATATGGTAGAGGAAATCGAGGAATATGATATGAGTGTTGAGAGGTTCAACAGCATTATTGCAGCTATTCAGCAGGACTCCAATTTATACCAAAAATTTCAGGAAATAACTCAAAACTAGTCATCCTTTTTCATTAAACTCCTTTTTATAACTGTGTGGCGCCGCGTACTGTAGGTACGCGGTGCCACCTTTTTTTTTGTGCGCCCACCCGGCCCCGTAGACACGCTGCCGGATGCACTGCCGAATGCATAAAAAAAGAGACGGTTGAGATTTAACTCAACCGTCTCTTTTTTTTGTTCTGAAGAAGTATTAGATACAGCTTACTCTAGTGTGTCTTGCTGTTCGGGTTGTTGTGGCTGTTCTTCAGGTGGTGGTACTTGTTCGGCTGGATTGCAGCCAAGCACCAATGTTCCAAATAAGAGTGGAATTGCAAGTAGTAACATGAGCTTTTTCATAAAAAACCCTCCTCATCTTTAAGCTACCTAAAACTTACTATACGCCTATGGCGTTTTAGACCAGTTTGTTTTAAGATTTAGCAAAGAATCATCTTTAGGGAGAGAAAGTCTTTGAAACGTTCCCGTGTACTTCTGTCGGTTCTACTGACGTTAATCGTTTTGTCGGCTCTGTTGCTCCTGCTGCCGCTGACTCTGCAAAACCCGCAACCAGAAGCATTTGTTCCATTACTGGAATCGCAAAATCTGAGTTCCGATTCAAAAACTACTCTACAGGCTCGTGGTGATTGGGGATACCCTCCATTTGAGTTTATCAATGATCAAGGTGAACCGGACGGCTTTAATATTGCGATTTTACGACGCATCGCCGAGCTGATGAACTTGAATATCGAGATCAGCCTGGGGCCATGGGATACTGTGAGGCAAGAGCTCGAGCAGGGGGACATAGATTTACTGGCCGGTATGTACAAAACTGCTGAGCGGGACAAGGCGGCGGACTTTACCATTCCCCATTTTATCTCATCCTACGGAGTGTTTGTGCGGGATGGCTCCCATATTAATTCTATTGAAGATATACAGGATAAGCGCATACTTGTACAGGCGAAGGATGTGGGACACGATTATCTGCTTGAACAGGAAATTGCTGCTGAGATATTGACGGTAGACAGTTGGGAGGATTTGCTGCCGGCCCTGGAATCGGGACGTGCTGACTGCGCTGTGCTCTCAATGTTGCAGGGGATGCGGCAACTTCAGCAGCAGGGTATACGAGGAGTTCGGCTGATTCCTCAGCCACTGTTTCAACAGAAGTACAGTATTGCGGTGCAGGAGGGCAATGCGGAGTTGCTGGCAACCATGAACGAGGGGCTGTCGCTGTTGAAGAGCACAGGGGAGTACGACCAGATATTCGAGCGCTGGTTCGGAGTGTACACGGACCAGGGTTTTTCCTCTTTCTCTCTGCTCTCGAGTCCCTGGCTAAGGTTTGTTCTGGGGATTTTTTTGCTGGGTGCACTTCTACTGGCTGGATTCTTTTTCTGGACTTATGCTTTAAAACGGCAGGTAAATCGAAAAACCGCCCAATTGAGCAGTGCTCTTGAAAATCTAACTCGTGCAAATGAGGCGAAGAACCGCTTTTTAGCCAGTGTGAGCCACGAACTGCGAACTCCACTGCACGGCATTCTTGGGATGTGTCGCATGTTGGACACCACCCCGCTGGATGCGGAACAGCAGGAGATGCTTGAAATGCTGCACAGTTCTTCAAACCAGCTGCATCGGGTCTTATCAGATTTAATCGATGTAAACCGTCTGGAATCTGGAAATTTTTCGCTGTACCCAACTGATTTTTACCTGCACCAAATCGGTAGTTGGATAGAACCACTCCTGCGTAAGGCGGCAGCAGATAAGGGGCTGGACTTCCGGTTTGAGGTTACTAATGATCAAGTTCTGCTGCACGCGGACAGGGAGCGGCTGGTACAGATAGTACTGAATCTAGCTGAAAATGCAATTAAAAACACCTCTGTCGGAGGGGTTGAAGTAAGATTAGCTTATAGTGAATCCCTTTTACATATTGTGGTAGA
>JAWLDZ010000112.1:0-3163 GCA_041686355.1 Spirochaetaceae bacterium
GGGATGTACTGGCCTAAATATGTGTGGATGTAACCGCTCAGACTCGCGGGGAGCGTGTGAAAAAGCGCATCCCCCAAGGTTTGAACCACTAACTAGTATTGACCTCTGTCTATACTCTGCGTACACTTAGTTGTAGATGAGACACCGTATTGTACCCTCAATAGCATGTATGTGGGAAGTAGCCAGGTATATTTTACTGGTGCAGCTTCTGCATATGTATCTAAACCCACTACAGTCCATGGAGTATAGGTTCTTTTTCTTTTGGCTGTTGTCATACTCATTTGCCTCCTTGTTAGGCACCGCTCTTCCGGCGGTTCGACCCCAGCGCTTCTGGGTGGTAGCTCGTGTAGTGGGAGTGGCTAAGCTTCTGCAAGTGGCAGCGGGGCTTCTGTTTCTGCTGTATGAGGTGGGTATCATCCCGGTTCTGCTTAACTATTTCAGCTCAACGGTGAGAATGGGGGGTGTGGCTGCACTTTTTGCGAATATGATACCGTTGTTAGTGCTGATAACTATGATTGATTTGATTACCGCGGTAGTGTTGATCAAATATAAACCGCTTTTCTCTACACCTAAAACCGTGCCGGTAGATATTACTGAAGTAGAAACTAATTTCGAGGAGTAGTAGATGCAGATAATACCAATCGCCAGCGGCAAGGGAGGGGTGGGAAAGACCCTGGTAGCTACTAATCTGGCGGTTGCATTGGCACGTTACGGAAAGCAGGTTGTCCTGGCCGATCTTGATCTGGGAGCCAGTAATCTGCATCTAACTCTGGGGCAGAGCGGGGTGCGCACCGGAATCGGAACCTTCCTGCTGGACTCCAGCCTCAAATTTGATGATATTATTCTTCCCACCGAGTATGAGAATTTGCGATTCATCCCTGGAGATGCCGAAATACCCGGCATGGCAAATCTGAAGAGCGGCCAGAAGTCCAAACTGATTCGCCGCCTGTACGGCGTTGATGCCGATTATCTGATAGCTGACCTGGGGGCCGGAACCAACTTCAACACCCTGGATTTCTTTCTTACCTCTTCCCGAGGGATACTGGTAACCACGCCAACCCTCACGGCCACGCTGAATGCCTATCTTTTTCTGAAGAACACGGTGTTTCGGGTTATGGGAAACTCCTTCAAAAAGGGCTCTGCAGCGGCTGCGTATTTGGACAGTCTTCGTAAGGAAGGCAACCAGCTGCAGCGTGTCTATATCCCTCGCTTGCTGGAGAAGATTTCACGGGAAGACCCCCAGAGCTATGAGCAGTTTCAAGAAACCATGCGCAGTTTCCGACCGATGCTGATTATGAATATGCTTGAAGATCCGAAGGATGCGAGGAAGGCGGAAAAGATTCGCCGCTCCTGCCGTGAATACCTGGGAATCGATATGGAGCATTTGGGAGTCATTTATTACGATCATCTCCAGGAGGTCGCGTTGAGCTCCCGGCTTCCGATAGTTGCGTATAAGCCGGCTTCGGTGCTGAGCCAGGCGGTATACCGCATGGCCGACAAAATAATTCAGCATAAAGAAGAGGAACAGACGGGCTTGTTGAATTTTAATGATCTCGAACAGTCCTATGAAACCGCGGAGATGGAAGCGGAAGTTGACTTTGATGCCAAGATTCAGGATCTTGAGAACTTGCTGCACAGTGGGGCCCTTACCCGTGGAGACCTTATTGATACTATTCGTGCTCAGCAGTACGAGGTCGGTGCGTTGAAAAAGGAGAACCAGCTCTTGAAAAGCAAGTTGATGAAGGCTGCGGAGCAGGGATTTAAAGTGTAGATGCTATGGAAACAAAAGGCCGCCTTAAAATTTCAGTTGATCAGGCCCACCTCACCGCGACACTTGTCTTCAAGGCGGATTCCCAGGGAAAAGTGTGGAACCTTCCAAAGATAAAAAACCTGCTTGAAGAAAAGGGGATTGTGGAAGGAGTCAGTGAGGAGGCTCTCACTTCCGCTGTTGAAAAGTTAAATTATATACATGAGGAGACAGTCTCTCAGGTTATAGCCCAAGGGACTCCACCTAGGCCTCCATCGTCGCCAGAATATAGCTGGAAGCTGCAGCCGGTACCCGAAGAGTTGCAGCAGGATGCTGACTGGATTCTCGAGAAGGCCAGTGAACCGTATATTACTACAAAAAAGCAAGAGCGGGTTCAGGTAGAAAAACAGGTCCAGAAAAAAAGCACTTTGCCCTTTGGAAAGGCGAAGCAGGAGACTGTGAAAAAGTGGGAAACCCGTGTGACGGAAGAGCCGGTCCAGGTGGATCCCCTGGTGGTTGAAACCGGCTGGACAGAGGCCGAGGCGCTTATTGCTGAAATCAGCAACGTGGAAGAGGGGGTTCTTGGCCGCTCGGTCTATGGAAAACCTATTACTGTCCCGGAGGCACCCGCTGATAAACCCGCTGATAAAGTGTATCTCGGGCGGGGGGTAAAGGAAACTGCAGAAGCTTTGTATGCGACCCACTCCGGTTTTGTACGGCGCGGGAAAAACTGGGTGGAGGTTCTGCCTTTTCAGCATCACAAATGGGAACTGACCGTGTCTAAAGATCAGGCTAGCTGCCTGCTGCAGTTTTCTCCGGGGAAAAAAGATGCCCGTCCGCCGAAGGCCGAACAGATAGTAGCAGCTGCAAAGCAGAAACAGTTCACTGATGAGGAGTTGGTCTCCGCCCAGAAAATCACTCAAATGATTGCAGTGTCTATTCAGCGGCAGAAGACCCTCAAGGATGTACCTATCACAAAGGACCGGGACGGCTGGTTCAAGGTGGAGGCAAGCTCGGACCATCTAAAGGGCTTTTTGTCTGCAGAGAAGGGCAGTGGCAATGGGAAGCCGCTGGTGCTGAAGGAAATTGGAGCTGCCATAAAAAAAAGCGGTTTTAAGGAGATGGACTTTGATAAAATCAAAGCAGATCTTGTTGCTTTTTATCGCAGCCGTCAATTGAAACTGGAAGAGTATGTGCTGGTTGAGGGGAAAGCCCCGACCCGGGGCTCTGATCGCAGCCTGGAGTTCAGTTGCCGTTTTATGAGTGATAAAGAGCGTGAGCTCCGGCAGCAGGATACTCTGATTCAGGAAGTGGCGGATGAGACGACCGCACCACCGACCTCCGATCTTGCCTCCAAGCCTGCTGCTGAGTCTGCTGCTGAGACTTCAGATGAGGCCGGCGGCTCAGCGGCCGATC
>JAWLDZ010000112.1:3263-6080 GCA_041686355.1 Spirochaetaceae bacterium
CGGCTCAGCGGCCGATCTCATTCCAAGCTTAAAGGTATATCCCCTGTCGGTGGTAACTCGGATGGCCTATGTAAAGAATGGCAATATCGTGGCGGAGATTACCTCTACCGACGTGGGTGAAGAGGGGGTCGATATTTACGGTAAGGTCTTGCCGGGGCTCCCGGGGAATGATCCTCCCATGTCGCTGCAGGAAAACGTGTTGCTCAAGGATGATCAGCTGGTAGCTCAGGAAACCGGTATTCTGGATGTAGTTGACGAAGAAGAGAGTGTAATGCTTCGAGTTCGCCCCTACCGTGAGGCGAAAATAGAGGTAGGGCTTGCTCGGGACAAGATGTTCGCTTATCTCAGCTTAGAGGAAGCCCGTGGTTTTGCCCCTGCTCTGACGATCAACAAGGTAAGCGAGAAGCTGGAGGAACACAAGGTAGTCAAGGGCATCGACAGCTCGGCTCTTAGCGATGCGATTCTGGAGGCCAAACAGGGTCAGCAGGTAGAGAAGCGAGAAATTGCCGCGGGGAACCCGCCGGTCGAAAGCACGAATATCGGCAAAATCAAATTCCATGTGCAGCTGGCCAGTGGAGAGCAGGTAAAAATTGACAAAACCGGGCAGGCCGATTTTCGGTCGCATGATGATATTACGGCGGTAGAGGAAAAGCAGTTGATCGCAGAGATTCCGTCGGCCGGAGCAGGTATGCAGGCTGGTTGGAATGTGTGCGGTGAGGAGGTCCAGGCCAAGGGCAGGGAGGGGGTCGAAATTCAGGTGGGTGACAATATCCGCCGTGAAGAGAAGGAAGACGGTACTGTACTGCTGTATGCTGAAAAAAGCGGCGAATTGGAATATGACGGAAAAAGTATTGGGGTGCATGTTCATCACCGGGTAAAAGGGAATGTGGATATGCGCTGTGGAAATATAAAGTTTCCCGGTACGGTTGAGATTTCCGGCAATGTGCAGCGCGGCTTTTTTGTAATGGCCGGCGGTGATATTGTAGTTGCTGGAACCGTGGAGGGGGCACTGCTGTCTGCGGGCAATTCAATTAAGGTTGGCCAGGGAATTATCGGCGGCAACAAAGCGGTTATCCGGGCCAAGCAAGATATTGAGGCGATGTTTGTCGAGGAGGGAACTCTTCTGTCGGTGGGGGACATTCGGCTGCGCAACAATTGTTTGCGTTGTCAGGTGAAGTGCAATGGAGTTCTGCGCCTGACGACCGAAAAGGGCAGCTTAATCGGGGGAAAGACCTTCTCGAAACATGGGCTTGAGGTTCAGAATTTGGGAAATGATAAGGGAACACATACGGTTATCTCTTTTGGGCAGGATTACCTGGTGGCCGATCAAATCGAACAGCACGAAAAAGAGATAGAGAATCTGAAGCAGCGGGTTACCACCCTGGACATGGAGATGAAGCGGCATGAGGAGCAGGGGCAGCGCAGGCAGCTGGAGAAGGTGCGGCAGGAGAAGCTGAAGAGTCTGAAAATGATAGAAAAGCGAAGTATGCGTCTGTTTACCCTGCGGGAACGCTATGAGCAGCATTTCAGCTCAAAGATAGTAATTCGCGGTACCCTGTATCCTGGAGTGGTAATCGAAAGCCATGGCCGCTTTTATGAAGCCTCGAAGCCTGAGAAGGACATAAACATAGAATTTAATCAGAAAGATGGTCGGATAGTAGTTACACCGAATGAGAAAAAGGAGTGAGATATGCCCGCATATATACAATACCCCGAATGGATTAGTCCGGTAATTATTCCGGGATTGCCCTTTCACTGGTACGGGATGATGTATCTGCTTGCATTCGCTATTACCTATGTATTGTTCCGTTATCAAGTAAAGCGGGATACCATGGAGATAAGCGATGATGATACGATGAACCTTTTTTTCTGGACTATTCTGGGTTTATTGTTAGGGGCTCGAGTTTTTGCCACGTTAGTGTACGATCCAACCGGATACTATCTGCAAAAGCCCTGGATGGTTTTTTGGCCCTTTGATGAACAGATGAACTTGGTGGGTCTGCAGGGGATGAGTTATCATGGTGGTTTAATTGGTGCGGTTGTCGGTGGGTACATTTATTGCAAAATAAAAAAGTTCAACTTTCTGCAGATTACCGATTTGGCAGTAGCCGGAATACCCCTGGGTTACACCTTCGGTCGGCTTGGTAACTTTATCAACGGCGAATTGTGGGGCCGAGTTACCACCAGCCCTATCGGGATGATCTTCCCCCAATCCCCCGCCTTTTCTACCCGTAACGAATGGGTCCGCAGGGTGGCCGATCAGGTGGGTATCTCCTACGAATCCGGCCAGATGGTTCAGCTGCCCCGCCATCCGTCGCAGTTGTATGAGGCCTTTTTTGAGGGAATTGTACTGTGGGTGCTGCTCTGGTTTGTGTTTCGTCCCCGCAAGAAATATAACGGTCAACTTCTTGGGATTTACATAATCGGATATGGTTTCGTACGTTTTATTATTGAGTATTTTCGCGAACCGGATATAGGTATTGGCTACCCTATACAGCTGGCTGCAGAGGCATATCCGCAGGCTTTGTTTCTCTCGCCATGGAATTTTACTACCGGTCAAATTCTCAACTTTTTGATGATCCTCGGCGGGGCTTTGCTTTTGTGGATTCAAAAACGCCGCCAGCGGACAAGCGAATAAGGCCGCAGGTCTGTTTCAGGGGGTCTGTTTCAGCAGGTCTGTCTCAAGAGAGCAGTCTCAGTCTGTTTAGTTTAACTTACTTGAGAGACTGATGTGTTATCGGAATAGGCGGCGTGTATCTCTCGGATTTCTTCGAGGTGGTCTGTAAACACGTCGATTGCCTCTGGTGAAAAATGCCG
>JAWLDZ010000113.1:0-5618 GCA_041686355.1 Spirochaetaceae bacterium
TAGGTGTCCGCCAAATGGGCAATCAGGTTGAAGGCCACCTTTTGGGCCTTGGAGGGGTCAATCTCCCCGTTTATCCCTACTACCCGATTTCTTGGGAAGAAACAAGCGGCGTAGACGATTGCCTCGTCGGTGGCCACCTCGTAATAGCTGTTGTTTAAGGCGCAGAACTTACCTCCCAGGTAAAACCCCTGGCGGGGAATGTAAGTTCCTTCCTTCACAAACTCGAAATCGATATTCTCTTTACTGTTCAAGTCCTCGCTGCAGACAAAATTTATCTTGTAGGTAATCTTCATAAAATACTCCTCTAGTTCTAAATAAATACATTCCACCGCCGGCGTGGAACATCAAAGTTCCGTGCCGGCTGCTCAAGGGTAATTTTCCTTAGCCTCTAAACTCGCGGTTATAGGGTTTACCAAGGGCCAAGGGGCCCAGACTGCGGCCTTTGTAGGTCAGCGCCAGCACCAGGATAACCAGTACATAGGGGGTGGCAACGGCGATCTCGTACGGAAAGTCGATACCGTAGACCTGAATGGAGCGCTGCAGGGCATGGGCCATACTGAACAGCAGAGCACCCCACATGATTCCAACCGGTTTCCACCGACCGAAATAGACCAGGGCCACCGCAATAAAACCGCGGCCGGCGGTAAGGTTGTCGGCAAACATCTGGGCCTGTCCAATACTCAGGTACGCTCCGGCCAGCCCGGACATCACACCGCCCAGGGTCACACATTGATAACGGATTCGTTCAACACTTACCCCCAGGGTATCCGCCGCCTGCGGGGTGGTTCCCACCGCCCGCACCTTCAATCCCCAGGAGGTTCTGAACAGTACATAACCGGCTACTGGAACCAACAGGTAGGCCAGATACACCATCGGATTCTGGTTAAAAAGTATTTTTCCGATAATCGGAATATCCATGAGCACCGGAATGGCCACTCTCCCGATTCCGTCGATGTTGGTCACTCCACCCACGTACACACGAAAAAGTGTACCCGAGACTCCCCAGCCGAACATGTACAATCCAATACCGGAAATGCCCTGCTGAGCTTTAAAGGTTACACTTACCAGGGCCATCAGCATTCCCATCAGGCCGCCGATAGTCATGGCTGCTAAAATTCCAAGCACCGGACTGCCGATGATATACACCACGTAGAAACCGACGAATGCACTGAGCATCATAATTCCCTCGGTTCCCAGGTTAAATACCCCGCTGCGCTGACTGAACATCTCGCCTAAACTGGCAAACAACAGGGACGCACTAAGGGGAATACCGCTTATAATTACACCTATGATAATTTCTAATATCATGCCCGGCCTCCTTCTGGCTCTATTTTAGCCTCTTTCCCGCCGCCGAGCAGTCTAAAAATCTTATCCCGCAGCTTCGGATTCCTTAAGAAAATGTTACTTGAAACAATTGCCAGAATTATCAGCCCTTGGATGGCTAAAATAATGGAGGCCGGTACTTCAACCGCCCGCTGCATCATGTCCGAGCCAACAATTAACAAACCGAATACCGCCGAGGCGGGAATAATACCCAACGGATGCAGCCCCCCAAACAGGGCAACTACAATACCACTGAAGCCGTAACCGGCGGAGATTGATTCTAATGCGCGGTGATGCACCCCTAATACCTCGACCGCTCCGGCCATTCCGGCGAAACCGCCCGAGAGCACCATTGCCAGCACCAGGTTCCGCTTTACATTCATCCCCGAATAGGTAGCAGCCTTCGGCTCGGCTCCTACGGCGCGCATCCGGTATCCCACAGTGGTTTTCCACAGAAACAGAAAGACTATTACCGCCAGCACTATCGCAATTACCAGGCCCGAATGGAGCCGGAAACCGCGAATAAACCGGGTAAGCCATGCAGCTTCAGGAAGGAGTGCCGACTGGGGTACTCCGGTCCCGTAGGAGACCTCCTTTGGGTCGATCAGCGGGCCTCGCAGCAGGTAGAGGTACAGCTGAATGGCGATGTAGTTGAGCATGACCGTACTGAGGATCTCGTTTACATTCAAATACGCCCGCATCCAGCCGGCAATACCGGCCCATACGCCCCCGCCGATAAAGGCGGAGAGAAAGATAACCGGCACCAGTACAATTTTAGGCATCTCCGGCAGGGACAAGCCGACCGCAGTAGCGAATATAACCCCGATCATGATCTGGCCTTCACCACCAATATTCAGGATACCCGACCGGAAGGCTATTGCAATGCCCAGACCCACCAGCATCAGTGGCGCGGCGCGCACCAGCATTTCGGTAATCCCGAACAGTCCGTCCAGGGGCTGGGTGAGCATAACCCCATAGGCTTCAAAGGGATTCGCACCGGCAATCAAAAACAGAAAAGCTCCTAAAACTAGGGCTATCAACAACGATGCCAATACGATGATAATATTCACCGTCAGATATCTATATTTATCAGCTTTATTCTTTTCCATGTGACACTCCCGCCATCAGTAATCCAAGTTCCTGCTTTGTACACTCTTCCCGGGGCAGCACATCAAGCACCCTCCCCTCGTACATCACCGCAATCCGGTCGCAGAGGTCGAGCAGCTCATCGAGCTCTTCGGATATCAGCAGCACTGCCATGCCCTCCTCCCGGGCCTGGATGAGCTGACTGTGCACATACTCCGAAGCCCCGATATCCAGTCCGCGAATCGGATAAGCCGCCACCAAGGCCTTGGGCTTACGGGTTATCTCCCGGGCTAAAATAACCTTCTGTATATTCCCGCCCGAGAGGGAGGCACAGGAGGTTGCCATAGAGGGGGTCTTTACCTTAAACGCATCAATCAGAGAAGCAGCATGGGTATCGATTTGTCCCTTTCGCAGGAAAAAGTTCTTTGCCAAGGGTTCTCGGCGGTAATCCTTCATTATCAGGTTCTCGCGAACCGTAAAACTGGGAATCGTACCCTCATGCATTCGATCTTCCGGTATATAGCCCATCCCCAGATCGATGATCTGCTGGGGGGTACGGTTACTAATATCTACCCCGTCAAGCTGTATCCGCCCCTCTTTGACGGGACGTATACCGTTAATTACATCCGCCAGCTCACGCTGGCCGTTACCGGATACCCCGGCGATACCGACAATTTCACCGGAACGGACCTCGACACTCACCCCCTGCAAGGAATCGGTTCCCTGATCGCCCTCGGCCACTACCTTTTCTATCTGCAGAATCGGGCGTCCATATTCCTCTTTTTTTGAAGTTTTCGGATAACTTATCTCACGGCCGGCCATCTTTTCCGCCAAATCCTCTGCGGTATGGTCCTCTGTTGGCCCCTCAAAGACAAGTCCTCCGTTACGCAGTACTGCAACTCGGTCGCTGACCGCTTTTACCTCATTCAGCTTATGACTAATAAATATTATAGAGGTATCTTGAGTAATCATCTGCCGAAGAAGATCAATCAGCGCATCGGTCTGCTGCGGAGTAAGTGCAGCGGTGGGTTCGTCGAGTATCAACAGGTTAGCACCCAGAGTAAGCACCTTTACCAGCTCTACCCGCTGTTGTTCCCCTACACTCAGCTGCCAGATATAGGCATCCGGTTTTACCGTAAGGTTGTATCTATCGGCTACTTCAAGCACCCGCTGGCGCACCTTCTCAAGATCCATTTTAAACCGGGTGCGCTGATACATCCCCAGTGCAATATTCTCAAGCACCGTCATGTTCGGCACCAGCATAAAGTGCTGATGGACCATACCGATACCGTACTCTAGGGCATCGAGCGGACCCTGTACTTGAATTTTTTTATCGTTGAGCAGCACATTCCCTTCATCCTGATGATACAGTCCATACAGGATATTCATCAGGGTAGTCTTCCCGGCCCCGTTTTCTCCGAGCAGGGCAAGAACCTCGCCCTTTTGCAGGTTCATCGTCACATCGTCCAGTGCAAGTACGCCGGGAAACCTTTTTGTAATGTGGTTCATTTCGAGCCGTTCGATAATCTCCGCCATGGCCCACTCCCCTTTGAAAAAGGGTCCGATACCAGCGCGGGTATCGGACCTTGAATAGTCAATTTTGAAAAACTAAGCTATTAAAGCTCAATCTCAATATCACCGTCGATAATTCCCTGTTTTGCCTCTTCCACTTCCTCTTTTATCTCATCCGAGATTTCCGAAGAAAGAGTGTCATTCCACACCAGCGAAAGATATCCATTTTCAAAGGAGAGGGGAATAGCCTTTCCACCAAGCACACCTTCGGCCCGGTTTTGTATCATCTGTTCAACCACATTGCTGAAGTTGTAAACCTGGGAGGCAAGGATGGAATCCTTGGCCAAAGAAGACTGATCCATATCGGTAGAGAGCCAGAACACATCATCATGTTCGGCAACTACCCGAATTGCACCAACGGTCTGTTGAGCGCTTCCGGTAAGAATATCCGCACCGGCACCGATGTGGGTCTCTGCAATTTCTCCGGCTGCTACCAGGTCGCCGAAACCTCCGGTATAGGCAATCCGCACGTCCGCATCACTGTTTACCGCTTCGACTCCCTTTACAAAGCCTTTGTTGTACTTAATGGCATCTCCCGATTCAACCGGGCCGACAATACCAATGATATTACTCTCGGTTTTCATTCCGGCGATCATGCCTAGGAGGTACGCTCCCTCTTGAGCATGGGGATCATACGCAAATACATTGTCATGGTCGGCTGAGTAGCCGGTACCATAGGCAAAGGTTACATCGGGGAAATCGGGGGCAATATCATCCAACAGGCTCTGGTACTGTGCACCATGTGCAATAACGATATCAAAACCCTGGGCTGCATACTGACGAATTGCAGAACCGGCATCCACCGCATTCCACAAGCGTTCACTCACATCCAGCTCTAGATTCACTTCACCCATTTCCTCTTGAACCGCTATTATTCCCTTGTACATCGACTGGCTCCATGCCATGTCGTCAATAGTACTCGGAATAACCAGGCCAATCTGAATTGTTTCACTCTCGCCTGCTTCCTGTTGTCCGCCTGCAAATAGCACAGTACCGGCACTCAGTAACAAGCCTAGAGCGAGAACTCCCATTAATACACGTTTCATCCTCGTCCTCCTTAAAGTTTGCACATACAAATCACAATATTTTCATTGAAATTTGTTGTATTCTGTTGTATTTTTGATTTTAATGTTAATCTTGTACTAACCCCCTGTCAATATAAACTTGATCGTTTTCATTATAATAATCCAGTTATTGTGATAATAAAGGAGAAGCGAATGGCACCCCAGGAAGAAACCCAGGAAAAAAGAATAAACTATCTACGGCAGGCCATAGATGTTTCGAAGCAGGCCAGGGAGGGGGGAAACCACCCCTTTGGAGCCATTTTGGTGGGACCCGACGGAGAAGTACTCCTCAGTGCCGGCAACACCGTTACCAGTGATAAGGACTGCACCGGCCATGCCGAGACAAATCTGGTTCGCAAAGCCTCAAAAACCTACGATCGCCAATTCCTCTCCGGCTGCACCCTCTACTCCAGCGCAGAACCCTGTGCCATGTGCAGCGGCGCCGTCTACTGGAGCGGCATAGGCAGCTTGACCTATGCCCTCAGCGAGGAGAAGCTCCATGAACTTACCGGTGACGACCCGGAGAATCCGACCCTTGCCCTTCCCAGCCGCGAGGTTTTTGCCCGGGGGCAG
>JAWLDZ010000114.1:0-5597 GCA_041686355.1 Spirochaetaceae bacterium
AAAATGTGTAGCTGAATTTTATTTTTTTATGCATAAAAAGTCAATGTAACAGCATTGTACACTGAACTAAATAAAAAAGCCGCCCCTGAAAAGGAGCGGCTGTAATTGCTCTATAGAAGCTTTTACAAAACTTCGATTAGAAGGGCCGGTCGGCAAGGTATTTGTATTCCTTCCATTTATGGTTTACATCCTTCTTGATCTTACCCAGCAGCTCCTCTGCCCGTTCGGGGTTAGAGCTGCGGAGAGCCTTGTAGCGAACCTCATTGTAGACATATTCTTCGATGTCCGATGCCGGCTCTTTGCTGTCAAGCTTGAAGGGGTTTTTGCCCTGGTCGGTCAGTTCCGGGTTATACCGGTACAGTGGCCACAAGCCGCTGGTAACCGCCCGAGCCTGCTGGTCCATACCCTTCATCATATCGATACCGTGGGCGATACAGTGACTGTATGCGATCACGATTGAAGGTCCCTTATAGGCCTCGGCCTCTCGAAGTGCGCGGATAGTCTGGATTCGATTGTACCCCATGGCAACCTTAGCTACATACACGTAGCCGTAGCTCATCGCCATCATTCCGAGGTCTTTTTTGCCAATGCCCTTACCGGCGGCCGCAAATTTAGCAATTGCACCGGTCGGAGTTGCTTTAGACATCTGACCACCGGTGTTTGAGTACACCTCGGTGTCCATTACCAGAACGTTTACATCCCGGCCCGAAGCCAGTACGTGGTCAAGACCTCCGTAGCCGATGTCGTATGCCCATCCGTCACCGCCAAAGATCCACACGGAGCGACGAATAAGGTAGTCAGCCACAGATGCCAGCTCTTTCAGGAGCTTGTTGCTGCTCTTTTCAGCTTTTGCCACCAGCTGGTCTTTCCACTCACGCTGCTTTTCTATTTCTTGTTCATCCCGCTGTTCGTTATCGCGGAGGCTCTTGAGAATCTCTGCATCGAATCCGTCGGCACCCTCTTTGATTGCTCGATCGAGGAGCTCTTTTGCGTAGGTCATATTCCGATCGGTTGCTAAGCGCATACCATAGCCAAATTCCGCCGCATCCTCAAACAGAGAGTTTGACCAGGTTGGTCCACGACCGTCGTCACGGGTGGCGTACGGAGTTGTGGGTAAGTTACCGCCATATATGGAAGAACAACCGGTCGCGTTGGCAATGATCGATCGGTCGCCAAAGAACTGGCTGACCAGTTTTACATACGGGGTTTCACCACAACCGGCACATGCACCGGAGAACTCAAACAGAGGACGCAGCAGCTGACTGCCGATAGTGGTCTGCAGTTTAAGTTCGCTGCGGTCAAAGTCGGGGATTTCATTCAGGAAGAAGTTCCAATTATCCCGTTCTTGATCACGGAGCGGCAGTTGAGGCTCTAATACCAGTGCCTTTTCATCGGTCTTTTCGCCGTTTACCTTTTTGTGAGCAGGGCAGATGTTTACACAGGCGCCACAGCCGGTACAGTCTTCAGGTGCAACCTGAATAGTGAATTTCATGCCTTGAAAGATTTTGCTTTTTGCATCGGTGCTCTTGAAGGTCTCCGGTGCTTTTTCAAGATGTTTCGGATCGTACATTTTCATGCGAATTACGCCATGGGGACAAACTGCCGAACAATCACCGCACTGAATACAGGTCTCAAAATCCCAGACCGGTATTTTCTCGGCAACGTTTCGTTTCTCGTATTTTGTAGTTCCGAGGGGATAGCTGCCGTCGGCAGGCAGTTTGGAGACAGGGATATCCTCGCCGCGGCCGGCAATGATTTCTCCAGTTACTTCCTTCACAAACTGCGGCGCATCATCCGGAATAGTTTGGATCATGTGGTTATCGCCACTGGACTGCTTGGGATAGTCAACCTTTTCGATCGCTTCGAGGGCCATATCTATAGTCGTGATGTTTTTGTCCACCACTTCCTGCCCCTTCTTGGTGTAGGTCTTTTTGATGTACTTCTTGATAAGATCAATGGCTTGATCTTCGGGCAGTACCCCGGAAATTTTAAAGAAAGCGGTCTGCATTACCACATTGATGCGGGTGCCCATACCGGCTTTTTCTGCGATCTTGTACGCATCAATTACATAGAAATCGAGCTCTTTATCGATGATCTGCTTCTGCACCTCTACCGGAATATTGTCCCAGATTTCATTTTTATCAAAGGGAGAGTTTAGCAGAAAGACACCACCCTTGGCGGCATTCTTGAGCATGTTATAGCGTTCGAGGAAGGTGAACTTGTGACAAGCCAGGAAGTTAGCCTTCTGGATGAGGTAGGTGCTTTTTATAAGATCTTTACCAAATCGGAGGTGGGAAACCGTGGTTGCACCGGCTTTTTTCGAGTCGTATACGAAATATCCCTGTGCGTAGTTGTCGGTTGCCTCACCAATAATCTTGATTGAGTTTTTATTTGCACCCACAGTACCGTCGGAACCTAACCCGTAGAACATTGCTCGAGTGACCTCTTCACTGGCGGTGGAGAAGTCGGCATCCCATTCAAGACTGGTATTTGTCACATCATCGTGGATACCAATGGTAAAATGGTTTTTCGGTTCTTTTTCATTCAAGTTATCAAGAACCGCTTTGGCCATTCCCGGGTTGAACTCATTTGAACCTAGGCCGTAGCGTCCGCCTACAATAGCGGGGTAGGCTTTGAGGTTAGAGTCGCCGCTTTCCATCATTTCGCCGATAGCCGTACGGACATCTTCGTACATTGGTTCGCCGAGCGATCCGGACTCTTTTGTACGGTCGAGGACCGCAATTGACTTCACTGTGTCGGGCAGGGCCTTTACAAAGTCCTTGGCGCTAAAGGGTCGATAGAGGTGTACTTTAACCACACCAACTTTCTCACCTTTTTTTACCAGGTATTCAATGGTCTCTTCCATTGTTTCGGCGCCGCTGCCCATCAGTACTACAACCCTTTCGGCATCCGGTGCACCAACATAATCAAACAGGTGGTACTGTCGACCGGTCAGTTTTGCGAACTTATCCATAGCCTTCTGCACGATGGCAGGGGTTGCATCATAGTATTTGTTTACTGTTTCACGGGCTGCAAAGAATACATCGGGGTTCTGACTGGTACCACGGATAACCGGTTTTTCCGGGTTCATTGCACGTTTGCGATGAGCCTGAACTAATTCAGCGTCGATCATCTCTCGCATTACATCGTAGGGAACCTCTTCTACTTTCTGAATTTCGTGGCTTGAGCGAAAACCGTCGAAAAAGTGAAGGAAAGGAACTCTAGCCTCTAGGGTAGCCGCCTGGGCTATCAGGGCGTTGTCCATTACCTCTTGAATGCTGTTGGAAGCCAATTCGGCAAAGCCGGTAGAACGGACAGCCATTACATCCGAATGGTCTCCGAAAATCGAAAGAGCCTGATTCGCCACCGCTCGAGCAGCGATATGAAATACCGTGGAAGTGAGCTCTCCTGCGATTTTGAACATATTCGGCATCATCAGGAGCAGGCCTTGAGAGGCGGTAAAAGTAGTTGTGAGTGCGCCGGTTTGAAGCGCACCGTGGACAGAAGCTGAAGCCCCACCCTCGGATTGCAGTTCGACCACCTCCGGAATCGTACCCCACAGGTTTGGTTTATCCTGGGCGGAGTAGAGGTCCGCCAGCTCTCCCATCGGAGAGGAAGGAGTAATCGGGTAAATAGCACAAACTTCGTTTGTTGCGTGGGCAACATACGCTGCGGCTGTGTTGCCGTCAATTGTTACCATGTTTTTTTCTGACATTTCTTATCCCTTCATTTAAGTTAATTTATGAGAAATATTGTGAATAGTATACCTTATTTATCGATATCCTACAAGGTGAGAAACGGTATATACCAAAGAGAGTCCTATATATCTACTTTTTAGCAGCCGCTGTTCAACAGGTTTCTATTAAAAAAACAGAGGCCGGAGATACTGCAGGTGGTTGAATGACTGCAGTACTTTACGGTGAATTGGGTCTTCTTCTGCAAAACTCCTCTGGCTCGCAGCCTCTTCTTCGGCTCGGACTTCGGCTAGTTCCAAGGTTTCGTTTTCTTTGAAAGAGGCCAAGATTGTCTGAATAGCCTTGGTATGGGCTGGAGCTCCGAACTGCTCGATAATCTGGTCACGGTTCATTACCTGGGGGCCCCTCAACAGATTTTCCATGGTAGCCGCCGTTTCCGCATTCACTTCCCTTAGCTCATTTACGAACTCAGACGATTCAGCAGCATGGCGAAGTACTTGATACTGCTGTTCTACCGAGAGAAAGGAGTAATCGATAAGCTTCTTTGCCAGTAACTGCTCCACTTCATAGCGTATTCGCTTATGTTGATCATCCGGCAGCAATCCGGCAACTGAATTGAGAATCTGAGTATAGGTATCGCCCAGGGCAGCACGATCTCCGGTTGAAAGGGGAACCCGCAGCTGACTGTAAAAATAACTTGACTGAGGTAAAAAATGCTTCCTTATCGCGCCGAGAATGTCTAGGTCCCGAGCAACCAAGGGGGTGCCCCACAGCACGCTATTAATGAAAAGGTAGCCGAAGCCCTCTTGAATTGCGGTGGAAACTATCATATCTGCAGATCTGGTAAGCTCTTCAAAACTGATACCGATCTCATCCAGATTGCCCCCGATACCCCAGGCGCCGGTGATAAGACGGTTTTGAAAGGCGCTTTCTACCAAGCTGGAATAGGCCCCTTCCTGCTGTGAGACCCCCGGCAGGGTTACCAGCAGATTGACAGGACTTTCTACAAGGTGTGTCAGTAAACCTGCCTCCAATACGTTTTTTCTGCGGATGCTTCGCACCGGATACAGCAGCAGTTTACCTTCAGGCTCCCAACCTGGAGTATGTTCGCCGGCCCAGTTTTCAATTTTCTGCTGTACCCGCCACGAATCGATGTTCGCGGGAGAATGCGGCTCAATCGGGTTGTTCAGTAAAAACAGCCGGTCCTTTGGTATACCCGCTTCCTGTAAGATATCTCGATCCCGACTGTTGATAACGACATAACGCACATTTGGACTCAAGGGATACATGGGCGATTCCAGCTGCTCGTAGAGGGCCTTCAGATTTGAAAATCTCCCGCTCTCAGGAAAGTCGTGAATATGCAGAACTAACTGCTGTTGCGGCTGTTCCCGGGCAATCTGCAGCAATGCTTTGGTAAACAGGGGGTTTTTCCCAATATGATAGTTGTGAACCCACCAGATACTGCCGCCAAAGTGCTCGTTCAGCTTCTTTTTAATATCTTCGACCTTAGGAGGATTGTCCTGTTCAACTAAATAATCGATTTCAGGTATCGAGTGGCTGTGAACCTGGGCATCAACTCCCTGTGTTTTAAGCGCCTGTTCTATTTTCTCGACTATAGTGGTCCGCTGTGTATCCCGTCCGCAGACGAGGGTAATATCAAACTGATCAGGCTGCTGCTGCAGCACAGCTTTTACCGATGAGGTGACGACTTGTGTTATTCCACCGGTAAGCAGGTGATAATGGAAGATAGTTATTCTATACATGCTGCTATGATACTATAATGTACGGGCGGGAATCAATTTGATTTCATTACTTTGCAATTTTTGCAGCGGGAACCTATTATTGGTTCTATCACTTGTATTACACGGAGGATAGTATGGACAAGCTTACTCCGGGAGACAC
>JAWLDZ010000115.1:0-5482 GCA_041686355.1 Spirochaetaceae bacterium
TTCACCAAACTCCGGCAGCCCGCCAAACTCCTCTTCCTCTTCCTCTCCGGAGAAGTCCGGGAGTTCTTCCTCGAACATATCCTCCGCTTCATCAGCTGCTTCAAGGTCTTCAGACTCTATATCCTCAGGCTCGAGCTCTTCTAAGCCCTCCCCTTCCTCTTCCGCCTCGGAGGGCAGCTCCGGTTCCGCTTCTACTTCCGGCTCAAACTCAGGGGCCTCGAACTCAGGTTCCTCAAACTCTTCAAGTTCTTCCGAGGCGGGCTCTTCCTCTTCAGCCGCAGCCGGCGCCTCAGCTTCTGCAGCTTCCTCGGGCTCTCCCGCCGGCTCTTCTTCGGTAAACAGGTCTTCCAGGTCTTCGAACTCTTCTAGTTCTTCGGGTTCCGGTTCTGCGGGGGCTTCTGGTTCTTCAGTTTCGGGGGGTTCAGGAAGAGGTTCTTCTGCAAAATCCTCGGGCAGGCCGGAATCTTCTTCTTCCTCGAGCTGGTCAAACTCCTCACCAAAGCCCTCCAGTAGTTCGGCCAATTCCTGGTCCTGTTCTTCCTCCGGAGGGTGGATTTCGGGTATGGCCTGACCACGACGGTTGAGCACTGTCGGTTCATTACCGAGGTTAATGAGGTCTGCCTTTAGCTGTTCAAGATCTTGCAGTTCCGGCATAGTGTTTCCTGTTTCCAGTTTCGGTTGAGGATTACGAGAAAGTTAGGTTTTCCTTCAAATTACGGTACAGTTGACCGATTATTTTAATAGAGAACATTAATGATACGTCGTACACTCATATTAACAGTTAGTATACTCTTTGTAGCGGCCATGACTCAAGCAGCTTTTTCTCAGACTTTTGAGTCGATCGATATGCATTTGAAGCTTCAAACCCAAGAGCGTGGTCAAGCTCCGGAGTATATACAGGGACAGGTATTCTTCTCTTACTCCGAGCGGCAGCCCGTTCGCAGGGTAGGAGTCGCCTTCCAACACGAGGACTTCCGCCGGGTACACCCATTTATGCGGAATGAATACAATACTTTTGTGTTGAATTACACCCCCCCGGAGGATGTTGAGCGGCTGGTGTATCGTCTGGTGATAGACGGACTGTGGAGGCCCGACCCGGAGAACCCGCAGCGGGTAAACCTTCAGGGTGATGTGAGCGCCTCAGTGCTTGAATTGCCCGCTACAGACAAAAAGCAGCAGCCGGCGAAAACCGACACGCAGCAGGGAAAGGTAACCTTCCGCTTGGCAGCGGAGCAGGCAGACAAGGTAACGGTAGCCGGCAGCTTTAACCAATGGGATCCCTTTATGCACCCCCTGCGCCCTTCGAGTCCCCAGGACACGCACTACTCTCTCTCACTGGACCTGCCGCGGGGCACCCACTACTACTACTTTGTGGTAGACGGTCGTCGAATGCCGGACCCCCACAACCCCAATATGCTGCGCACCCGGGAAGGTTCGTATGTGTCTGTTTTGAGGGTTGAGAGTTAACTCTCCCCCACAACTTCGATCAACAGCAGCTCTTCCTCATCGGGCTCATCGGTTTTTTTGATGGTTTTATAGCCCCTTGCAGTGTCGGCGGGTACCGTCAATGATGAGCGACCCTCCCAAAAAAGATCGAAGAAACGGCCGGTGAGACAGACCGTTGCCCCGTAGGGCACATCGGTTTCTGCGATCCGCTCGGGCAGGGCTTCGGTAAAGAGTTGGCGGGCCTGCTGGTCAAACTCCGCCCCGTTGGCTTTTAGATCCACCCACAAATCCGCACTCTTCATTTGACCATTCCACTCATCGAAAAAGGTGTCCCTACAGAGGGTCAGGGCAATATCCACTCCAGCCGCCTCAAAGACCCGCGCGTCAGCGATGATCCCGGGGCTTAGTCCGACCGTCTCCTTTTCAAAGGGAGTGAGAAAAACCTTGTCCTGCCGGTAGGCTACTTTTCCGTCGGGGCCGTAGACGTAGGCCCGGTTATAGAGCTCTGTGCCTTCGGTCACGAAGCTGCTGCCGGCGAGTATCCACAGCTGGTGGCGGCGGGCCAGGCGGCCCCAAACCCTATCCATTATGGCGCGGGTGTCGGCACTCTGCATCCGGAGATACTCGGGCAGGCTGACGGGCCGGCCGTGGCGCTGCTGCAGCAGCTGGAGTATCTGGGGCAGGGAATCGGCGGCTGTGAGCTGCTCCGCGAGGGGCACTGCCGCTAAAAACACGTTTATATATTCTGGGAAAACGACAATTTCTGCCCCCTCGGCGGCGGCTTCTGCGGTAAGCTCGCCCACACTGGCGGCAAAGCGGGCCTCGCTGGAATAGTCGGCCCGCTGTACCTCGTACTGCACCAGGGCCGCTTTTAGCGGAGCAGCGCTACTATCGGCTTGGGCGGTTTGGACGGTGGGCTCCGCCGGGAGCTCTGTAAGAGAAATAAGGGCAAAGATTACAGTCGTAACTGTGAAAAATATGCCTCTGATCACTGTAGATTGTAGCGCTGCTGTCATATCGGGGACGCTTCTCCTTATTTTTATAAAAATATCCTATCATTTCACCCGAAAATTTACCATATTTTTAAAGTACTACAGAAATAGTTATATTTGGAGGGCTACATATGAAGCAGGATGAATTCCTTTTAGAAATGGAAAAGATCATTGATAAGGTAAAGACCGGCTTACTGGCCACGGTGGACGCCGAGGGGCGGCCGCGGCTGCGGTGGATGTCGCCGGCTTTTCTAAAAGAACGGAGAGGCGCCCTGTATGCGATTACATCGAACAACTTTGCCAAACTTGAACAGTTAAAGAAAAATCCCCAGGTGGAATGGATGATTCAATCCCGAAGCCTCGATAAGGTTATGTATGTAGACGGCCGGGTAAATGTGGTGGAGAACAGCTCGATGGTAAACGAGGTGCTGGAGGTGGTCAATCCGCAGCTGCGGGTGTTTTGGAATGTGAATAACGACCAGTCCAGCCTGGTGGTGCTCGAGACGGTGATAGAATCGGGGACACTATTTCTACCGATGAAGGGCCACCGAGAGGAAATTCGGTTTGATTAGGGCCCTGGGACATAGAATATAGAGGAGTGATTTATGGCCAAAATGAAATTGGTTGAAAAATACGGCAAGAAAAAGAATATGGAGCTGCTGCGGCAGGTGCTGTTGATTCGCCGCTTTGAGGAGCGGGCGGCCCAGGCCTACGGTCTGCGGAAGATCGGCGGGTTCTGTCACCTGTATATTGGCGAGGAGGCGGTGGCCGGCGGGGCGATAACTGCCCTGGATATGGCCCGTGACTACGTGGTGGCCGCCTACCGCGACCACGGCCATGCCCTGGCCGCGGGGATGGACCCAAACGGAGTAATGGCCGAACTGTACGGGAAGGCCGGCGGCTGCAGCAAGGGCAAGGGCGGTTCGATGCATATGTTCGACCGCGAGAAGCACATGTTCGGGGGCAACGGGATCGTCGGAGGCCAAATTCCGGTAGCCACCGGAGTCGGACTGAAGATTAAGTACAAAGAAGAGGACGGCGTGGTGCTGGCATTTTTCGGCGACGGGGCGATCCACCAGGGTTCGTTCCACGAAAGCATGAACCTGGCTAAAATCTACAACCTGCCGGTGGTGTATATCTGCGAGAACAACCACTACGGGATGGGCACCGATTTTAGGCGGGTCTCCTCGGTCCACGACTTTAGCCAAATGGCCGATGCCTACGGGATTGAAGGCCGGCAGATAAACGGAATGGATCCCCTGGTGGTGTACGATGAAGTTTCCCAGGTGCTGGAGAGGGTGCGCAAGGACAGCACTCCCATGTTCCTGGAGATGCTGACCTACCGCTACAAGGGCCACTCCATGAGCGACCCGGCCAAGTACCGCACGAAGGACGAGCTGCAGGAGTACAAAGACCAGGATCCGGTGACGATTCTGCAGAAGCAGATGACCGGGGCCGAACAGTTGTCGGAGAAAGAGTTTGAGAAGCTGGATAAAGAGATTCGCGATATATGTGACGCGGCGGTGCAGTTTGCCGAAGAGAGCCCCGAGCCGGAGCTGTCGGCACTGTACGAAGATGTACTGGTAGAGTAAAGGAGGAGCAGATGGCAACGATAACAATGCGGGAAGCCCTGCGCCAAGCAATGGAAGAGGAAATGCGGCGGGACGAGGATGTTCTGCTGTTCGGCGAGGAAGTCGCCCAATATAACGGAGCATATAAAGTGACTCAGGGGCTGCTGGATACCTTTGGCGAGAAGCGGGTCTTTGACACCCCGATTTCAGAAGAAGGTTTTACCGGCATGGGTATCGGCGCGGCGATGGCCGGGCTGCGGCCGATTGTCGAATGGATGACCTTCAATTTTTCACTGATGGCAATGGACCAGGTGTACAACAACGCCGCCAAAAACCTGTATATGTCCGGGGGACAGATGAAAAACCCCATCGTTTTTCGCGGACCCAACGGGCCGGCGGAGTATCTGGCCTCGCAGCACTCCCAGGCGCTGCAGTCGATTTTTGCCCATGTACCCGGATTAAAGGTGGTGGCCGCCTCGACCCCCTACGACGCGAAGGGGCTTTTAAAGAGTTCGATCCGCGACGACAACCCGGTTATTTTTATGGAAGCGGAGATGATGTACTCCTGGAAGGGCGAGGTTCCCGAGGATGAGTATCTGGTACCGATCGGCAAGGCCGATGTAAAGCGGGCCGGCAGCGACGTGACCCTGATCTGTTACTCCAAACCCACCCGAATGGTGCTGCAGGCGGCCGAAGAGCTGGCCAAGGAGGGTATTGAGGCGGAGGTTGTTGACCTGCGTACAATCCGCCCCCTGGATGAGCAGGCGATTTACGATTCGGTACGTAAAACCAACCGCTGCGTGGTGGTGGATGAGTCCTGGCCCTTTGCCTCGGTGGGCTCGCATATCGGCTGGCTGGTCTCGCGCAACTGCTTTGATTATCTGGACGCACCGGTGGAGCTGGTGTCCGGCGAAGATGTACCGATGCCCTACAACCATACCCTGGAGCTGGCGGCCCAGCCGTCGGTGGACAAGGTGGTAAAGGCGGCCAAGTCGGTACTGTATGTGTAAGGAGTAATAGTATGGCTGAGAAAATGCTAATGCTGGCCCTCTCCCCCACGATGGAGGAAGGTACGATTGTGTCGTGGAGCAAGCAGGAGGGCGATAAAATAGAGAACGGAGATGTGGTCTGCGAGGTGGAAACCGACAAGGCCACCATGGATTATGAATCGATGCAGGCGGGAACCCTGCTGAAAATACTGGTGCCCGAGGGCGAGAGCGCCGCAGTGGAACAGCCCATCGCGCTGGTCGGCCAAGAGGGCGAGGATATCTCCGGCCTGCTGAAGGAGATCGAGAGCCAAAGCGAAGGCCAAAACCAGAGCGAAAGTAAAAGCATCCAAGGTGCCGAGGACAAAGGTGCCGCCGGCGGCACTGAAACCGGCCAGACCGGTTCCGTCACCGGTTCCGCCGCTGAAGGCGGCACGGCAGCCGGCGGCACGCCCGGCAAAGTTCCGGAAGCCGGCGGAGGCCAAAG
>JAWLDZ010000116.1:0-5448 GCA_041686355.1 Spirochaetaceae bacterium
GTGTTAGTATATTAGCGTATACTAAAATATTATGGATGATCTGACTGATACTATAAAAACTACAGACATGAAGAAACAGGAGCGAATCCTCAAGGTCCTCGCGGTTGAAACCCGCATTCGGATCGTATATCTGCTGAAGAAGGGTCCGCTCTGCGTCAACGCATTAGCCTTCAGGATCGGGATCAGTCAGGGGGCCGTCTCCCAGCACCTGAGGGTCATGAGAGATGCCGGACTGGTACTGCCTGAAAAACGGGGCTACTACGTACATTACCGTCTAAACGAAACTACCTTCGCCGAGTGGCGAAAATTGATTGACAGTTTTTTCGACCCCGATCGCGCTTTAGAAGCCGACGATATCGAACACACCCCCGACTGCAGCAGTACTTGAGTGGGGCGGTGCAATGTCGACTTGACATGCAGGTCCTATGGGATTAGTATTTTCGTATATACTAATATACTGTGTGGATACGCCCTTCAAATCGAGGAGGAACGGAATATGCCGTGTTGGGAAGACAGAGACAAGTGCAAAGATGAGTGCAGCCGACCGGAAGACCTGAAAGATAAACCTGAGAACTGCACTGCCTAGCAGATGTGGAGATGCCATTATGAAGATTCTACATAAGGACAGTATATGAAGAACAGCAAGACAGATGTAATCACTGTGCGAGGGCTCTCGAAGAGCTTCGATAAGGTCAAGGCAGTACGGGGTGTTGACTTCTCCGTCTTAGACGGGGAGCTGTTCGGCTTTCTGGGCCCGAACGGGGCCGGAAAAACAACCACGATCAACATGCTCACCGGCCTAGCACGTCCCGAAAAGGGGCAGATCGAGATCGCCGGCATTGACTGTTCGAAAAACCCGAAGGCCGCTCAGCACCTGATGGGAGTTGTTCCCGACGAGAGCAACCTCTACCCAGAGCTGACGGGCTTCGAAAACCTCTGCTTTTGCGGGGCCCTCTACGGGATGAAGAAGGCCGTGCGGGAGAAGCGTGCCGGGGAGCTGCTCGAATATTTCGGCCTCACCGAGGCGGCGGACAGGAAGTTCGCCGGCTACTCGAAGGGAATGAAACGCAAGCTCACCATCGCCGCCGGCATCATCCACTCACCGGACATACTCTTTCTCGACGAGCCTACCAGCGGCATCGATGTGGCCAGTGCGCGACAGTTGCGCCGTCTGATTGCCGAGCTGAACGCAGGCGGCACCACAATCTTCCTCACCACCCACTACATCGAAGAGGCGGAGAGGCTCTGTAGCCGGATCGCCTTCATCGTCTCTGGGAGCATCGAGACAATCGACACCGTAGAGCAGCTCATGAGCGGCTACCAGGACAGGCAGATTATGCAGTTCGAGTTGTCGAATACCGGGGACGCACTCTGTTCCCGCCTCACAGGCAAGTTTCCCGATCTCAACTGCCGCATCGATTCTGAACACAGAATATACGTTGAATCCTTGAAGACCATTCGGGTCGGCCCGATCGTGCGTTTTCTCGAAGAGCAGGGAATGGAGATTTACGAGGCTCGCAAGATTCGTCCCTCCCTCGAGGAGGTCTTTGTCAGAGTCACCGGCATAGAGGCTGGAGAGATGAACAAAGGAAAGATACAATGAAAAAATGGACAGCATTCTGGAATATCCTGGCAAAAGATATGCGCAGCTACTACCTCAAACCCCCGAACATCAGCTGGGGTCTGGTCTTCCCCCTGGCCTGGACCGCCGCCTTCTTCGTGCGCTCCGGAAGCGGCCTCGAGAGTGTAGCTTCCATCCTGCCGGGGGTGATGGGCGTGTCGGTGCTCTTCGGCACCACCAGCATGCTGGCGGTTACCGTCACCTTCGAAAAGAAGGGCCGCTCTTTTGAACGGCTGCTGCTGGCGCCCATTTCGCTCGAACTGCTGATGCTGGCCAAAACAGCCGGGGCCATCCTTTTCGGTTCAGTCAACGCCTTTATTCCGGTACTGATCGCATCCTTCATTACCGACTTGGGCGGAATAGACTGGATCAGTCTCGTGCCGGTGGTGATATTGATCGCCGTCAGCTCGACCTTCCTCGGCCTGTTCATTGCCGTATCTGTCAGCGAGGTCTTCGAAGCACAAACCTTCTCAAACTTCTTCCGTTTTCCGATGATTTTTCTCTGTGGACTCTTTGTGCCGGTAGCCGCCCTGCCGATTTGGTTGCGTCCGCTCTCTTATGCCCTCCCCCTGACTTACGGGGCCGACATACTGCACCGATCCATCAGCGATACCGGCACTATGCCGACAGCTCTGAACTTTGCCGCTCTAACGGCCTTCTGCCTGCTGCTCTTCGCCGTGAGCCTGCGGAATATTCGCCGCAAGTGGATTGTTTGAAAGTCGGAAAACTCAGCAATATACTAAAGACATAAGGACGTTCATATGGCATCGCAGGAAAAGAATCAGGAGCACCGTACAACAGTGTCACCACGGACATTTCTCAAGGACGTATTGATCTGTTCTTTGGGAGCGTACGGCGGGCCCGAAACCCATATCAGCGTCTTTCTGAACCAGATGGTTCAAAAAAAGGGGTATCTCTCGGAGGAGGAGCTAATTGAACTGCTCGCGCTCAATGGTTTGCTCCCCGGCCCCACCAGTACCCAAACCATTGTCTCGATTGGGTATAAAGTCGGCGGCCGGCTGCTGGCCTTGTTCACGCTGATAGTCTGGGCTCTGCCGGTTCTCACCCTCATGACGCTGGCCTCTTTTCTCTATTCTTATCTCGATCGGCGGGGGCTTTCCACCAGCGTCCTGCGCTTCATCGGCCCGATGGCAGTCGGATTTATTATGTATGCCGCGGTAAGAATTGGGAGAAAGGTGGTAGTCGACACGAGCACCGCCGCTCTGTTTCTTCTGAGTGTGGTTGTAACGTTTTTCTTCCGGCAGCCCTGGGTGTTCCCGCTGATCCTCCTGTTCGGAGGCGCCGCTACTGCAACCCTTAACCGAGAAGCTGGTATGTGGAACAGTGTACCCCTTCGCCCACCCTGGCGGTTTTTCGTTCTCTTCGCTGTTCTTGCCCTAGGAGCGCTAATCCTGGCGTCAATTTCGGAGGCCCAACCAATCCAGCTGTTCGAAAGCTTTTACCGCTATGGCTATCTGGTCTTCGGCGGCGGCCAGGTGGTAGTACCGATTATGCAGAGCGAACTTGTAGATCTGCGCCACTACATGACGAACCAGGAGTTTTTGACAGGATATGGGCTGGTACAGGGTCTGCCCGGTCCAATGTTCAGTTTCGCCGCCTACGCAGGCGGCATGGCAAGCCGCGGGGCGGGCACCGCTATACAGATCTTAGGTGCGGTCATCGGAGGTATCGGTATCTTTCTGCCGGGGATCCTCCTCATCTATTTTGTGTACCCCGTCTGGGAAGAGCTGAAGGGTATTTGCGCAGTTCGGCTTGCGCTCAAGGGGATAAATGCGGTTGCCGGCGGCCTGATTGCAGTTTCGATCATCGTACTTGCGGGCTCAACCGGCCTTTCTTTTCTGAATATCGGTGTAATGCTTGTTACCGCGGCGCTGCTTTTCTTCACCAAGATTCCGGCACCGCTCATCGTGCTGGCAGCTATCCTGGGGGGAGTACTGGTTCCGCCAGGATAGTCATGTGGTTGGTCCTCTTAATAAGACCCAAGCTTATTCTGTCTCTCCACCCTCCTGCTCATCACTGTCGGCCTCCTGCTCCGCCTCGGGGTTCACAGCTGAGATAAATCCAACCATCTGCGGATAAGGGGCGGCTCTAAAAATAGATATTCTTTCGGCCAAATCTTCGTTCATAATAAATCTGATGCCGTCTTCATCTGCCGAGATGTTGGCACCTTCCACCTCTGGAGTCTCTATATCTCTCTGGGAGATAATGATATCGCCACTATCACTACGTATATCAACAGGAATTTGCTCATGGTCAAGATTGCTCAGGTCTAAATAATACTCGCCCCCGACCTCAAAGTAGATTCTCGACATACCTGCTTTCACATATACACCTTCGCCCCCCGATTCAATTATACTCCAACCACTCGTGCTCTGATTATCCAGAATTACATGACCGTCAACACCCGAGGGGACAGTGTTGGAATACGCCGGTTCTGCTTGCTCTTCCTTTTCCGTGGGGTTTTGCTCTTGCTGATTTTCCTGAGCAAATGCCAAGGAAAGTGCCACAAAAAAAATGGTAATAACTAATAGTAGTTTTGTACGCATATTTGAACCTCCAAGATAACGCTACTAATATTTAATGTGATTCCCTGATAAAAAAGAGTGGGCCATTATAGAAGCCCCTTTTTATCGACTGACCTAAATATATGGAAAGTTTATTCTACTGTTGTACAGTTTTTGTTAAGATCTGTTCAAGATTCAATAAAACCAATGATGAGTTACCATTTAGGATAGAGAAGCTTGTCATGCCTTATCAATCTTCAAAAATACATCATTAGGATACAACCCCTATCCGGAGTTTCCCGTCCTTTTTCTTGACCCCAAGGGTATTCAAACATAAGCTTATTATATCAAACAAAGGAAAGATACATGGCAGATGAAATTCCATACTATTCGAATACAGCGGAGAAAGTGGAAAAGGAATTTTCTACCGATCTAGAAGAGGGGCTCTCCGTGGAAAATATTCTTTCGCCAGTTTCAGAATGTCATTGTACTCCTACTTATTCTGGCTTCTGCCATCTCGTTTTCAATCGGAGATATAATCGAAGGGGTTGCGGTTGTCGTTGTTATCCTTTTGAACGCGCTTTTCGGTTTTATCACTGAGTACAGGGCAGAAAAATCTGTTGAAGCCCTGCAGAAGATGATAACTCCTACTGCAAAAGTGCTTCGAGGGGGCGAGCTCTCCCAGATTAAAGCGGTAAATCTTGTTCCGGGTGATGTAATCATTCTCGAGGAAGGCGACAGAATAACCGCCGACGGCCGCCTGCTTGAAGCCCATAACCTTGCGGCGGTACCTGAGGGGCTCCCCGCGGTAGCGACCATTACCCTTGCAATCGGAATGAAACGGATGGCCCAAAAGCAGGCCCTAGTAAAAAGTCTGCCCGCGGTAGAGACCCTTGGCTCAACCACGGTTATCTGTACGGATAAAACGGGAACCCTCACCGAAAATCAGATGACCGTGCAGGAAATCTTTCTTCCCGGGCATCCTTGACCCGCCGCGGCCGGATGTGGCCCAGGCAATCGAAGAAGCACAGACAGCGGGAATCCGTACAATCATGATAACCGGCGACCAGCGGGGAACAACAGTAGCCCAGGAAGCCTCGGACATGATACTCCTGGACGACCGCTTTCCCACCATCGTAGAAGCTGTTCGTCAGGGAAGGGTAATTTTTGATAATATACAGAAGTTCATCCACTACCTGTTTTCCTGCAACCTGAGCGAGATCATGCTCATCTTTGTAGCAATACTGCTGGGAATCCCGACCCCGCTGTTCGCCTATCTTCTGACCCTGAATACCGGGTTTA
>JAWLDZ010000117.1:0-4013 GCA_041686355.1 Spirochaetaceae bacterium
CTGATAGACGACGATACTACCGCACTCGAGCTGATTAAAGATCTGCTCGAGCCGAAGGGCATCCAGGTCCATCTGGCCAATTCGGTGGATAGGGCAATTGAAAAACTTGCCTATAACAGCTATCAAGTAGTAGTGACCGACCTAAAAATGCCCGGCAAGAGCGGTATGGATATGCTTGATTATTGCCGGGCATACTTTTCCGAAATTCCGGTAGTCATCCTGACCGGCCACGCTACCATTCCCAGTGCAGTGGAGGCCCTTAAAAAAGGGGCCTTTGACTACATCCCGAAGCCGATTCAAATTGAAGAACTCGAACTGGTTATCAACAAAGCCATCTCCCACGAAAAGCTGAAAGCTCAAAACAGCTTCCTCAAACAGGAACTGGAGAAGCGGGAGGAGCTGCTGTTCGACACTCATAGTACCGAGCTCCAGCGGGTCTACGAAACCATCCGAAACCTGCACGATATAAACTCCACAATACTGCTTACGGGCGAGTCGGGAACCGGCAAAGAGGTTGTTGCCCGGCTGATCCACCGCAGCAGTTCCCGCCGGGCCGGGAGCTTTGTACCGATAAACTGCGGAGCTATACCGGAGCAGCTGATTGAGTCTGAACTGTTCGGTTATGAGAAGGGCGCCTTTACAGATGCAAAGCAGCGCACCAAGGGGAAACTGGAAATTGCCGATGGGGGAACCCTGTTTTTGGATGAAGTAAACGAACTTCCGCCTAAGGCGCAGGTTTCGCTGCTGCGCTTTATTCAGGAACGGGTAGTGGTGCCCCTTGGTTCAACCCGGCAGGTACATGTGGATGTAAGGATAATCGCAGCCTCCAATAAGGACTTGGCACAGCTTGTGCGGCAGGGTCGTTTTCGGGAGGACCTTTTTTACCGCATCAATGTGATTCCGCTTGCAATGCCGCCGCTGCGCCGCAGAACCGAAGACATTATTCCATTAGCCCAATGGTTTTTGCGAAAGTTCAGCCGTGAATACAACCGGCCGGTTCGCGGCCTGAACAAAGCCGCCGAAACAGCCCTGAAGAATTATGACTGGCCGGGGAATATTCGCGAACTGCGCAACTGTATCGAGCGGGCCTCAATCATCGGCAATTCCGAGCATCTGGATACTGCGGACCTGTTCCTTCCGGGAAACAACACCGGAGCTGAGGCCGGAGGCGGCCAAAATGCAAGCCGGGACCACTGCCGCGGTTGTTTTGAGGATTTGGGAATTATTCCCCTAAAACGATTAGAAGAAGAGTATATCCGTTATGTAGTACATGAGCTGGGGGGCAACAAGAGCCGGGCGGCGGAGAAGCTGGGGGTTTCGGTACGGGGCCTGCGATACAAATTGAATAATGAAGCAGATACGCAATAGACTATTTATCCAAATTCTCATTCCCACGATGATAATCTTTTTTCTGGTGATCGGCGGAGGCCTGCTGTACGTGAACCGCTCCTTTGAGCAGCAGGTGGTAGCGCAAAAATCTAACGAACTTACCAAAGCATCCCGGGCTATTCATAATTGGCTGGTAGCACGAATATCCAATTTAATTCAGCTTTCACGCACCCCCCTTATGCACAAGAATGATCAAAAGGAGGTGAGTGAATTCTTACGGGAAGAACGAAAGCGACTCGCTTTTATCTATGATGCCATGTACTATATTAACCTCGACGGAAGCTACTGGAGTACTTCGGGGGAGTCTGGCCGCCTCGCAGGCGACCTGCCTCTATTTGATAACTTGATAGAGGGGAACCGCCTGTTTTACTACCACGGACCGGTACTCGACAGCGAGGTTTTCTCCGATTCGATTCTGATTGCCGTTCCAATCGAAAATGAAGAGCGCCGCACCGCAGTTTTGGCGGCAACCATTCCTATCCCCACCTTTCAGCGGATGGTCGGCTACTTTACCATGGAGGAGTTCGACAGCTTTATGATGGTGAACCCCAGGTCAATTATCATAGTTCATTCGGACCCAAATATGATCGGTACCAGCGAACGGGGCGAGTACGGAACCACCTTCTCCTCCGACACCCGAAGACAGGACGATATGGTGTTTGTTTCAGTTCTGCGTACTACATGGAAGCTTGTGGGTTTTATAGACCACAACAAGTTGCTCGCTCCCATTGTTCAGATAAACCAACTTGCCACAATCTTTTTTTTCCTGGTTTTGCTGATTATCGGATCGGTTTCTCTTGCTATTTCATACCATGTGGCCCGTCCGATCCGTCGGCTTACCAGCCGGGTAGAATCTATAATGGAGGGCAACTATCGCCAAAAGATACAACTGCACACTCAGGACGAGTTGGAGGAGCTGGCGGAGGCCTTTAACCGTCTGAGCGACCGGCTAATACGGCTCAGAACCGACGACCGTTTTGTGTTTCTGGGCCACGTATCGGCCCGGGTCGCCCATGAGGTCCGAAAACCCCTGCACATTATCCAGCTGGTAGTGCAGACACTAAAAAAGAACTCCTCCGCAAATGAAAAGCATCTGCACATGATAGAGAGCGAGGTGGAAAATGCCGACCGCTTTGTGGGAGAGATACTCAACTTCGCCCGTCCCGAACAAATAAACAGTACCCGTTACGACCTCCACTTACTGCTGGAAAAGATCATACGAAAGTACCAAATTATGGCCGATGAGGCGGATATCCGACTGAGTCTGGCGGAGCAGGAGAAGATCCATCCGTTTTACATGGATATTATTAAGATGGAAGAGGCTATCTCAAACCTGCTGATCAACTCCATCGAGGCGCTGGAGGAAGTTAAAGAGGGGGAACGACGGATTACTGTCTCCCTTTTCACCCGAGGAAGTGAGATAATAATTGCGGTAGAAGACACCGGTCCCGGCTTTCCGGATGAGGATATCGACAAACTCCTGGACCCCTATTTTACTACCAAGGAAGAGGGGACCGGTTTGGGTCTGTCAATCAGCTACCGTATTTTAACCGCTCACGGGGGGAAGCTGATTTTGGAGAACACCTCTGAGCATCACGCCCGGATTCTTATCACCCTGCCCCTATAGAGTCTTAGCAGCAGACACTTTTTAGCGGTGATTGCCCTGCAAAAATTGCCGAAGCGGTAGGAAATCTTTGCCTAACTTTTAGGGAGCCATGGTTCAAAGCTTGCAGGCCTAGAACAGTTCCGAGTAGTGATCGAGGCTCAGACGCTACCCTTCTTATTTCACTGTAAGAACTTAAGACTAAAAAAATAAAGATGCTTCCGGCCAGACCAGATGGCATAAAGATTGCAATTGCATAAGAAACCATAGAAAGGAGTGTAGCAATGAAAAGGTTTCTGATTGTACTATTGATTCTGGGTCTCGCCACCGCCCTGTTTGCCGGAGGGCAGCAGGAGGCAGCGGAACCTCAGGAAGGACAAGAGGAGGTCCGGACCCTGCGCGTGGCCGCCCCGCCCTGGATTTACCTGAAATTCGATTTGGAAAACTACGCCAAGGAGTTTGATGCGGCCCATCCGGAGGTAAAACTGGAGCTGATCCGGGCGGACAAATGGGGAGGCCCCACCTACATAACCGAATGGAAGCAGGGCACCACCCCCTTTGACGTGTTTGTCGGCGGTAGCGGCTCGATGCTGGCACCTCTGATTGCCGGAGGATGGACCGAACCGATGGATTCGATGTTCACCGGCGATATGGCCAAGGACGAGTTTGTCGGTGGATTCCTGTCAGCAGGACACTATAAGAAACCGGAGGGCGACGGCACCTATTATCCCTGCATTCCCTTTGTCGGGGAGGTTTCTATCATCGGTGTAAATACCTCGATTATGAAGGATGCCGGACTCTGGGAAGGTGGAAGCCCAAAACCAATTCCAGGCTGGGAGCCCGAAGAGTTCCGCAACTGGTTCGGAGCACTGAACGAGGCCTCTGAACTGGGTGCCCACGTACAAATCTGGGATCGTGAGTTTATGCAGTACAACTACGCCGGCCCGATCAAGGCCATGACCGGCACCTTTATGGAAGAGGACGGCAGAGGCTTTGATGTGACTAGCGATGCCGCCAAGCG
>JAWLDZ010000117.1:4113-5354 GCA_041686355.1 Spirochaetaceae bacterium
CCTCTGTTTGCGGACCTGCAGGAATACCTGGACATCCTGTACAAATACCTGCCGGAAGCAGCCTTTGGACGCATGAGTGTCGATAAAGCTCTGCAGAACATCCAAGATGAATCCGAGGACCTAGACTTCTCGGACCTGCGTGCCCAGTAAGGGCGGGCAGTAGCATAAAGGCCGGCGCGGGCGGTGATTAGCCCTCGCCCGGCCTATTTTACTCTTGAGGTGACATTCATGAAACAGCTGACAAAAAACAGTCTTCAGGATCGACTGAATCTGACTTTTTTTCTTTTTCCGACCCTGTTGTTTGTAATTATATTTATCGCCTTTCCGGTTCTTTTTTCCGGCTACTTGAGTTTGACCGAGTTCAACTATGCCTCGGACCCGGCACCGAAGTTTATCGGCCTCAACGGCTACATAGACATGGTGAAAAACGACGGCTTTTTTCACACCGCCCTTTATAACCAGCTTCGTTTTGCGCTAGCCTACTTTGTACTTGCTTTTGTGGTATCCCTTGTTTTAGCAATTTTTGTAAATGAACTTCGGCGGGGGGTTCAAGTTTTTCAAGTAATCTTTTATATGCCGATGATTGTGCCAATGTCCCTGGTGGGGATTACCTTTGCCTGGATTTTATCTCCCGACCTGGGAATTTTTAACCATATACTGAGGCTCATTGGTTTGGGCCATATCACCCATGACTGGTACGGTGAGCCGAGTACTGCTCTCAACAGTCTGGTACTGGCCCGCACTTGGAAGATGATCGGCTTTACCCTGATTATTTTTTTAGCCGGCCTGCAGGGAATCTCAAAATCCCTGAAGGAATCCGCCCGGGTGGACGGAGCAAACTTTTTTCAGGAGATTGTCTTCATTGTACTCCCGAACCTCAAACCTTACATGCTGATTGGCGGTATCTGGATTCTCATTAATTCGCTAAAGGTCTTTGTCCTGCCCCAGGTTATAACTGGGGGCGGTCCCGGTTCTGCAACGATGACGCTATATCTCTACTCATGGAAACTCGCTTTTGAGCGACTGCATATGGGAGAAGCTTCCCAGGTTGCCTATCTAACTGCTCTAATTATCTTATTTTTTACCTGGATTATTAACCTCATCTTCAAGCCCGAAACGGCGCAAAAGGGGTAGGAGTAGATTATGAAAATGGTACGTAGACGAGAAAAGATCCTATTTATCTTTGTGCTGGTATTTGCAATTCTGTTTCTATTTCCGATCGTGTGGATGTTCATTACATC
>JAWLDZ010000118.1:0-5279 GCA_041686355.1 Spirochaetaceae bacterium
GCGCAGGTCGTAGCCGGCGGCGAAGATGTGGCAGGTGTCGATGCACACCCCGACGCGATCGGGATTATCCGACTGATCTATGAGGGCCGCCAGGTGTTCAAAGGAGTAGCCGATATTCGAGCCCTGTCCGGCGGTGGTCTCCACAACCAAGCTGACAAAGCTGGTGTTACGAAGCGTGGTGTTCATCGCTTCGGCATTGCGGGCGATGCATTCGGCCTCGCTGATTTCCCGCAGGTGGCTGCCGGGGTGAAAGTTGAGCAGGGGAAGCTCGAGCTGTTCGGCCCGCTGGGCCTCGTCAATAAAAGCCTCCAGTGATTTCTGCCACTTCTCTTGGTCGGGGTTTCCCAGGTTGATCAGATAACTGTCGTGGGGCAGCACATGCTTGGGCAGGATACCCGCCTCCTTCAGGTTGGTCTTAAAGGCGCGAATCGAGTCTTCGCTGAGGGGCTTGGCCTTCCATTGGCGCTGATTCTTGGTAAACAGGGCCATTGCGTTGGCGCCGATTTTACGGGCGTTTAAGGGGGCGTTTTCTACTCCCCCGGAGGCGCTCACATGGGCTCCGATATATTTCATTTTGAAACTCCTCCGGCCGCGGTCTGCTTAACCGGTCTTTTATTCCCTTGCTTATTTACCAGGGCTACACCTCCCAATATAATCAGGGCGCCAAAGAGCTGCATAGGGCTGAGGACTTCTTTCAGAACAATTATTCCGGCCAGTACCCCGAAGACCGGAGGGAGGTTGCCGTAGACCGAGGCGTTGGTGCTGCCGATTCGCTTTATACCGGTGCTCCAGAGGATATTCCCGATGGCCAGGGGAAAGATACCGGAAAAGACGGCGCTGAACCAGGTTATAGGCCTGAGGCCCACAAAGGCCGCGGGGCTGAAGACCGGCAGTGATACCGCCACAAACAGCAGCACCGAAACCGACATAATGAGAAAGATAATCTGGTAAATCGAATAGCGGGCGGTGAGGGGCTTCACAAACACGGTATAGGTACCGTACCCAACCTCCGATACCACCAGCAGGACTACTCCAAAAACATACGAGCCGGCCAGCCCGATTCCCCCGTGTTTACCCAGGGCAATCAGAATTACTCCCAAAAAAGTGGCGACTATTCCTAGGACTTTTCTGCGGGACAGATGCTCGATGCGAAACAACCGGGTTATCAGGGCCACATTGATAGGCAGGGTTCCCAGAATAATGGCGGCTACACTGGCAGAGGTATAATTTACCCCAAAGGAGTAGCAGAGCTGGAAGATAAAGAAACCGGCCACCCCAACCAGCAGAAAGCGCGGGAGATCTGCACGCTGTACCGGCTTCCAGCTGCGGGTCAGCAGCAGCAGAACGCCCGCCGCCAGCAGCCCTATACTCAGCCGCAGGGCATTATAGGGAACCGGATGGAGCTCGCGCATCCCCAGCTTCATTATCATCGGGTTGGTGCCCCAAAAAAAGGCTGCCCCAACCAGCATGGAATGGGTAAGCAGCCGGTAGCCTAGTGTATGTTCTTTACTCATAGCTCACCTGTTTGAAATTGAATAATGCCGGCAAAACCATCCCTGGTTTCAAAATCGGCCTTACCGCCTATCTGCATCGCCAGTTGCTGCACCAGGGTAAGTCCCAGTCCGCCTTCAGAGTCAAGGCTCTCCGGGCTGCAGCCGCCTCCGTTGTCTTCCACTTTCAGACTGTAGAGGTTCGAACCAGCTTCTCGATACAACTTCACCTTTATCTCGCCGTGTTCGACCCCGTGAAAGGCGTGTTTGATGCTGTTGCTGATAAGCTCGTTGACGATAATACCCAGGGGAATGGCTTTATCGATGGGCAGATCCAGATCCACCGAGCTTACCTCGATGGAGATCGTTCGCTGCTCGAGGTCGTAGGACTCTCGGATAGAGCCGGCTAATTTTACAAAATAATCGGCTATGTTGATGCGGTTCAGACTGGTGCTATTGTACAGCTGCTCATGGATCAGGGCCATGGAGTTAATCCGGTTCTCGATGTTCACCAGCACCTCTGTTTTTTCCGAGCCGATTTTTTCCGAATCGATGCTGGGTTTCTGCAGATTGAGCATGCTGATAATCAGCTGCAGATTATTTTTCACCCGATGGTGGATCTCCCGCAGCAGAGTCTCCCGTTCTTCCAGAGCAGTGGAAAGTTTCTGCTGGTTTTCTTTGTAATCGGTAATATCTATGTTAATACCCAAAATACCAAGCACCTTTCCCTCACCCCATATTGGAGCGACAATATTGCGGTATATACGCCGCTGCCCATCAATTGTGTAGGACTGCTCCTTTTCAACGATTTCTCCCTTCAGCGCCCGTTCATTGGAATCTCTCCAGGCGGTTTTTATGGATTCGTCTTGGGTTACCTCCTCCATATGCCGTCCGGCTTGGTTCCCCCACAGCTGTGTGCTGCCGGGGCTCTGCATGATGGTACGGTTTCGGATGTCGTTCATCCAGAAATCAAAGGGGAGGCTGTTGATGGTAGCCTGCAGTTGGGCCGAGCGCAGCCGCAGGTTATGTTCGATCTGTTTGCGCTCGGTGATATCACGGATGCTGACCATGTAAAACTGGCGGTAATAGAGCATCAGCGAGGTGACACTTACCTCACAGTCGAGCAGCTGCTCATCCCTCCGCACAAACTGCTGCTCGAAGAACTGCGGGCCCTGTTCGACGGCGGTACGCAGTTTTTTTTGGAAGCCCTCCATGGCCGCCGCCGGCAGCAGCATCTCCAGGTGGTTCTCCACAAGCTCGGAGTGATGGAAGCGAAACAGTTCCACGGCACTGCGGTTGCAATCGGAGATAATCTCTCCGTCCAGCAGCAGAATGGCATCATGGGAGAGCTCAAAGAGGGAGTGGAACATTCGCTCATGTACTGAGAGGTTATTGATGAGGCGCTGAAGCTTTTGATTCTCTTCCTGAAGACGCGAAAGCTCGGCTGGTATATTAGCTGGTGTTTTAGCAGCCTCACCGGGCTCCGAGCCTATAGATGAATCGTCTTCCTCAGGATTGTTGTTCATAGATATAGTGTAATGTGAAACTGGTGCCATAACAAGAGCGGGTTTGGTCTACGGCTAAGGCCGCGGGCGGCCCGGATAGTTTCTTTCAATAAGATTCTTGCTCAGCATGCGGTCGTCCTCAAAAATAAAGCGCGCCTCCACATACCCTCCGCCGATCACCTTCGGCAGCCACTCTGCATCGTCGGCCCACATCTGCTCGTAGGGTATCTCCGCCACCGGAACCCAGAAGGGATCTGCCTCGTCGGTCTCGATCAGTTCGCCCTCGTAGGCGCGGGCAAAGAACACGTGCCCCTTCAGGGAATAGCCGTTGGTAAACACAAAGGACAGCTGGGCTACCTCGTAAGGCTCGAGGGGTGTCAGCCCCACCTCCTCCTGCAGCTCCCGCACCGCCGTCTGCACCGGGGTCTCCCCCGGATCGATCCGCCCGCCCGGGGCATTGACCTTCCCCTTGCCAAGGCCGCGCTTTTTGTGAATCAGCAGCACCTGCTCGTCCTTAAAAATATAACAGAGCACCGCCGTATCCGAAGGCTCCCAGCCCTCCCAGTCAAACTCTTCGACAGTCCGGGGAACCTCGGCAATCCGGTTTTTCTCCGGCGGTGAGACCAGGGGGTCATCATTAGAGCTGTTGTTTTGGGGGGAATTGGGGGTGGGGGAATAATCGGATGAGCTGCCGCCGCGGCATTGATCACACAGATTATCATCGTGATACAAGGTGGTCTTCAGCGGCAGGGCTGCGTTACATTTTGCGCAGTATCTTTTAAAGACAAAGATTTTTTTTCGCAGCAGAAAACCGGCGACCCCCGTCAGAACCACCGCCGGAAGAATCAGCCAGCCCGTCAGGGGCGGGCTGTAGTAGCGCTGAATCAGCACCAGCTGCACATACAGCAGCAGCAGCACCGCCGCGGTGAACAGCGAGGCAAAGCGTTTGCCCTCGCCGTGCTCCACATGACTGCGCTGTGTCAGATTAAATATCATCACCCCGATCATGATCAACATAAGCGGCATTCGTATATAGTCAATTTCCATAGACCGAACCTATACGCCCAAAAAGATATAGTCAATACAGCAAACAATAAACAAAGCGTGTAGTCAATCTGAATAACCTGGGTTAGTATAGAAATATGTATGAACTGAAAAACGACCCCAGCACATTAAGCTTCCTGAAAAGCCTCGGCTTTCCGAGCGTGCGAGTACACCACTCGTTCAACCACTTCGATTTTACCCGCCCCTCACGGCGCATTCTGGTAATCGGCCCGATGGGTTCGGGCAAAACCGAGTACTCCGCCCGGGTGTGGCGTGATGCTCGGGTAGCCCAGCAGAAGAGCAGCTACATCGGCGCCCAAACCACCACCGACGGGGCCGACCGGCGCAGCGTCTTCTTTATCCGCTCCCTGCTGGACGCCGGCCGCTTTCCCGACTACCCCGACGACGCCCTGGCCTTCCGCGGCGGCTATGAACGCTGCGGCCATAATATCGCCAAAATAAAAGACTCCTTCAGCCTGGAGGAGGTACTCACGGACAACCCCAAGGTGGGAACCTGGATTATCGACGAGGCCTCCTTTTACGACGAGCGCCTGGTGTACGTAGTGCGCAACGCCAGCCAGCAGCGGGGGCTGATTTTTATTTTTCCGGCACTCATCCTCAATTTCCGCCGGGACATCTTTAACCCCACCGCCCGGCTGATGCTCGAGACAGCCACCGACGTCTTCCCCCTCACCGCCTACTGCGAGCACCCCGACTGCATCGAGGACTCCTTCTACACCTACCGCTCCTACCAGGTAGACGGCGAGGAGTGCCCGGCCCTGTACTTCGACCCCCTAATCATCGTCGGCGGCGACCAGAAGAAGAACGACCCCCTGGAGCCCAACTACTGCACCCGCTGCGACAACCACCACTACCTGCCCGGCAAGGAGTACACCTTTTTTACCCTCAAGCCCCTGGGCGAGCAAGCCGCCCGCGGGCAAACCGAGCCCCTGCGCGCAGAGCTGGACGCCCTCAAGCACCACAAGGAGCGCTCCCTGCTGTACGGGCACCTGAAAGAACAGTATGCCGGCACCCCCGACGAACAGGTGAACATGAACAGCCTGAAGGTTGCCAATATCGCCGAGAAAGCCCTGATCTACCTCTACTCCGAGCAGAACCTCCTGCCCGAGGAGCTGCTGATCCGCCTGACCGAGAGCCTCAAGCTGGACCGGAGCTACATGAAAAAGACCCTGGAGGACAACCGCCGCCAGGTGGACCTGGACCAGCACATGCTGGTGGA
>JAWLDZ010000119.1:0-4994 GCA_041686355.1 Spirochaetaceae bacterium
GCTGTTCTAATAAAGGGCCAGATCTTCTCAGACAAGCCCTCCATCCAATACATATTATTTATCTCCTGGATCAAACCGTAGTTAATCCAGCGAGCACTATTTTGTGTGTCAAATATATCCGACCGCAGTTTCCCGCTCTCCACTCCCCCACGGAGAAACTCAATATAGCGGTCCATTCCGCCTTTCATGTGCTGGGGAACTTTTATATGAAACTGCTGGAACCGGAACCAGTTCATCACCGCTAAAAACTCAGGCCGCCGGGCGAGGTACCACGCAAAAATGGCGAAGTAGGCATATAAGCGCTCTTCAAAGCTCTCCATCTGCCGGCTGCGCTCCAAGAAGAGTGTTCCGAGCTGATGACGCTCATTGTCTATCATTTTCCACAACATCTCATTGCGATCATGAAAATGAAAGTACAAGCTGCTCTTGCTCATGCCCGCGGCGCGGGCTATTTTTTCCAAGGAAGCATCCCACAGTCCCTCTTCCGCCACTACTTTTGAGATTGCTGCAAACAGGGGATCCTGGGGCAGAAGATCATCAAGCTCCAGTCTGCATGCCCTTTCTACCGCCTCAAAATCCGGAAGCTGAATTTCTGTGTGCCCCCGCATGCCTTCGAGTACCAGCCTCTCGTTTAACGCAAGCAGCTCGTCGGCGGACAACTGCCGCATCTCCTGCACTTCTTTGATGTTTCCTCGGTTGAGTAAGAAGGTACCAACCGAAAAGATAAAACGCTGAACTACCGGGACCTCCCGTTCGCTCCATCCAAACTCCCTCTGCAGGTGAGCGGTTGGGAACATTGCGTTTTGCAGCTGAAGTATTTCCTCAAGCTGTTGAAAGCCCTCGGCTGTATTCGGCAACAGATAGAGGGAAGCAAACCGGTAGTACCAGTAATTCTCTGCGTAAAACCGCAGAAACTTCTGCTGAAATAGTGCTAAGCGCTCTTCAAAGCTTTTGCCCTCCGCCGCTTCGGCAGTCTCCAGGCAGATCTGAGTGTGTTCCCTTAGAAAATCCTGCCGCATCGCTTCTATGAGGGATTCCTTATTCTTGAAGTAGCGATAGAGGGCTGTTTTTGAGCTGCCTAAAGCCTCTGCCAGTGTGGTTAAACTGGTTTTGAAGAAGAACTCTTCCCCCCACACTTTGAAAGCTGTTTCTATTATCTGTTGTTGTTTCTGTGCGTGTTTTTCCATATCCCTCTGGGTTGGCCTAGAGCCAGATAAAAAGTTACCGAACGGTCGGTAACTGAAAACTACTCATTTTCCCCCCTCCTGTCAACACAGTTGTACGAAGATTGGTGCTAAAAGAGACTTAATTCTTTTATTTTTAAACAATAATTTTATGCAGGTAAAAAAATGTGATTAATATTTTACTTATCATTTGGTAGGTAAGAAATTAGCAATATTTTCACCACCACGGTTCGTACAACTGTATAGGCAGGGGAATTTATGATATCATAGTCTCATAAAACTCTACCAAACTTACAAGGAGCTTTCTATGTCTACTACAACCCTAAGCGGAATCGCACCGGAGAATGTATGGCGATTTTTCGAGGAAATATCTCAGATCCCCCGATGTTCCCAAAACGAAGACCAGATTCGGGCCTACCTAACCAATTTCGCTGAAACCCGCAGCCTTCAGCACATACAAGATACAGCCGGAAACATCATCATCAAAAAGCCGGCCACCCCCGGCAACGAACACACACGAGGAGTCATCCTGCAGGGACACATGGACATGGTCTGTGAGCAAAACTCGCACGTCAAACACGACTTCTCCAAAGATCCCATCAAACTGGTCAAAGACGGTCCCTGGCTTAAAGCAGATGGGACCACCCTGGGAGCGGATAACGGAATAGCTCTGGCTATAGCACTGGCAGTCCTCGATTCAGACACAATCGAACATGGCCCCCTGGAAGCCCTCTTCACAACCGATGAAGAAAGCGGGCTCACCGGAGCAATGGAATTAGACCCCGCAGTATTAGACGGCCGGATACTCATGAACATGGACTCAGAAGAGGAAGGTGTTTTTTGCATCGGATGTGCCGGCGGTGTTACCACATCAGGCTGGTGTCCGATTGAATGGAGTCCAACACCTGCTGGGTACGTATACTATAAGCTTTCGGTGACAGGGCTCAAAGGTGGACATTCTGGGGGCGACATTCATGAGAACCGGGGCAATGCAATCAAATTCGCCGTCAGGATACTTTGGAACCTGCTGGAGAAGGTAGATGTACGGATTGCAGGACTTGATGGCGGAGGGAAACACAATGCAATTCCCCGGGAGTGTTTTGTCACATTTGTTGCACCTGCAAATCAACAGGAAAAAACCCTTCAGATCATCGATGATATTCGAAACAATATCGCTGCCGAATACCAGGATATTGAACCTGAACTTCACATCAGCCTAGAGCATGAAGAGACAGCACCAGAAAAAGTCCTCTCTCCAAAGGCCACTTTTAAGGCCGTCAATTGCGTGTTTATGATGCCCCACGGTGTTGATGAAATGAGCCGAACAATCCCCGGTATGGTGGAAACATCCACCAATCTTGCTTCGGTAAATCTCCAGGATTACGAAGTACAGATAATTACGAGTCAACGCTCCTCCTCGGCAAGTAAGCGTGACAATATGGCAAATCGAATAACGGCAATCCTTCGTTGTCCCGGTGCCCGCGTCTCTTACTCAGCCCTCTATCCAGCCTGGACCCCGGATCCTGAAAATCCCCTCATTGATGTGTTCAAATCGATCTATCGTAAGTTGAACAACTCCGATCCTGAGTTCACAGCAATTCATGCCGGCCTTGAATGCGGTGTAATCGGTGATAAGTTTCCAGATATGACCATGATTAGTTTTGGTCCGGACTTGCAGGAAGTTCACACACCGAATGAGCAGCTCAGTATTCCCTCTGTAGAACGCACTTGGAAGATGCTGATTGAAGCGCTGAAGAGTCTTACAGAATAGTTTTTTGCTGCAAGACACATCAAAATACTATCGCGAGTTGCACTTGGAAAACAATCTTTCTATACTTTTTTTCAAGAGCGACTGAAAGGCAGAACTTTTCTGTCGTCCGATCCTGAACCCTCTGCTATGGGCAGATAAATGTGGACAGGTGAATAATCAGGTGAATAATTATGAGGAGCTGCGAAAATGCGGGTAAAAGACATCAGCCTTAAACTGAAAATTCTCTTTATTACTTTGATGGGAATTGTCATATTGGCAGTATTCTTCTCATTTTTCTTTACCCGTTCCATCGGCACCCAGGCGGAAAACAGCATCTTAGAAAAAAGTCGTGCCGTGGTCTTTACCGCAGAGGCTGCACGAGAAAATATGGCCCAAAAAATATCTGATGGGGTGATTAAGGATTTCGACACCCTCGCCGCCACCGGTGATAGAGAAAAAATCATCCAAGCCGTCCCAATAATTACCGCCATTAGAGTAGCAGAGAAAAATGCAGACAAGGCGAACTATCAATTTCGTGTACCGAAAGTCTCCCCTCGTAATCCGAACAATGAACCCACCGAATTAGAGCTGCAGGTACTCAATGAGCTAAAGTCGGAAGGGCTTGAAGAGAAAGTAATATATGAAGAAAATCAGATCCGCTACTTCCGTCCAATCAAGCTTACCCAGGAGTGTATGACCTGTCATGGAGACCCAGCAGGAGAGCTCGATCCGGTCGGCGGGGTTAAAGAGGGCTGGAAGGTTGGAGAAATCCATGGAGCCTTTGAAATAATAAGCTCCCTATCGGCGGCAAAAAACACTCAAAAAGCCGCCGCCTTCAACATCGGTGCTGTTTCGCTGGCCATGCTCCTGGCCCTGGGAACCGCCGTGTGGCTCAGCATCAGAGCCGTCACCAGGCCCCTAACCGAGTACATCAATAATTTCGTGCTGGTCAGCGAGGGAGATCTTACCGTTGAATCTAAGGTAGACTCAAAGGATGAGGTAGGACGACTCTCGGGCTACTTTAACTCCTTTATCGCCAGTCTCAACAGCATGATGGGCGGCATTCAGGACGTAACCGAAGACACCCGCTATATCAGTCAAAACCTGGCATCCTCTTCTACTCAAGCGGCAGCTGCAATCGAGGAGATGCGTGCAAATAGTCAGCAAATGCGTAAAAAAATGAAAAACCTCGATGGAGAGGTACGCAGCTCAAAAACCGCCGCGGATAACGTAAGAGATTTTCTGACCAACCTCAGCGAACAGATAAGCTCACAAGCCTCGGCCATCACCGAATCATCGGCCAGCATTGAAGAGATGTCAGCCTCGATTCAGAGCATCGCCCGGGTATCCGAAGAGAAAAAACAAATTGCCGAAAACCTCGAGCACACCTCCGAGCAGGGAGAAGAGGAGATGCTTCAAACCCGCCAGCAGATGAAAAAGGTAGCCCAATCTGCCGATGTAATGCTGGAAATGATTGAGGTCATCGAGAGCATCGCCAGCCAAACAAACCTTCTGGCGATGAACGCCGCTATCGAAGCCGCCCATGCCGGAGAAGCCGGAAAAGGCTTTGCAGTTGTAGCCGATGAAATCCGAAACCTCGCCGAATCAAGCTCAAATTCAGCCAAAGAGATCGGAAGATCCCTTAAAGAGGTTGTCGACAGTATCAGCATCTCAGAAACCTCTACCGAAAAAACGGGCAAGATGTTCGAGAGCATGCTCGCCATGATCCGCGAGGTTTCCAAGAGCATGGCCGAGATGCAGGACTCAACCCGGGAGCTCTCGGACGGCAGCAATCAGATTGTAGAAGCCCTCAATTCACTGGTTGAAATCACCCAGGATGTACAGGAATCCTCCGGCGAAATGGAGCAGAGAGTTGAGGGAATAACCGGGTCCATGGAGAGGCTCAGCGACATATCCGCCGACTCGACCTACGGCATGGAAGAGATGGCCCAAGGGATCCAGGAAGTAGCCACCGCCGCCCAAAGCGTCTCTGAAGCCGGCGAGCAAAATTCCGAGAGCGTGCAGCACCTCGAACAGCTAGTCTCCCGCTTTAAGCTGAA
>JAWLDZ010000120.1:0-3306 GCA_041686355.1 Spirochaetaceae bacterium
CTGCGATGCCCGCAGCCCGGACACATCTGGGCCGGCCGTTCGGGAACGGCAAGCTCAGTCGCTGTAGCCTGCTCCTCCTCGGCGGGCAGCAGCGTGGGCCAACGGCGAGAGAGGATACGGCGTGTTTTCGCCGGCTTATATTCACCTATCAGGTCCTCACGCTCAGCTTTCCCGTAGATCTTTACCTGAATCCCCTCATCGAAGGCAAGCGCCTTGAGCTCACCCTCGATAATTGGATCAAGCTCCTCAAGTACCAGCACCTCGTCGTGATTTCGGCAGAACTCCGTCAATCTCTTCTTCGGCAGGGGATAGCTCATTGCTAATTTGAATATGTCCGGCCGGCTTGAGGCCCCGAACAGCACATCCAGCAGAGAGTAATAGGGCAAACCGCTGGTGAGAACGCCCATACGCTTATTGCCGTTGTCATCTAAGTGGTTATAGGGCGAGTTTTCGGCGTATTCGGCCACCCGATCCAGTTTCTCCAGAGCCCGGCGCTTCATCCGCAGGGCCTTTTCGGTGAGGGGGATGTAGGGACCATTATCCGGGTCAAAACGTGGCTCAAAACTCGCTTCATCGGGCTCATAAGAGCCAAAGGAGACCCGCGCCTTGGCGTGGCATATGTGAGTGGAGAGGCGAAGTATCACCGGCATCCGCATCTCTTTGGAGAGCTTTGCCGCCTCGCGGTACATCTCGTAGACCTCCTGCGGATCTCCCGGCTCAAAGACCGGACAGTAGGCCATTCGTGCGTAGTGGCGGTTGTCCTGTTCGTTCTGGGATGAGTTGGCCCCGGGGTCGTCTCCAATGATAATCACCATACCACCGATCAACTCCATCATCGGCAGCTGGACAAAACTGTCCGCCGCCACGTTCAGCCCAACGCTCTTGAAAAAGACCGTAGACAGATGTCCGTTGACCGAGGCCCCAAAGGCCACCTCGGTGGCTACCTTTTCATTTACCGAAAACTCGAAGTAGAAGGGGCGCTGCTCCTCTTCAATCGACATGATCGCCCCGCCGATCTCCGGGGTTGGCGATCCGGGATAAGCTGTAATCACCCGGGTCCCCTCCTCCACCATGGCCCTGACCACCGCGGAGTTGCCCATCACCATTTCACTAAAGGGTTCCTGCTGCATGAGCAGTTTACCGAGTTGTTTCATGCTACCTCCTCTGACCTTTTAGTCAGGACCTTAACATTTCAAGCACATCCGCAGCGCTATAGTCATGTCCCTTCTCTTTTATCATAAGCTCTATAGATTCAGTATGCTCCCCCACGGTTACCAGAGGCTGTTCGGTATAACCCCGGGGGTACCTCTTCGCAAGGCCGATATTCGACAACAGGGCATTACACAGGCATTTTCTCCCCTCAGTCTGCTCGGCAGCGCCCCCTTTTCTGGTAAACTGGTCAACCGGTTCTGCCGGACAACGATACCCTACCGACCCGTCCGCTTTTCTATATATTTGCCTTAGGTATCCGAGGTTGCACACCCGTTTTCTTTGCTCGTACACACTCTGCTCAGACAAAGTGCCCTCCACATGGGCAACCTTAAAGGGAAAACCGGTGGGCGAGGCCTTGGGGTCGGTAAATACCTCCTGTTCCCCAGTCTCTATCGATTTCAGGAACTGGTGTCTTAATTCACTGCTAAGCCCCGATTCCCTGCAGAAAGCAAATACGCTTCCCACCTGGATGCCCTCGGCCCCCTCCTCACGAGCGCTTTCCAGCGAGGCGGGCATACTGTAGCCGCCGGCGAGCCAGAAGGGCAGACCTAATTCGGCGATTCGCTTATAGTCCATCTCGTCCTTGCTTCCAAAAACGGGCGAACCCGCCGCATCAAGCTGCAGGGCCCCTCTCGGCGGGGCATTATGTCCGCCGGCGGTATGATTTTCCAGAATAAGCCCGTCAACACCCTTTACCTTTTTCGCCATCGTCATCGCCAGAATAAAGGAAGAGACTATCGGAAAAAAGTAAGGCCGTTTCAATTCCTTAGGCGGGTCTTGTAATACCTCAGCCGGGTTCAGCTCCATAATATATTCATGGCCCCTTTGGGCCCCTTCTACATTCAGCTTGATACGACCGACTGTGCTCTGGGTAAATTTTTCTATCATCTGGGGGAACTCCAGGGGTATGCCTGCCCCCACGAGAACATAATCGACACCCGCCAGCATGGCCCCGTATACAGACGCGGGATTCGGCATCTGTATCTTTTCAAGGTAGTTAATTCCCACCTTGCCGGAGTGCCCCTCCTTTGCAAGATACACCTCTGCAAAGTTTGCGGCTACAGTAATCTCTTGAATTTCACGCGCAGGTTCGAGAGTAAATACGGGGGGCTGTTTAAAGTCGTGGAAGTCCTCTGTAGCTTCTTCATTATAGTATTTTTCTATAATTCCGGAGGCTACAGCCTGATCAGGAAAAGCCTTTAAGGCTCGACGCATGTGTCCCCCCGGGTCTCCCTGCTGAAGCCTTCTTACCAAAATTACATCCAGGGCCACACTGGAGACTACTCCGAGCCCGCCCTGCTCTGCCACAGTCCGTGCAAGTCTCCAATTAGAAACTCCGGCTCCCATTCCGCCTTGAATTATATATGGATGCTGCATAAGAACTCCTTCCATCTTGCTCCCTTCACTGTACGGGGTGAATAGTACTTTTGAAACAACAAACTGAAAAAAGCGATCACAAATTCGCTTGAAAGCCGCCAAAAGATAAGTAGTCTTCGGCTGTATACTGAACGCTGCATGATAAACCGCGTTCACCATGTAAAAAAGGTCCGCAGCATCCGCTCGAAGAGCTTTTCAAATTCCATATCAAAATCGCGAGAGCTGAAGCCATTCAAATCACTAAAACCGAGGCCTGATTCATCCGTCCACACATGTCCCCTTCGTGACCGCCTATACTCACCCCGGGGCCGTACAGGCTCGTCCATAGGCCATACAGGCTCCCCTCTCTCGGCGGATCTTTCCTTCGACCGCGTACGGACAACCCGCACCGGCACCCGCTCGCCGGAGCTCTCCTGCCGACACCGCCGGCGCTGCTCCGGGTCCACCAAAACGTCATAGGCCTCCTGCACGGCCATGAACTTACGGCTGTCGCCTCCGCCATGGTCCGGATGGTATTGTTGTGCCAGCCTGCGATACGCGTTTTTTACGTCTTGGGTGCTTGCTTCGGACGAAATGCCCAGAATAGCAAAATAGTTCTCCGCCATACCGGATATCCCTCCTCACGCGAATATAGTACAGCCTCTTATTTCTATTATACTCAGCCCGGGGTGAATCTTCAAGAATTCCGGCCTATTCTTAAGCTGAACCGGCGGTCTC
>JAWLDZ010000120.1:3406-4987 GCA_041686355.1 Spirochaetaceae bacterium
CCGTGGGGCTGTCCTCCCGAGGACTTCTGGGTCGGCGTGGTAAGCCGTCGCTTCTACGCCTATGCCCGATATTTCAGCCCATCAGCCTCTGCAGCACCTTTAAATAATCATCTGTACTCATCAGGCGGGGGTTATCGGTATTACTTCCGTTGCGGGCGGAGTTCTCCGCCAGTTCCTGCAGATCCTCCGTCTGAACTCCCAGGCTCCGAAACTCCGGCAGACTGACCTCCCTTGTAAGCTCCTCCACCCGTTTGACCGCCATGCGCGCTCCACCTGCAGGCTCTTCAAACTCCAGCCCCATCGCTTGGGCAATACGCGCGTAACGCTCCAGAGCAAAATCCAGGTTATACTCCATCATCACCGGCAGAACTATTGCGTTACACACCCCGTGGGGGGCGTCGTACTTGCCACCCAGGGCTTCGGCAATACAGTGCACTCCTGCAACATCGGAATGGCTAAAGGCTATACCCGCCAGCAGACTGCCGGTCATCATTCCGTCCCGCGCCTCTGCATTCGACGGTTCAACTACCGCAGTCACCAGATTGGCATTAATCATCTCTATCGCATACAGCGCCGCCGCATCCGATAAAGGATTGGCCGCCTTCGCGGTAAAGGCCTCAATTGCGTGGGTAAGCGCATCCAGCCCGGTGGCTGCAGTCAACCCTGCCGGCATTGAATGGGTAAGCAGCGGATCGATATAGGCAACCCGCGGGGCAATTTTGGGCGATTTAATGGTGAATTTGACCCTATCCTGGGTATCGGTGATAACCGAACTAAAGGTTACCTCGCTGCCGGTCCCGGCGGTAGTCGGAATTGTATATAATGGCACTACTTCCCCGAAAATATTACTCGAATCGGAAAAGGATCGTACACTTCCCTCATGGGTGGCCACGACACTCACCGCCTTTGCACAATCAATCGGACTGCCCCCGCCTATGGCGACAATCGCATCGACCGTAAATTCGCGCGCCTGTTTAGCGGCATCCTCGACGTTGCTGTCCTTCGGATTGGCCTCCACCCCGTCATACACAACCACCCGGATATCTTCCACAGCAATGCTGTCGATAATATTGTAAGTAAACTCTTGTGAGCGGATCCCCTTGTCGGTAATCACTAACACCGAGTCAACACCCCGTAACACCAGTTCCTCCGGAAGCTTCCTTACGGCCCCTTTCCCGTACTCAACTTCCGTTGGCAAAATAAAATTGAAACTCTTCTGCCCTGTTCTCATGTGCATTTTTAACCCCTTATTCGCAATCTACAGCTACACTATACAGGGGATTTTTCTCTCTTCCAAGAAAAAAAGGGGGTGATATAGATATATGGTTTCAGTTGCAGGCTTCGCTTTTACTATTCCGTAACCAAACTCTGACCGGCTAGCTCCTTCAAAACTGGAAACGCCGCCTTTACCGCCGCCGGATTGAGTTGGGAGAATTGTTGCATCCCCGATCTGAGTTCATCCACTGAGATGTTTTCCACAATAGCTGCCCTGAGTTTCTTTTTATCTACATCTTCACTCTCGAGGCGTGAAAGAATAATATCGGCGCATTCTTCCCTGTCTTTGTACCCCGATTTATCAAG
>JAWLDZ010000121.1:0-4869 GCA_041686355.1 Spirochaetaceae bacterium
TCGTTGGAAGGCAGAGAATTGAGTAGTCCCAGGGTATAAGGGTGTGAGGGTTTTTCAAAAATGTCGTATACACCGGCCTCTTCCACTTTTCGTCCGGCGTACATTACCACCACCCTGTCGGCGGTTTCGGCCACAACTCCCATATCATGGGTAATCAACAACACCGACATACTGACCTCCTGCTTCAAATCGGCCAGCAGGTCCAAAATCTGAGCCTGGATGGTTACATCCAGGGCGGTGGTCGGTTCGTCGGCGATCATTAGGCCGGGATCCGGCGAGGCAAGGGCCATCGCAATCATCACCCGCTGCCGCATTCCTCCGGAAAGCTGGTGGGGATAACTGTCTATCCGGCTCTCCGGGGCAGGGATCTTAACCAGGGTAAGCAGTTCAAGTGCCCTCTGACGGGCTTCGGCCTTAGTAATATCCTGATGGGTGAGAAATACATCGGCTATCTGGTCACCCACCTTGAACACCGGGTTCAGACTGGTCATTGGCTCCTGAAAAATCATAGAGATGCGCTGACCGCGCAGTTTACGAATTTCCCTCTCGGACAGAGTGAGCAAATCGCGCCCTTCGAAGAATATCTTTCCGGCGTCGATTTTCCCAGGAGGCATCGGTATCAGTTGGTTGATAGAATGGGCGGTAACCGATTTACCGCAGCCCGATTCCCCAACCAGAGCCAGGGTTTCGCCTTTTTTAATATCAAATGAGATATCTCGTACCGCCCGAACGACTCCACGCTGGGTGTAAAAGTTCACCTCAAGGTTTTGTATCGACAGCAAAGTTGTTTCATCCATACCTTTAGTCCCTCAATTTCGGATCGAGAATGTCCCGCAGTCCATCACCAAACAGGTTAAAACCTAATACGGCAAACAGAGTAGCTATACCAGGCAGGGTAACTATCCACCAGGCGCTGGTGATAAACTCCCGTGAGCTGGCAATCATCAGCCCCCATTCAGGGGTCGGCGGCTGTGCACCCAAACCGAGAAAGGAAAGTGCGGCCGAGCTGAGGATAGCTTCACCTACTCCCAGGGTAGCCTGCACTGAAATCGGAGCCAGGCAGTTTGGAAGAATCGAACCAAACATCAATTCAAAGTTCGAGGCTCCAATTGAGCGTTCGGCAGTTACGTAGTCACTCTCTTTTTCCGCCAGTACCGATGCGCGCACCAGGCGTACATAGCGCGGTATCTGACTAATACCGATTGCGATCATGGCGTTGGTCAGGGAGGCCCCTAAAATCGCCACAATTACGATTGTCAGCAGCACGTACGGAAAGGCCAACATGATATCTATAATTCGCATTACCAGTTTATCGAACCAACCTCCGTAATAACCGGAGACAACTCCGATCAACAATCCAAAAAACAGAGCAATTCCCACCGAAACAACCCCGATTATCATGGAAATGCGAGCTCCATAGATGAGGCGTGATAACATGTCACGACCCAGACCGTCGGTTCCCAGCAGAAATCCCTCGGTAAATGGCGGGGATTTACGCATTGAAATAGTCTGTGTTAGCGGGTTGTGCGGGGAAATAACAGGTGCAAATATTCCGACAAACAGGAACAGAGCAATCACTATTAATCCTGCAATTGCGGCCTTATTACGTTTTAATTGATGAACCGACTCCTGAAAGAAGCTAGGTTCATCGGGTACATCCAGTTGTTTCCCCATTAGCGGAAGCCTGTCGGCGAATCTCTCCATATTTAGTTCTCCGTGTTCGTCTCCGGTTTTCATTTACTGCAACCTTATCTTCGGGTTCACGAGTGAGTACAGAATATCAACCACCAGGTTGATCAATACAAAAGTAGTCGCGATTACTATAACCCCGCCCTGTACTGCTGGGTAGTCACGGGCTTCAATCGCCTTGTATATCCACCTGCCGATTCCAGGCCAGGCAAAAATGGTTTCGGTGAGAATTGCCCCAGAGAGCAGCAGTCCGAACTGCAGCCCGATAATTGTTACCACCGGCAGCAGGGCGTTCTTGAGGGCGTAGCGGTAAACTACCCTTTTTTCTTTAATCCCTGCTGAGCGGGCTGTCTTTACATAATCCTGCTTCAACACCTCCAGCATACTGCTGCGGGTAACCCGGGCAATGATTGCCAGGGGGATAGTACCGAGGGCAAGTGCCGGTAGAACAATATGTTTTAGACTAGATATGAAGAATTTGGGATCTCCATCGCGAATCCAATATATGAAGGTATCGAGAATGTAAAAATTGGTAATCGCTTCAAAATAATAACGAATGTTTATCCGGCCGCCAGTGGGCAGCCAGTTTAAGCCTACAGAAAAGATCATCATCAGAACTAGTGCCAGCCAGAAGACCGGCATGGAGACCCCGAACAGAGCCCCCACCATGGACGTGTAATCTATCCACGTATTCCGCCGGGTGGCGGATAAAACTCCTATGATGATACCGAGGGTAGTGGCAAAGAGCATCGCGAAAAAGGCCAGCTCGATGGTGGCCGGGTACAGCTCTTTAATCTCTTCGCTCACCTTACGGCCGGTTTTTATGGACTCTCCAAAATCTAGCTGGACCATATTTTTCATATAGATACCGTATTGTTCAATTAACGGCCGGTCCAATCCAAGTTCGGACCGCAGTTTTTCCAGCTGCTCCTTGTTGGCCCGCTCTCCAAGCATCACCCGCGCCGGGTCTCCTGGAGAAAGGGCTACCATGGCAAATACCAGGGTCGCTACACCGATCAGGGTCGGTATTAAGAGAGCAATTCGTTTTAATAAGTATTTAAGCATTGTGTATCCATTATCTCACATAACAAAGGAAACAGAGGCCAAAAGCCTCTGTTTCCCGGAATTTTTCTTCTTCAGAAATCTTAGTCGTCCAGCCACACGCTGTAAAATACACGCTTTCCAACGGGGGAAAGTTTGAAGTTCATTACGTTGGGCTGCATCGGTTCAGAAACGATTGAGTGGGCAACGGGTACCCAGGGAGCCTCTTCATGAAATACTTCCTGAGCCTCCATGTACAGTTCTGTTCGTCGCTCGCGGTCAAAGGTTTCCTTCGCCTCAATAATCAGCTCATTAAACTCTTCGTCCTTCCAGAAGGCAATGTTTCCGGCGGGAACCTCAGCGGCAGCTGCGGAAAGCAGAACAAACAGGAAGTTGTCGGGGTCACCATTGTCACCGGTCCAACCCAGTAGAGCAGTTTCGTGCTCACCGGAGTCGGTGCGGTCGAGGTAAGTACCCCAGTCGTAGCTTACTATTTCGGCTTCAACACCGATTTCTTTCAGCTGGGCCTGCATTATTTCAGCTACCCTGCGTCCGTCGGGAAAGTAGGGACGTGCCACCGGCATTGCCCACAGGTCGGTTTCAAACCCATCGGGATATCCGGCTTCGTCCAGTAGTTCTTTCGCCTTTTCAGGATCGTAGGGATAGGGATCGATTGAATCGTTGTATGACCACATTGTGGGAGGAAGCGGGTTCTTGGCTGTTGTTCCGGCGGCGCCGAATACTGCTTCAATTATTTCATCTTTGTTGATGGCGTAGTTGAAGGCCTGACGTACACGCTTGTCATCGAAAGGCTCTTTTTGAGTGTTCATTGCCAGATACCCAACATTCAGACCGGGCTGCTGGATAACTTTGATATCCGGATCGGCCTTCATCTCTTCGATATCCTCGGGAGAGGGAAAGTCCATCACGTCGATCTCGCCCTTTTGCAGTGCCAGATAACGGGCGGTGGGATCAGGAATCACCTGGAGAATCAGGCGGTCCAGGTATGCCGGGCGGCGCCAGTAATTCTCGTTTCTCTCGAGTACGATGTTGGAGTCCTTCTGCCAAGATACGAACTTGAAGGGTCCGGTTCCAACGGGATTACTCTTGAAGTCTTCACCGTATTTTTCAACCGCCGCGGGGCTTACCATTGCGGCAAAGTCCATCGCCAGGTTAGCCAGGAAAGGTGCTTCTACCTTCTTTAGATCAAAACGAACGGTATACTCATCCACCGCTACAATATCATCGACGATATTGCTCATGTCCATGTAGCCCCAGTATTTCCAGGGTCCAAGGTCATAATAGGGATGGTCTTCCCACAACTGACGCCCTAATGAAAAAACAACCGCTTCTGCATTAAAGGGGGTGCCGTCGTGGAATGTTGCATCTTCCACCAGGTGAAAGGTAAAGGTCAGGTTATCATCGGAGATATCCCAGCTTTTAGCTAAAGCCGGCTGAACTTCGGTAGTACCGTTTTTAAACTCAACCAGGTTGTCAAAAATTTGGGTACTTCCGTAAAAAGACTCTCCGTCGGTTTCACGGGCAGGGTCCAATCCAACTGAATCTCCGCCGCGACCAAAAACCAGAACACCTCCGGATTTAGGCCCGTCGCTCGCTTCGTCGGCTGCTTCTGCTTCCGCTTCGCCTGAATCCTGTTGCCCGCCGGCAAATACGGTAAAGGCAAGCAAAAAAATCAGTAGTACATTAAATGCTTTTTTCATCTACACACTCCTTTTTTTTGAATATAGCATGAATATTCATTATTCCAACCGCCCCCCTATTTGTCAATCGATTTTAGATGTTTTCTTCCTTATCTGCTTCAATGGCTTCAGTATTCGTCATATATCTAATGCTTCAATCTCCATATTTTTTTTGATATATAACTATATTGACATTTTAGAGATTTATCGGCGCCGCAGCCGGATAGAGGCCAAGACTCCCAACATTGCCGCAACCAGCACCGTCGGAACACCCCAGAACCACGCATAGCGCACACTTCCGTGAATTGTGGAAGCATCAAACACCGCACCTGCGGCTAAACTACCGAGGAAATTTCCTACCCCCATGGTAATCAGATTAAACAGCTGCTGCACCCCTGCCCGGGACTCGGAGTCGGTAAAGCTGTTCACATAGATAAAG
>JAWLDZ010000122.1:0-1210 GCA_041686355.1 Spirochaetaceae bacterium
GGTTTCTTTTGGTACTATCTGCAGCGCAGCGAGGTGGTGCCTAAGGTCGAGCTGCTGAAGAACGTGCCGGCGACTATTATATCCCTCAAGGAGCGGACCGCTCCTCTTTTAAGGGTAAGTGCCCGCGAGCGTACGGTGGCGGTTGATTTTTCCCATATTCTGACGGATGGGAACGGCGGAATGCGCTTTTTGATGAGTCTGGCCGCGGAGTATCTACGGCAGTCCGGCAGGGAGGTAGAGAAGCATCCCGTACTCTTAGATCCGGATGAGCCTCCGAATCCCGAAGAGTTTGAAGACACCTACCGAAGAAGCTTTGAAAAGGGAGCCCTGCAGCCTGAAAAACTGCCCTCTGCCTACCATATTCCAGGACGTCCCTTCAAAACCCGTCGTTTTCGGGTATTAAAGGCGACTATGCCGGTGGACAAGCTGCTGCAGCTTGCCAGGCAGCAAAAGGTAACCCTGACCGAGTACTTGGTTTCCACTTACATGTACAGTCTCATCCAAATCTACAAGCAGGAACAGCAGGGGCGGAGTATTGCCCGCCCGCGGCGGAAGAAGGAGGGCTCGATTATCCGTATGGAGGTGCCGGTGGATATGCGGCGCCAAAAGCCATCACGGACAATGCGCAACTTTTCCCTGTACATCTCCCCGGAAATAGACTTGAAGCTTGGCGACTACGACTTTGCCGAGGTACTGCAGCATATGCACCATACCATTCAGCTGCTGAAAAACGGAAAACAGCTGGGTCGGCAAATTTCACGGAATGTCGGCTCGGAGATGAACCCCCTTGTACGATATTCACCGCTGTTCGTGAAGGATATGGTTACCTCAATCCTCTACACTCGCCTTGGCGAGGCACTGCACTCCGGGGTGCTGTCAAACTTGGGCCCCGTGCAGGTTCCGCCGGCTCTGGAGGAGGGGCTTGAGGGGTTGCACTTTGACCTGAACCCGAACCATATCATGAAAAAAGCCTGCGGAGTACTGTCCTTTAAGAACCAGTTGATTGTCTCCTTTACCAGTGTAATCGAAAGCAGAGAGCTGGAGCGGATTTTCTTTACCCATCTTACCAGCCGGGGAATTCCAATTAGTCTTGAGGAGTATTAAGTATGCCGATATGTAAAAACTGCGGAGTAGAGGTCGAATCCAACTATCGCACCTGTCCCCTGTGCGGGGCCGAATTGGGGTCTGAAACAGCGGGGGCCGGCCCGGA
>JAWLDZ010000122.1:1310-4762 GCA_041686355.1 Spirochaetaceae bacterium
GTATCCCCTACCTACTGCCGCTGGCGGAACTGCTGACCACCGCCCTGTTTCTCTACGCCCTGGACCTGTTTACCGGCGGCCGAAGCTGGTTCTGGGAGTTGGCCCTGCCGATACTAGGGGCTTTCGCCATTCTCATGCTCCTGACCATCTTTATTATCAGGCTCTTCAAGCTGTCTGTGCTGGGCGGTCTGGCCGTGGGTCTGATCAGCGCCGGGCTGTTCACCCTTTGCCTCGAGGCAATTCTTAATAGTTTTATGCACGAGCAGATATGGGTAAGCTGGTCCCTGATAACCGCCGCCTCAGTCGTTCCGATTATCGCCTTTTTGGTAAGCTTTGAAAAACGGCTGAAGAAACGGGGATCTAACTTGCAGAAACATTTTCATGTATAGCTATTTTAGAAAATGCTCTTGTTACAGACGGCAGGCAGGCGCGCAAGCTGCAGGGGCAGCCCCCTTACGGCCTTTCAGCGCCCGCTAAGCACTTCCTTGGCCCACTGCAGCTGCAGAAAAAAATCCCCCTCCCCACCCAGGTCAGGATGGTACAGTTTACTGAGGCGGCGATAGTTGCGGGCGGCGGCCTGCAAATCCGGCTCCAGCCCGGGGGTCTTGCCCTCCCGGGGCAGGCATTCCAGCACATAGGATGCTAAAATCCGTTGGCTTGTGTCTTCATCGAGTTCTCGGTAGCGCTGCTCCAGGCGCTGAAGATGTGCGCTGAACAGGGTAATCCACTCGGTCCGGGTAAAACTGCCGTATTCATTTACCCGTTTTTTGGTGGTGGGAAACAGATGGGCGGTCCATACCGGAAAGTTGTCTGCCCGGTTATACCGCTGTTCAAAGGCCGCCAGGTACTTGATAAAGGCAAGTGTGTCCGGGGGGAGACCTCGCATTTTATCGGCAATATAGCGCATTTTCTGTTCCTGCCTTTGTCTGCGCTGCTCCAAGTAGTCCCGCTTCACCCTGAGGAAAAGCGGAAAAAAGGGATCCCGAGGAAGACGATAGGTGCGGTAGAAGTTGTCCAGGTACTCCGGCTTAATCACCGCCTGCTGCAGTAGATTGTAGCAGCGGCGGCTGATTCTGAGTTTTTGCAGGCGGGTGGAGCTGCGGTAGTGCAGGAGCATCTCCTCGTAGAATTGGTTTTTTTGCAGACTCTTCGGCTGCTTTGACAGGAGGTATCCGAGGCTGTAGTTTTTTACCCGACGCCGTTTATTTCGCATATACATTATTACTGTAGCCTTTTCTTCAAGATGGTTCAAACTAAAAAGTAAACCTACTTCGAAGAGCGTTGATTTTTCGCTAGAGTGAAATTATAGTTGGAAGTGTAATTTTGATGACAGGAGGGTTATAAATGAAATACCCGACTAATGCACAGCTGGTTACCGCATTACAGCAGGCGGCTAAGCTGCATCATTCCTACGAACAGGTCTACCTAAGCGGAAAACGTGATTCCCTGTGGTCCGGTTTTTATGCGGCCTATATTTTGGGACGCTGCGGTAGTTTTCTCCCGGCGGAGAGGGTGGCCGAAGAGCTGGACAAGGTACCTGCAGACAGCGAGTGGTCTATTAGCGCGGCCAAGGCCCTGCTGGAGGTGCTGGACAGCAACCTTGATACGGCTAAGTCCGCCCAAGAAGAAAGCCCGGCGGCCGAGACAAGCCGTCAGGAGATTATGTATGTGTGCCCGAACTGCTTTGCCGCCGCCGATCTAGCGGGAAAGTGTTCGGTTTGCGGGCATCAGCTTTATGAGTTTAGGCCCGGCGACGCAAACGATCCCTGCCGGTGTCCGGTGGTGAATGACCGGGGCGAAGTAGTGACCCATGCTCCCTTGTGGTGGCTCAGGAGTGTAGCTCCCGAGCTGGCCGAGCGTATGGGAAACGACAGAAATAGAAACGAAAAGAAATAAACAGAAATTGGAGAAAAAAATGCAGACGGAAAAACTGATAGTAATCGGATCCGGTCCGGCGGGGCTGGCGGCAGCACTGTACGCAGGCCGAGCAGGTTTGAACCCCTTGGTTCTCAGCGGCTTAGAAATGGGAGGACAGATTTCACTTACCTATGACGTAGATAACTATCTCGCCTTCCCGGAGGGAACTACCGGTCCGGAATTAATCGAACTTATGACAAAGCATGTGGGCAAATTCGGTGCAAGGCTGCAGTTTGAAGAGGTTACCCAGGTCGACCTTAAGAGCGGCCCTCCCTTTCAGGTTTCCACCCATGCCCAGCAGTACCAAGCCGACACGGTGGTAGTGGCTACCGGGGCCTCGCCGCGACGGCTGCAGGTCCCGGGCGAAGAAAAGTATATCGGCCACGGCATTTCCTTCTGTGCCACCTGTGACGGCTTTTTCTTCCGTGATAAGGATGTACTGGTAATCGGCGGAGGGGATAGTGCTGTTGAGGAGAGTCTGTTCTTAACAAAGTTTGCCAAGCGGGTTCGGGTGATCCACCGACGTGATGAGCTGCGGGCCGGGGAGCAGCTAAAGCGGGCGGCCTACGAGCATGATAAAATTGAATTCGTATGGGACACAGTCATTGAAGAGGTTCTCGGCGAGGAGAAGGTGACCGGTGCAAAGGTCAAGAATGTAAAAACCGGTGCTGTGTCGGAGCTTGAGACCGACGGCATTTTCATTTTTATCGGTCATTATCCCAATTCAAAACTCTTTCAGGGGCAGTTAGACATGGACAGTGAAGGGTATATTACCACCGACGAACGGATGATGACCAATATACCGGGGGTGTTCGCGGCGGGAGAGATTCAAGACAAAATCTACCGCCAAATTGCAACCTCCGTTGGACAGGGCAGCGGGGCCGGGATTATGGCCGATCGCTGGCTGCATCGCAGGTAGCCGGCGATTGCCGGCAGTATCACCAGGTATAGTAGCGAATAGGGGGGTAGGCCTTCCAGACCGCCATCGCCAGGGGAGTTCCGACCAGTATCCCGGCCACATTTTGCAGTATATTCCCGGGTATTTCGGTGGCGGCGGCTGCAAATCCAACCATCAGTCCACCAGTCAGAAAGTAGATTCCTCCCATCACCAGGGTGCCCAGTACAAAGGCCAGTAAAAGCGATGCTATTCCCGGTTTCCGGGGAACTTGGGCGAGTTCTTCTTGGCCCGACTCGGACTGATTACGCTGCTTCGAGCGTACATGAAATTTGCGTCCGGCATTGATAACCAATCCGATGGCCAGCCCCTGCAGACCGTGGGCTAAAAAGGTGAAGGGTGCCCATTGCGCATAGCCGGCCAACAGGTCGGCCAGGGCGGTTCCCACTCCTCCGGTGATTAGCGCGGTAATCGGCCCAAAGATGATAGCGGTAAAAAAGATGGCTACATCGCCAAAGTTGATATATCCCCGGGTGGGGGCAATGGGAATTCTGATAACGTAGGTAAACAGGGCTGTTACGGCAATCAGAATTGCAAGCGTGGCTATTCTAAAAGCAGGCAGCTGCATGAAGCTCTCATT
>JAWLDZ010000123.1:0-4636 GCA_041686355.1 Spirochaetaceae bacterium
TGTAAAAAGGAGCATAATCATGCGGAGAATCGTTTTGTTATTACTGGGTGTATGTTTTCTTGGAGGAACAGTGGGTTTCGTATTCGGGCAGTCCGCGGATAATGCGGAAGAGAGCTGGATGAAGCGGATAGCCTCACCTTCCTACGGGCTGACTATGGGTTTCTATGAGCTTGAGTATGGTCCTGGGGATAACCGGCAAAATGAGACTTTGATGATGCCGGGGATTGATATACGCCACTTCAACGGGCTGAACGTTCCGCGCAGCGGCGGCTTCTATTACGGGTATGAGCTTGGTCTGTTAGTCAATTTTTACCTTGGAGAACATAAATTTGAAGACCAGGGTCAAAATCTCACCGTAGAAAGTATGGTGGCCGCCTCCGGTTTTTTGATGTTAAAACACGGTTACCGCTTTTCCATAGGCAACGGGGATAACAGCCCGGTATTCGGTTTTGAGCTCGGAGCGGGTATAGCTGCGGGCGGGGGAGACCTGGTAATTACCAACGATGCGGATGAGGATGGCGAAAATAGTGCAGGCCTCGCTGATGAACCCGTAGGTCCGATCTTCGAGCTCGGACTCGAAGGCGGCCTGCCTGTGGGCAAGGAACTCAGATTTGTAACTCGCTTGGGTATTACAGTTATCCCGATACCCCCTATTGACGAAATCACAAATGAGAATGGACAAATGGCGCCAGTGCGGATAGGTCTGCGCGGCGGCCTTCACTGGAACCACTAATAAGGCCGGCCCTAGGGGCCGTCCTGAAACAGCCACTGCCTGAGGGGTGAGCGGAAGGAGCGCTTTTTGGCCAGCAGGATAAAGCCGATTATCCCCAGCAGAAAATAGCCAAGGGCGATAGCCAGGGCGACCCAGAAATAGAGGGGGTTGCCCGTAGTATAGCTGTAGGCGGGCAGGTTGATTGCCAGGATAAAGGGAATCAGGATTACAAAGACCACCGCCGCCGAGAACATGTAGTCCGCCGCTGCGGGGGTTTCGAAGTCGGGGTCGATTACCCGCAGCAGGGCCAGGCCGGTGGGCATGGTGCCGGTGACACCGCCGAAGATGATCATGAGTCGGTCGAAGCGGTGGTCGTCAAATATGCGGGAACAGAGATAGGGGACGGTGAGCAGCACCAGAGCGCCGCCGACAAGGCTCATGACGGTAATGGGCAGCCAATAGCGTACGACCACTACAAGGGAGATGGCACCGACGGCAGAAGCTACCATCAGGTCCACCGACAGGCCGGCGATGCGGGTGAGGGCGTGGTTATCGACGGTAAACTGAATATCCAGGCGGCCGATGAGCTTTTTTGCCAGGATGGCCGCCAGGGCGGCAAACACGAAATTGATACCCCACAGATTAACCGCCAGCTCCTCGCCCAGGGGACCGATAAGGCCCAGCAGATAGCTCAGCAGCTTGAGAAAAAGGTAGCTGACAAAGTACACCAGAAACACCAGGGCGGCGGTGTAGCTGAGCGAGTCGATCGCCTCGGCCTCGGTGGTCAGGTACATCCCCAGCTTCCTTTTTTGGCCTCGCGAGTACACTCCGGTGCGGACCCCCTGGTTCTGGATAAACTGCTTTTTGTCGGCGGAAATCCAGTCCTTACGGATTCCGTAGTTTATAAGCCACACCCCGCCGAAACAGGCAAACAGAAAGCCGATGGCCGCAAAGGTGAGGCCCACGCTTCCGCCGTCGATCAGGCCGAAGGCGCCCCAGCCCTCGCCGATGGCATACGCCTGCCCCGGACCCAGGGCAAAGCCCAGGGGAATAAAAAAGCCCATGGCGGGGAAGAGGTCGGGAATGAAAGTACTGATAAAGAAAAAGGTGAGCAACAGGCCGACACTGGCCTGCATACCGTATTGAAAAACCACCACGGTTACGGTGCCGAAGAGACCGTGCCGCTCTCCGCCCTGGGGGGCCGGGACGCCCTTTTCCGGAGCCTTTTTCTCGGGGTTTCTGCGCAGGGTCATGGCGATAAAGGAGATGCTGAGCAGGTGGTAGACCATCGCCCCCAGTCCGGCCGTCGTGAGATTAAAATAGGGAGCTGCAAAATTGTAAAAGGGCAGCAGGAGAAAGCCGGCGGTAAGGGCATTGGGAATTAAGTACTTCTGGAAGAACCGTATTTTCACCCGCAGATAGGTCGCCAGCAGCAGGGCGGCAGAGATTATTCCAAGGTCAACCAACAGCTTCCACGGAAAGTTCATGGGTACCTCCAGAAAATAGAAAAGTAATTATAATTGTAGCACACTGTTTTTTTTAATATACCCCAAACCCGCTAAGTATGGTATTTTTTATTCCATGAATTTAAAAGACATATACGCCACCTCCGCCGAAGAGCAGCGGCGGGTGAAAGAGCTGTTTGAGACCTACCCGCCCCGAAGGGAAGATAACTTCTTTCATCCCGATTCTACCAAAGAGTACTACCTGCCGGTTGAAGACGGGGAGATTCGTGTGTTTCATCACCTTCCAAGAAACCCCATCGGCCGCCGGCCGGTAGTATTTGTATCCGGCTGGGGTACCATTCCCGAGGGCTTCAAGGATTTCTTCGATGTGGTAAACGGCCGGATTGAGTGCTATTACATCGAGACCCGGGAGAAGAACAGCAGCCGTCTGGACCGACGCAGGGCTCAGCTGGGGATGGACCAGCTGGCCCGGGATGTGCAAAGCCTGCTGCAGTCCGAACTGCAGTCGCCCGACACGGGGGAACTGCGTGATTTTGCATTGATAGCAACCTGCTGGGGCTCTACAATTCTGGCCCATGGCCTGGACCAGCGTATACTCTCGGCGCCGACGGTAGTGCTGTTCGACCCCATGCACACCCTCTGGTTTCCCAAGTGGCTGCTGAAGTGGGTGGTTCCCCTAATTCCGCTGTGGCTGTGGAATCTGATTAGGCCGGTGGGCAAACGCATAGCCTTAAGTGGTATGAACGAGCCGACCCAGCGCCGGCGGGCTGAGATGTTTGTGGACAACGCTACGTTGTGGAAGTGGAAGCGCTCGGGGATTCAGGTGCAGGATGCGGATTTGTACCGCTCAATGCCTCATATCCAACAAGAGGTGCTGGTGATGAACGGGGTGCAGGACAAAATTCACGAGCAAGAGCACTACCCCAAGCTTGCTGCACTCACTCCTAAAGGTCGGTTTTTTCACATTCCCGTGGATGAATCCCAACGGGAGCAGCTCTTAGGCCTGACTTCGGTCCTGTTCGCGCAAGTGACTAAAGACGAGGGGCTGCCGCAAGAGCTGCGCGGCTTTGAGCGATCGATACGTTCATAGCTTGTTTTTCACAGCAGCCCGTAGATCCGACGGTAATACTCGCGGAACTCGGGGGTGCTGCGCTCGCGGGGCCGGGGAAGGTTTGCTTTAATTTCGATATGCTCGGCGCTGCCCGGCCGGGGCAGGACCACAATACGGTCGGCAAGGAACAGGGCCTCGCTGATGTCATGGGTGACGAAGAGGGCGGCGAAACGGTGCTGCTGCCATATCTGCAGCAGCAGCCCCTGCAGCTCCTCCCGCTTCTGGGCATCCAGGCTGCCGAAGGGCTCGTCCATCAGCAGCATATCCGGACGGCATACCAGCGCCCGCGCCAGGGCGGTACGCTGCTTCATTCCGCCTGAGAGCTGATAGGGAAACTGCCTCCGGGCCTCGTGCAGCCCCACCTGCTGCAGCATCTCTGCGACCCTCTCGCGTCGGTCCTGCTTAGAGATCCGCTTCAGGCTGTGCTCGAGTCCATGCTTGAGGGGAAACTCCACATTCGCCCACACCCGCTTCCACGGAAAGAGCTGGTCAAACTCCTGAAATACCATCACCCGGCTGGGATCGGGTTTGCCCATAGGCTTGCCCCGCCACAGGACCCGCCCTTCATCGGGAAGCAGGAAACCGCCTAGCAGCTTGAGCAAGGTAGTCTTACCGCAGCCTGAAGGCCCAACCACCGCAATGAAGTCCCCGGAGGCGACTGAAAGCGATAAATCACGAATTACCGGTTCAGTGGTCTCTTCTGACTCTTGTGGTTTGTGAAGATAGCCAAATGAAACCTGCTCGGCCTGCAGCAGAGGCCGACCGCTTATAGGGCTGCTCCCTTCGCTCATCGGCTCATGCCCCACTTGCGGACGGTGCTGCGCTCGAGGGACTCGAAGAGCAGCTCTTCAAACAGCACGCCGATGACCATGATCACCAGGATTCCGGCAAACAGCCCCTCGGTATCCATAAACACCCGCTGCTGAAACAGGTACCAGCCCAACCCGCCCCGGCCGCCTGCGGCTCCAAAAACCATCTCCGCGGCAATCAGCGCCCGCCAGGCTCTGGCCCAGCCTATCCGCAGCCCGGCAATCAGATACGGCAGGGTGGAGGGGAGAATCAGGTGGGTCATCATTTGCAGATGACCCAGACGGTAGTTGCGGCTGACATCGTACAGGTGTTCGGGCACCGCCCGGATGCCTCCGGTAAGGTTAGTGGTCAGGGGCCAGATAACCGAGTGAACAATAATCAGCAGCACCGCCGAGCGGCCCGTTCCGGCCCACAGAATAACCAGTGGCAGCAGGGCAATACCCGGCAGGGGATGCAGAAAGGCCACCAGCGAATCTACCACCCGTGCCGCCGCCCGACCGCCGCTCCACACCGCCCCACTCAGCAGCAGCGCCCCGG
>JAWLDZ010000124.1:0-4394 GCA_041686355.1 Spirochaetaceae bacterium
GGGCAGCATAAGAAACTCATACAGGCAATCCGAGAAAAGGATGATGAGAAAGCCCAAAAGATTATGCGCAGCCATATTCTCAACATATCAAAGCTCATAAAATCGAACCGCCTCAACTCGGATTCCCAGTAGTCAGGCTCGGGAAGAATGAAATCAAATAGTGCTCTGCGCCCTTTAGTGCTCACAGTGCTTGCTCCCGTATTCTGGAGCACCGGAGGAGTGGGACTGAGACTGGCGGATATCTCCCCATGGGAGGTGCTCTTCTGGAGGTCCCTGTTCATGACCCTTTTCCTCTTTAGCTGGAGTCTGTTGAGCGGTGGAAAGGAAGTGCTGAGCAGTTACTACAGAACCGTCGTTCGGGGAAGATGGGTTACCCTGTTTTTCTCCTTCTCCCTTATCTTTTATGTCTTCTCCATATCAAATACGACTGTTGCCGATTCACTTCTCATCCAAGGCACAGCCCCTATACTCATAGTAGTGCTCGGCTGGCTCATTTTAGGTGAACCTTTAAAAAAGATAACCCTCGCTGCTCTGGTGGTGGTCTGTGGGGGGCTCCTGATTATTATGATCCCCTCAATACAGAGAGGGGGACTTACGGGTAACTTTTTCGGCTTAGCGAAAGCCTTTGCCTTTGCCGCCGGTACAATAGCGATACGAAAACGCAAGAGTATTGCCCTGCTCCCGGCGATTACCACCGCTGCAGCCTTTGTCACTCTTACCGCCGCTTTCTTCATCCCGAGTTTTTCAATAGCCCCCAAAAGCCTGCTTATACTGGCATATCTGGGATTCTTTCAAACCGGAATTGCCTTTGTTTTATTTACCACATGGTCGGGCAAAATTTCCTCTTCAATCACGGGACTTGTCGTTATTTTGGAGGCGGTTCTGGGCCCAATCTGGGTCTGGATTTTACTCGATGAGCGCCCACCCTACACAACCCTTCTGGGAGGTGCGATTATAATCACCGCGCTGGTATCACACACCCTGCTCTTCTACGGCGGCACAAGAATGAAGGCCGAAGCTTAGCCCATCTGCTTCAGCTCTTCAATTTCGTCCCGGACAAGGGCGGCTTTTTCGAACTCGAGTTTCTTCGCGTGTTCCAGCATCATGTCTTCAAGGCGTTTTATGAGCTTTTTGCGTTCCTTCGGCACGACCAGGTTATAGCCCTTTTTCACCAACTCAATCGACTCGGACTCATCCTGCCGGTCTTCGACCTTTTTCCGGATAAGGATGTCCTGAATCGCCTTCTTGATGCTCCGTGGCGTAATGCCGTGCGCCCGGTTGTACTCCAACTGGATGCTGCGGCGACGGTCGGTCTCTTCGATTGCCTCGTCCATCGCTTTGGAGTGGCGGTCGGCGTACATAATTACCTTTCCGTGCTCGTTGCGGGCCGCCCGGCCGATAATCTGAATTAAGCTGGTGGCGGACCGTAAAAAGCCGATCTTATCGGCATCTAAGATGGCAATCAGCGAGACCTCCGGCAGATCCAATCCCTCCCGCAGCAGATTGATTCCCACCAGTACATCGAAGGTTCCGTTGCGCAGGTCCCGCAGCAGCTCTACCCGTTCGATAGTCTCAATCTCCGAATGCAGGTAGCGTACCTGCAGGCCCAAACCGCTGAGGTAATCGGTCAGATCCTCGGCCATTTTCTTAGTCAGGGTAGTTATCAGAACCCTTTCTTTGGAGGCAATCCGCTCTTTAATCTCGCCGTACAGGTCTTCGATCTGCCCCTCGGTGGGCCGCACTTCCAGCTCGGGGTCAAGCAGACCGGTAGGACGAATAATCTGCTCTACCAGCTGTTCGCTTTTATTCATCTCCTTCGGTCCGGGGGTGGCCGAGACAAACACAACCCGACTGAGCATCTCCTCAAATTCGGCCAGGATCAAGGGGCGGTTGTCCAGGGCCGAGGGCAGGCGGAAGCCGAACTCCACCAGGTTCATTTTTCGTGAGCGGTCCCCCTCGTACATCGCGCCAACCTGGGGCAGCGTCACATGGGATTCATCAATGAAGGCCAGAAAATCATCAGGAAAGTAGTCCAGCAGCACCGCCGGACGCTCGCCCGGTTTTCGGCCGCTGAGGGGGCGCGAATAGTTCTCGATACCCGAGCAGTAGCCCATCTCCTCCATCATCTCAAGGTCGTATTCGGTACGGGTTTTCAGGCGCTGGGCCTCGACTATTTTCCCCTTGGCCAGCAGTTCTTCGTGGCGCTCTTCAAGCTCGGTTTTAATTTCAGACAGGGCCTGCTGCACCTGCTCCTCTGGAAGTACAAAGTGCTTGGCCGGGTATACGGTCACTGAATTAAGCTCCTCAAGGGTCTCGCCGGTTACCGTGTGGATGCGGCGAATCCGCTCGATCTCATCCCAGTCAAACTCTATCCGGTAGGCCTCCTGCAGATAGGCGGGCTGCACCTCCAGAACATCCCCCCTAATGCGCAGGGAGCCACGCTGCAGCACCGCATCGTTGCGCTCGTACTGCAGGGCCACCAACTCGCGGGCGACCGTAGAAATGTCAATCTGCTGCCCGAGCTCAAGGCGTACCCGCATTTCATGAAAGGACTTCGGACTCCCCAATCCGTAAATGCAGGAGACCGTGGCAACCACAATGACATCTTGCCGGTCCATCAGGGCACTGGTAGCCGACAGCCGGAGCCGGTCAATTTCGTCGTTGATAGACGAGTCTTTCTCGATATACAAGTCTTTGGAGGGAACATAGGCTTCCGGTTGATAGTAGTCGTAGTAGCTGACGAAGTACTCCACCGCATTATCCGGAAAGTAGCCCTTGAACTCGCGGTACAGCTGAGCGGCCAGGGTTTTATTATGGCTCATAACCAGGGTCGGCCGCTGCACCTGTTCAATAAGCTTGGCCATGGTGTAGGTTTTACCTGAGCCGGTTACCCCCTTCAGAGTCTGGTGTTGCATCCCGGCCTTCACACCCTGGCTGAGCTTTTCAATAGCCTGCCCCTGGTCACCGGCAGGTTCGTATTCCGAGACAACCTTAAACTCCGGCATAGCCCTTAATCCCACTCCAGTTCGCTGGGCCGCTCGATTAGTTCAACCTGGAAGGTCGTGCGCCGGCCGTCGCGTATCGCAACTACCTCTACCGTTTCCCCCGGCACGTTGTCTTCCAGGGCACTGAACAAATCGGACAGGGTGGCAACCTTCATCCCGTCGACTTCAACTATAATGTCGCCTCCGAAATAGATGATCGACCGTCCGTAACGAACCGGATTACTCTGGTCGCCCCCACGGAGACCGGCCTGCTCGGCATTTCCGCCGCGGGTCACTTTTGAAATCATAATTCCCTTTTTTACCGATAAACTTCCATACCGCACGATGCTCGGTTCAAGTTGCACCGGCACCATTTCAATCCAGCCACGCCGCACTTTACCGTACTCGATTAGTTGCGGGACCACCCGCCGGGCGGTATTCACCGGCACGGCAAAGCCGATCCCCACGCTTCCGCCGCTGGGACTGTAGATCATCGTATTAATCCCTATCATCTCGCCGTTGGTATTCAGCAGCGGCCCGCCGGAGTTCCCAGGATTTATGGAAGCGTCGGTTTGAATCATTCCGCGAATTACCAAATTACGTGACGTTTTTACCGGCCGTCCAAGCCCCGATACTATTCCAGAGGTCAGCGTGCGGTCGTACCCGAAGGGGTTACCGATGGCCAGAATAAGTTGCCCCACCCGCAGGTTTGAAGAGTCTCCAAAGGGAATTACCACCAGCTCCTTGTCGCCGGGGTCGAATTTGACCACCGCCAAATCGTTCTCTGAATCTTTCCCGATAACCTCACCCTCATACTGGGTCCCGTCGTATAAATTGATGAATACTTTGTAGGCGTCCTTGACTACATGGTAGTTAGTCAGAATGTAACCCCGGGTATCGATGATGGAACCGGATCCAGTACCCCCCTCCTGGGGAACCGGTTCGAGGAACCAATTCAGGCTGAGGGTTTCAGTGGTAATATTCACCACACCATGGTTATAGCGCTGGTACACATCGATGTTGTTCCGCTCGTAATCGGTGAGATTTGTATCCCGGTTCATCACCCGGTGCAACTGCTGATCGGAGTCTGCTCGCGGCTCAAATTCAGCCTCTTCGATTGTCTCAAGCTCGGCACTCTTCTCTTTATCGGGCTCTTTCGCGATCTCTGCATCGACCCGTGTCTCGACGCGCTCCTGTGTATCGTTCTGCAGCCACGGCAGCTCAAGCATGCCAAAGCCAATCAACAGCAGCAGCACTACCGACAGCCCGCTAATGCCGTAAAATATCAGCTGTCCTCTGCTGTAAAGTTTCATCCATGAGCCTCCCCTAATAGAGTATAGGCAGTTGTAGTTGCTTTGCCAAGCGGATTTTCAAAACCTGCAGTCGATGCGTCGATGCCCGCAGTCGATG
>JAWLDZ010000125.1:0-4273 GCA_041686355.1 Spirochaetaceae bacterium
TAAGTTATCAGTATTCGGTCAAGCCGCCCTGCGATTCTAACGAAACAGGAAGGTTGCAAGAACTAAAAAAATGGGCAGGGTAATTACCGCACTCAAATAGGTAATTAAGATTCCCGTTCCTATATAATGAACCTGCTTTTCAGTACCATATATTTTGGCCACCAAGAGCAAATTAGTCGCAGGCGGCACCGCTGCCTGCAGAATTAGAGATAAGCGTATTCCCCATTGCATGGATGGTGACAGCGCATTCAACGGTAATAGGGCGGCTATCCCAATAAATACCGCCGGGTACAGGACAAAGCGCAGCACCACCAAGCGTCCGAATTCAGGGCGATATTGTAAGTCTCTCCGCGGGATAGTAGCTAACACCCCGCCTAGCATTATCAGCATCAAGTCTAAGGCATAATCACCGGAAAACTCCAATAGGGGACGCATAAAATGGGGAATATAACCTGACAAATTAAAGTTGGCAAGTATAATTCCTCCCATCAGTCCTATCAGCGGAGGATTTAACTTAAGGGTGAAGCGAGCGGGCCCCTCACTTACCAGGGATACCGCCGCCGTCCACAAGATAATATTAAAAGCCAGTACAAACATAAACATATAAATGCTAATTTCGAGAGGTGCCAGGGCTTCTATTATAGGAAGCGGTATAAAACCGGCATTATGGATGGAAAACAGGGCTATCATTGAATTGGGCTGATGCGAAAAAAGAGGCCGTGTACGAACCAGCACCCGTGCTAGTAGAACCTGACTTCCAATTATCACAAAACCGGCGATAAAATATATAAACAACCACTGCGAACCCACACTCACAGCCTCTTCCCATCCAAGGGGCAGCCTGTGCAGAAAGTAGAGTGGAAACAGGATATTCATCACAGTAAAGATAGCCGGTTTTAATACCCTGCGTCCCATCACCGGGATGCGAAAAAGGGCAAAGCCCAGCAATGCAAGCCCGGCAAGTTTCAGTACCGCTTCAAATATCGGTTGATACATGGTGTCTCTTATTAGGTAGCATCTTCAATTGCCTGTAATTCTTCCCAGCGCCTATAGGCTGCTGCCAGATCCGATTCCAGGGACTCTAGTTGAGCGGTAACAGCCGACGGGTCGCCCTGGGCAGAGCGGTACAGCTCCGGATCGGAAAGATCGGCGTGTAGTCGCGCTACCTCTGCCTCCATACTCATAATTTTATCGGGTAATTCCTTAAGCTGCTGCTGCTCCTTATAAGAGAGGGTCCGCGGCTTGTCAGTTTTGGGCTTCCTGGCCCGGCGCTTTTGCACAGCAGATTGTTCGTCTGTCGTAGCCTGTGAAGGTCCTTGACTACCCTTCCCAGAGACATCCTTCCTATTCTGCTGCTCTTCTGTTTTGCGGCGCAGCTCGGACTCCTCCCAATCGGCGTAGCCTCCGGCGTATTCAATCACCCGACCCTGCCCTGCTAATACAAAACAATCGGTTACCACATTGTCGAGGAAAGTTCTATCGTGACTGACCAACAGTATGGTTCCCTGGTACTCCTGAAGTAAATCTTCCAGCAGCTCAAGGGTTTCAACATCAAGGTCGTTGGTTGGTTCATCCAGAATCAGCAGATTCGCCGCCCGGGCAAACAGTTTTGCCAGCAGCAAGCGATTCCGCTCGCCCCCTGACAGATGGGCAACCGGGCTTTTGGCCCTGTCCGGGTTGAACAGAAAATCCTGCAGGTACGCCATAATGTGCTTTTTACGGCCATTCAACTCGATTGTCTCATATCCCTCGCCCAAATTTTCGATTACGTTTTTATCCGGATTAAGTTCACTCCGCATTTGATCAAAATATACGGCTTGCAGATTTACCCCGTGACGAATGCTGCCATCCTGGGGCTCGAGCTCTTTCAATAAAAGTTTCAGCAGGGTCGTTTTTCCGGAACCGTTGGGACCGACAATCCCGACTCTATCCTTGCGCATAATTGTGGTCGTAAAATTGTCAATAATCGGTTCGTTAATTACTTTGCCATCAGGTTCTTTGCCGTATCCAAAACTGATATTCTTGGCTTCAATCACCAAATTTCCCGAACGCCCGCCGTTATGGATTTCCATGCGCGCTTTACCAGACTGTTCACGTCGTTGACGATACTGGTCGCGCATTGCCTGCAGTGCCCGTACCCGGCCTTCGTTCCGCGTGCGGCGGGCCTTCACCCCGCGCCGCAACCAAGCCTCCTCCTGAGCCAGACGTTTGTCAAACTCCGCCCGCTTTTTTGCTTCAGCCTCCAATAGCTCTTCACGCCGCTCTAAAAACTGCTCGTAGGAAGTACGAAAGGCGTAGACCTTACCGCGATCAATTTCTGCAACCCGATTCGACAGGCGCTTTGCAAAACTGCGGTCGTGGGTTACAAAAATTACCGTCTTCACCCGTCGCAGCAGATAATCTTCCAGGAGGCGAATTGTATCGATATCCAGATGGTTCGTCGGCTCGTCCAGCAACAGAACCTCCGCATCAGCCGCAAGTACCCGTGCCAGATAAGCCCGCCGTTGCTCGCCTCCGGACATTGTGGACAACTCCTGTTCAGGATCGAGGCCCAGTAAAGATAAACTCTGCTCGGCAGCCAAACTCCTCTCAGGTTCGCCGTCGGTGACAAGATCAATCAACCTGCCCCGTACGCCCTCGGGAAACTCCTGCCGCAGATAGGCAGTCTTCACACCGCCTTCCCACACTACCTCCCCCGAATCCGGTTCAAGCAGGCCGGCCATTAACTTAAGCAGGGTCGATTTACCGGTGCCGTTTTTTCCAAGCAGACAGAGTCGATCACCAGATTCAATATGCAGCTCCAGACCATCCAGCAATGGGGGACCCCCGAAGCTTAGAATGAGATTTTTTATACTAATTATTGCCATGCTTAATCATATCTGTTTGGGTGGATCTCTACAATATTTAAAATGAAAAATGAACACGGCGGGATTCGAACCCACGACTTCCACCTCCGGAGGGTGGCGCTCTATCCAGCTGAGCTACGTGTCCATTGCAGAAAAGCATATCCCTTTCAATGGGGCATGTCAATATCCCGCTTTATGCTCGGCATTGCGAGATAAATCAAGCTCGTATATACTTCAGCCATTATGAAAGAACTTATACACACGCAACAGGAACTAAGCGAACTAATTGGCTGTCCGGGAAGGGAACAGGCTGTTCGTCGGTATATACGCAACAGCATCGCTTCCTATGTGGATACACTGCAGGAAGATGCTGCGGGTAATTTAATCGCCGTTAAGTACGGTCGGAATGAAAAAAGCGATGCAGTTTTATTAGACGCCCATATGGACGAGGTCGGCTTTATGGTGAACCACATTGAAGGGGATGGGCTCTTCCGTGTTTCGGCCCTGGGCGGTATCGATCCAAGCTTATTACCCGGCACCATGGTTCAGTTCCACGTAAATTCTGAAAACAAAAACAATGCCGTGCTAACCGGAGTTTTCAGCAGCATCCCTCCCCATGTAAAAAACAGTCTGGGTACCAACGGAAGCTCCCTCAAAACTGAAGCCTTGACTATAGATGTGGGTGCCGCCTCTGAGGCTGAGCTGCGAGGGCTTGGCATAGATATCGGCAGTACCGGAACTTTTTTTACTCCCTTTCAGCAGCTGGGAGAAAACTCCTTGATGGGGAAGGCTTTCGATAACCGCAGCGGCTGCAATCTGCTTTTGCAAACCGCGTACAGGATTAAAAATGAACCAATTGATACTACAGTGGTGTTTCTGTTCTCTGCAGCTGAGGAGCATAAGCAGTTGGGGGCAGGGAGCATTCAGCTGCCCCTGAAGCCTGCCGCAGCTTTGGTACTCGAGAATACTACCGCCACCGATACAGCCGGCACCCCGGCACACTTCAAGGTTGCTGAACTTGGCAAAGGGCCGGCGCTTACCCTGGCCGATACAAAGTATGTGGTACCGGAAAGAATCGTTAACTCCCTAAAAGCATGTGCAGAGCGCCACGCTATTCCGTGGCAGTATAAAAAACCGGTATACGGCGGAACCAATGCCGCTGCTATCTCCACCGGAGGAGCCGGCATTCCAACCGGAATAGTCTCGGTGCCCTGCCGCTATATTCACAGCCCCGCCGGGGTGCTGAGAATCAGTGACCTGGAACACAGCGCAGACCTGCTGTATTATTTTCTACAAGATTTTCCTCAGAATTTTGCTGAGTGATTTGTGCGTTTGTGTGCTTGACTTTTTAGTCCCCGCCGCCTAATCTGCTACAGAAAAAAAATGAGGAGAAGATATGCGAATCCGCTATAATGCACCGATTACAC
>JAWLDZ010000126.1:0-4227 GCA_041686355.1 Spirochaetaceae bacterium
CGAGTTCGAATCCGTCGTCAATGAACTCGAACAGCTGGTTTTATCAAAACGGGTCTTAAAAAGCACCTGCGAAACCTATTTCAAAATTACGCTGTTCAATATTTTTACCAAAAGTTTTCCTCTTATGCCGGTGAACCAGCACACTAATATTCCCGATTGGCTGCGCTGGCTGGTGCTCGAAATGATGAAAAAGGAAAATTTCGTGATAGGGCTGGAGGCCATGAAACACTTATCGAATAAAAGCTACGAGCACATGGCCCGGGCCTGCAAAAAGTATCTGAATAAGACCCCGACCGAACTAATAAACGAACTGCGCATCGATTACGCCGCCAAAGAGATGATCTCTTCCGAAGAGACTATCACCAACATCTGTTATAACTCCGGCTTCCAGAACCTGAGCCATTTTTACCATGTCTTCAAAACCCAGTACGGCTTCTCCCCAATGGAGTTCAAGAAAAAAGTGGAGCTCAAAGAAATCAGCATCTACGACACAAAATACTTTCCGGCCAATACCACCAGGAACTTTCCGGAGGGTATCGATTTCGCACATAAAAACTCTAAAAGCATGTAAATCCCCCGGGGCGGGGGAGCGCCCCCGCGCTCCATAGCCGCCGGGCCCTGGTCACTCACTTCGTTCGTTGCTCGGGCATGCAACCGGGCCCAGGCTGGGGCTCCGCTACACTGTTCCGGCTCCGCTCCTCCGCTCCGCCGGGTGCAGCGGGCGGGCTATTCCGCTCCCCCCTTAGCAGCAGCATTGCTATATAGCGTTTTTCCTAAGTTGCGTCGTGCCAACTTTTTTACCTGCTCCGGAGCATTCCCGTCAGACTCTGGGACCCCGCTTCCAAGCATTGGATCATTGCTGATACTCAATCTAATCTTGAAGAACTTTTGAGCAAACTGCAGCGCACCAAGCTATTCAGCCGGTCTGAACCCCGGTTTCGCCGCCTTGAGGCGGGAGCTTCAGCCGGCCGGCTACAGCAGCAGGACGATAGACGCAAGCCACTAAGCCACCACTATTGACTTATACCGAGTTGGTAGTATAATTAGAGTATGGGAAAGATTAAAACATCAATAACAATATCAGATGAGACCCTTAGTGAAATTGATCATTTGATGCCACAGAATGGTAATAGGTCCACTTTTATTGAATCTGCAATAAAGTTCTATATTGCTCAAAAGTATAAAGAGCAAAGAAATCGTCATGATTTAGAATTGTTAAATGCGAATTATGAAGATTTGAATAAAGAAGCTAATGATGTTTTGAGTTATCAGAATATATTTTGAAGCGTGGTGAACTTTATAGAGTTTATAAAGGCTCTAAAACAGATACAAAGAATTTTCGTGTTTTTGTAATTGTCAGTCGGCAAGTTTTATTAGATTCAAAATTTTCAACTGCAATGTGTGCACCTATTTATACAAATTATTCCGGTCTTTCAACACAAGTGTCTGTTGGAATTGATGAAGGTTTAAAACATGTTTCTGCAATTCATTGTGATGAGCTTGTAAGTATACCAAAACATATGTTAACTCATTTTGTTGGTTCTTTAACAAGCGAAAAATTGTATGAATTAAACAAAGCATTATTTATTGCTGTTGGTTTAGATTAGAAGAGTGGCCTGCGTCTAACCGCCATCTTCGGGTACTCGCGGAATGTTAAATGATCAATGGAGGATATGCTTTTACTGGATTAATGGGACTGCAAGTGAAGTCGAGATAAAAGAATTTTATGGAAAGAATACCATCTATTACACCCAGAGAAATCTTATTGGAAGAATTTCTCATACCTATGAATATAACAGCTTTACGATTTTCTAAGTATTTTGGTAATTCAGCTGATTTTTGGATAGGATTCCAGGTTGATTTTGATTTGAGAAAAGAAAGAAGAACAATAGCAACCGAATTAGAAAAGATACCACGTGTCAAAGCATCGTAGAAATTCTCGAATCGTCACATAACAGGGCGCCCCAAGCTGCCTGAATACCTGATCCGCCCGCAGTTCACCGACGGATATGCGGGCAGTGTCTACGTGTAGTCACTGCCTTGGTCTTTATCTAAAGAGAGGCTTATGATACAGTGCTGCCCAAAGCAGGGAGATTAAGAATGCCGAAGAAAAAGTTATTTAAATGGATTCTAATAGCACTACCCCTTTTGTTAGTGCTTGGAATAACTTATATAGTCGGTGGCAGTTACCTCGAACACCGAAAGTTAGTCGAACAGGAAAAAGAGGCCTATCCGGCTCCGGGAACCCTGGTAGAAGTGAATGACAACGGCGATAAGCTGCATGTCTATGCAGAAGGTGATGGCGAGGAAACACTGGTATTCATGGCCGGACACGGAACCGCTTCACCGGTGTATGATTTCAAGCTTCTCTACGACAAGCTATCGAAGGATAACCGCATCGCCGTAGTGGAGCGTGCCGGATACGGATGGAGCGATATAACCTCCAGCCCCCGGGACATAGACACCGTGCTTGCAGAAACCCGCAAGGCCCTGCAGCTGGCCGGTGAAAACCCGCCGTATGTACTGTTTCCCCACTCCATGGCCGGGCTCGAGGCGCTGTACTGGGCGGCCCTCCATCCGGAAGAGGTTGAAGCAATTGTCGCCCTGGATGCCCTTGTTCCGGGGTATATCGAACATACGGAAGAAGAAAAATCGATGTCCCGGATGATTACCTTCCTGGCGCGCAGCGGTTTAATGCGCAGCGGACCGGATATTTTTGAAAGCAATTTTCATGCGATGAAAAAAGGCCTTCTCACAGAGGAGGAAGCCGAAATAGCCAAAACCATATTTTTACGCCGCGTGTATACCAAGAATATGTGGGCCGAATGGAGGATGCTGAACTCTAACTCGCAGACAGTTTCCACCCAAGGAAAACCCGAGGTACCATACTATGCGTTTATCTCAGCTGAAAATGAAGAAGCTTGGTGGCAGGACAGCATAACCTCCTATGCGGAGGCGATCGGCGGTGATTATTCCATTCTGGACGGCAACCACTACATCCATCTCGATCATCCCGACCTTATAGCGCAGAAGAGCCGGGAGCTTATTGAAAACTGAGCGCTTATGATATGATATATGTCATAAGCTTTTGTTCGTTCCGGATGTAGAATCGGGTCTAGAGCTGCTCAAATATGCCTCTACAATACTATATAGTATTTTTACTAAGTTGCGTCGACGCAACTTTTTTACCCGGTCTGACAGGCTGCCTTTGGTCGACAACTTCGGGTACCCGCGGATGGTCAATGATATTGATCTATACTTAAAGTGGTTAAGTTTGCATATACGTATGGCGGACCGCTATGGGAAGTGTCAATGTTACAAACGCTAGTTTATATTGTTACCCCTATGCTTCGTAAATAAGCAGTACTGACCGCAAGGCTCCGCCAGGGATCGGAGCTGTCCTGTTCAATAGCGGCATAGGAAACACCGACCTCCCGGCAGGCAGCTAGTATATCCGGGAAATTGAGATTCCCCCGGCCAAGTTCTGTGTCTCGTATTCTCGGATTTAAAAGGGGACCTTGTAAGGTGAAGTCCCGCAGATGGACGCCGTGTACCAATCCCCTGTGTTCCCGGATAAAATCGGCAGGACTGCAGCCGATTCTCTGCAGCCAGTAGGTGTCAAACACGAATCCTACCGCCTCCGGATCAAGATATTCTTTCAACAGAGAAAAGCCGTCACTGTCGCCTATAGGCACAAACTCGTAATTATGGTGGTGAAATAAAAGTGTGACGCCACGCTTTTTCAGATATCGCCCCAGATTATTCAATCTTTCTGCATACACTTTTATACCCGGAGCGCCTTTTTTTAATGCGGTGAAAGCGACAACAGAGATAACACAGTATGGGCAGTTCAGCTGTGAATGCATTTTCACTGTCCAGTCACGGTCTTGTTCTATGTGCTTCAGTTTCATCTGGGTGCTGCCCACAGCAACGCCCGCACTGGTACAGGCTTCAGCAATCAATTTTATATAGGGCTCCTTAAAGGGGACTCTGGCCAGTTCCAGCCGGCTTATACCTAGGGACTTCACCTTGTTGAGAGTGTGTGTCAGCTTGCGTGTATCCTTCAAAAATCTACGTATGGTAAAGGTCTGTAGTGAAATCTGCAGCCCGGCTGTCATTATGTAATAACCTCCATAATACTGATACCTTCCATCTCGGCTCCCGCTATCGGCGGCAACTCTTATTTAGTGGGTTTTTTCATATTCAATACCGGCAAATAAAAGAGCG
>JAWLDZ010000127.1:0-4195 GCA_041686355.1 Spirochaetaceae bacterium
AGAACTTCAGTCCCACCTTTGTCTTAAAGCTCTGCAGTTTTTCGCGGCTGATTTGCAGGGAGGTACCGTTTTCCAGCACCGCCGCAAAGCGCCCCTGACCCCAGGGCTGTATCTTCACGATTTTGTCCAGGTTCACGATTGCCGTTCGGTGAATTCGCATGAAGAAGAGCGGATCTAAGCGCTTTTCAAATTGATTTAGGCTTGTATCGGTTTGATAATTCTCATTCAGCAGTTGAATATACACCAGACCATCACAGGTTTTTATGCACTGAATTTCTTTTACCGGAATAATTGAATAGCTATGACTGTCTTTTACGCTTATACGATCCAAGTACTCTTCGCCGGAGGCAATCTCTCGCAGGGCATTGAGTGTACGGTTATGATACTCTTCGGGAGCTTTAATAATTTTCCTTAAATGTTCGACGGTACTGCTGAAACGCTCCTTACTGAAGGGCTTTAGCAGGTAGTCCAGGGCATGCACTTTAAACGCCTCGATGGCATACTCATCGTAGGCGGTAATAAAGATTACTATCGGATTGTTCTTCAACTGCTTAATAACCTCGAAGCCATTGCCCTTCGGCATCTGTATGTCCAAAAACAGCACATCCGGATTAAGCTCATTCACCCGTTGCACCGTCTCTTCCCCGTCTGTGGCCTCGCCGATCAGTTCTATCTCAGCGTAGTCCTGCAGAAAAGATGCCAGCCTCCCCCGGGCCGGCTGTTCATCGTCCGCTATAACAACCCGAATCATAATGAACCTCCGCTCATAGGAATTTGTATCCTTACCATCAACCCCCCTCCTGCGGGTTTACTAAATTCCAGTTCCCGTCGGTAGAGTGTCATGAGGCGGTGATTTACATTTTTTAGTCCTGTCCGGCTGTTGTCCAGTAGCGCAGGAATGTGCACATCCTTTTGGCCGCTGTCGGAAATCTCAATCAACAGATCTCCCGCTTGCTGAAAAGAGGAAACTTGAATTTTAATATTCCCATTCGGGTCGGCTCCGTATTTTATACCGTTTTCTATTATCGGCTGCAGCAGCATAGGAGGAATGTGAGAGTCCTTTACCTCATCGCCAATCGTAAAATCGATTGAAAGGCGTTCGCCATTCCGAATTTTCTCTATAGCTATAAATTCCTGTAGGTGGAAAATTTCTTCCTGCAGGGGAACGGTACTTCTTTTGGTTGATAAAAGGGTATAGCGGAACATGCCGGCCAGTTTTTCAACCACCCCCACAGCCAAGGTGGAGTCTGTTTCTATTAAATGGGCAATTGTATTTAGGGTATTAAAAAAGAAATGCGGATTAATCTGAGCTCGCAGGGCCCGCAGCTCAGCTTCAACTGCCTGGGCGGACAATTTTTCCTGCTCTCGATGCATTCTCACACGCGCCGATTCGTTCGAAATAAGCAGCATCACTCCGTCGCTCTTTCCTGCAGCATCCGACAGGGGCCGCAGATTTAGCTTAATCGGTATGTGCTCTTTCCGGCGGTTAGCAAGGTGGCAATGGGCGTCCATGATAAACTCTCCATTCTGTATCTGTTGATTCAGTTCTGCTTTTTCGGTTTCAATCATCCGGATACCGCCGGATTGGTTGAGCGATTCAAGATCATCAACAGCCATTAAGTGCAGGAACTTCTGATTTGCTTCAATTAATCTGCCCCGATTATCCGCCAATAGGATTCCTTCATCGATAGTTTCAAACATATTTCTAAGGGTAGAGATCTTCTCGGCAATGCCCCGGGACATAATGTTGAAACTGCGGGCCAGCACATCCTTATCAGATTTCTCCTCAACCACTATCCCGTAGTTGCCCTCTCGAATCCATACGGCCGCCTGTGTTAGCTCCTGCAGATATGCGGCCACCTCTTTTAGTGCATTGCCGACCACACCCTGCTGCGGCAGGGACAACAGTGAAGTCTCGATATGGCCGTATGCCAGGCGTCGGGCCAGCTTTGATAGATGGGTGTAGTGAATAATCAGATCATCCACGGAGTGCTCAAGCATCGCCATCTCATCCTTATTGGTACTGGTTTTTCTTTCCACGGTTTTACCAATAAAGGTATTTAATTTGCTGCTTAAGCTGGTGATGGGCCGGGAGAGTGAATCTGTAAAGTGTGTGGATATCAACACAAAGCTAATTAAAAAAGAAAGAAAGAATATTATGCTAAGGTACTCTTGGATGAGTCTGACCCTGTCATGCTGGGCTTCCATAGTATCCAGAACTACCGTAAACACATGGTTGACCGTGTCGCTGTAAATTGGGAAAAACTCTACCGCATCGATATACTCCTTCAGCGCATATGCATGCCTCCCGCTCTCTTGGTCGCCCAGCAAGCGCATGTACACTTGGTAAAGCCTCTGCAGCCCCGGTTCCTGAATAAATGACTCCTCGACCTGTCGGAATGCGGAGCTCTCACGGGTATTGCTGATTCGATCAACGTTCACCTGGGCCATTTGCCACACTGCATTGAGGTTCTCTATATGCTGATGTATATCCTCGCGGTACCAAAAGCTTTTTCTGTTCGATTTGATTAGTTCTTCCAGGTCCTGCAGTTTTTCATTAAACAGTCGGCTGTCCGTGAGAAACAGATCAAAGGTCTCTCCGTTGTTCCAGTTTGATACGGTTTCATTCATATAAACCAGCATCTCACCCCACAGGTTTTTTACCTCAAGAATGGCGTTTTTGTCCTTTTCCATTTGCAGACGGAAAGAGCTTAAAACAAAGGAGAATGAGATATATACCAGTACAAGCACAATCAGAATTATATACGATTTGAAAATACGGGTTCGAATACTCATTCTGCGTCCATGTTTTCTTTCTCGATAAGGCTGTTCAAATGCTGAGAGGCCTGCTCGGCAACCGGGTAGATTTCATTTCCTAATATAGCCGCTACAATCGCCGCACCGGCAATCTCCCGCCCTTCGTTCACATCTACCACCGGGGGGTTCCATCGGGTTGATGCCCGTTGGTAACTATCCAATGAGGCACGGGTCCACTCGGGCGATGTCTCAGAGGCCTTGAAGATCGGACTGTCCCAGGCACTGTTTCTGGCAGCAGGAATTCCCTTCAACAGCCCCTCCAGGGCAAACTTGCGGTTGGTAGCCCACTGCATAAAATACCACGCCGCCTGTTTGTGCTTTGAGACAGTACTGATTGCCAGCCCCCAGCTTGAGACGTGAGGAGTTGAACCGGCCGGTCCGGCCGGTATGGTGGCGTAGCCTACCTTATCTGCTATTTTTGACATCTGAGGGTCTTCGTAGTTGCTCTTAAATACGCTGGCATCGTAGATCATCGCTGCCCGGCCCTGCATGAACATGGCGGTGCTCTCGTACCAGCTGTTAGTCGGCGCACTTGGAGGGCCGTATTCCCGCAGCAGTCTGCCATATAACTGGGTAGCTGCAATCGCCTCCGGCGAATGCAGTGCCGCTCGGCCGTTCTTATCCAGCCAATCACCTCCAAAGGAGCGTACAAAATCGATCCACTGACTGGTGGCGGCGCTTTTTTTCCCGCGCATGGTAATACCGTACACTTGGCCTCCGCTGCCTTCAAATACCGCTTGAGCGGCAGCTTCAAGCTGCTCCATGCTGTGGGGAACCTGTATATCGTAGGCTTCAAAGATATCCCGATTATACGCTAATAAACTGGTCTCCAGCATAATGGGCAGGGTATAGTTATTTCCATCGCGAACACCAACCTGGAGGGCGGTGTCGAATACATCCTCCATATCATACTCGGGCCATCCTAGCTCAGGGGATTCCATGAGGGAATTCAGTTCTTCTATCCACCCATTACGATAATATTCATCCAGGCTGTTGCCGGGCATGATCATAAACACATCGATATTAGAGAGCCCGGACATCAGTTCTACACTGCGCTTGGTACGGAACTGTTCCTCCGGGTATACCTTTAGGTTTACTGTAATACCGGTCAGCTGTGAAAACTGCTCCAACCGCGGGCGTATTAAATCGATCCAGGGATGCTTGTTGGCGATAAAGTTAAGCTCCGTGCCGGCGAACTTTCTGATATCCCTTTCAGTGTTCACAGGGGCTTCAATTGAACCTGTCGAAGAGCTTTCTGAAATGCGGTGCTCCTCCCCGCAGGAAGCAAGGAGGAGCACTCCTGAAACGAGTATGCTTAACAGAAATTTAGTGTTACAACTCATTGAAAATAATACTCATCGAAAATAATACTAATAGA
>JAWLDZ010000128.1:0-4062 GCA_041686355.1 Spirochaetaceae bacterium
AAAATAGGGCAGATGATAGTTGCGGGCAATGGTCTGCACCATGCTTCGGCAGGCCTTCCAGTCGCTGACCGCTTCGCCTAAAAAGGCGTGGAATACGGTGCCGCCGGTGTATTTGCTTTGCAGTTTGTCCTGATGGTCCAGGGCCTCGAAGACGTCATTGGTCTGGTCCACCGGCAGCTGGGTTGAGTTGGTGTAAAAGGGCTCCTTTTCGCCGCTGGTGATAATGTCTGGGTACTGTTCTTTATCATGTTTGGCCAGGCGGTAGCTGGTGCTCTCGGCCGGGGTGGCCTCCAGGTTAAACAGGTCTCCCGTATCCTCCTGCAGGTCGGCTAGGTGGCGGCGCATGTAGTCCAGAATCTCTTCGGCAAAGCTGCTGCCCTCCTCGGTGGAGATGTTCTTGCCCAGGAAGTTGAGGGCGCACTCGTTCATTCCCACAATACCGATTGTGGAGAAGTGGTTGTTCAGGTGTCCGAGATATCGGCGGGAGTAGGGGAAAAGGCCTCCCTTCATCAGATGGTCGATGACCTTCCGTTTGATCACAAGCGACTGTGCTGCGGTATCCATTAGGTCGGTCAGGCGGCGGAAGAAATCTACCTTTGAGTCGGAGAGGTAGCCAATGCGCGGCAGGTTAATGGTCACTACTCCTACCGAACCGGTAAACTCATCCGAGCCGAAGAGGCCGCCGCCGCGTTTGCGAAGCTCCCGCTTGTCCAGCTGCAGCCGGCAGCACATCGAACGTACATCACCGGGGTCGAGGTCGCTGTTGATGAAGTTCTGGAAGTAGGGGGTGCCGTATTTGGCGGTCATCTCAAACAGCAGTCGGCCGTTCTCCGAGTCCCAGTCGAAGTCCTTGGTGATATTGTAAGTGGGAATCGGATATTGAAAACCGCGCCCCTCCGCATCGCCCTCGAGCATCAATTCGATGAATGCCCGGTTGATCAGGTTCATCTCCGCCTGGCAGTCGCCGTAGGTGAAGTCTTGTTCTTTCCCGCCAACCACCGCCGGACGGTCGGCTAAGTCGCCGGGTACTGTCCAGTCGAGGGTAATATTGGTGAAGGGGGCCTGGCTGCCCCAGCGGGAGGGGGTGTTTACGCCAAAAACAAAGGTCTGCAGGTTCTGTTTGACCTCTTCGTAGGACAGATTACCGGACTTTACAAAGGGCGCCAGGTAAGAGTCGAAACTGGAGAAGGCCTGAGCGCCGGCCCACTCATTCTGCATTACCCCCAGAAAGTTCACTATCTGCTGGATGAGGGTTGAGAGATGTCGGGCCGGTTTAGAGGATATCTTGTCGGGCACACCTCCCAGCCCTTCGTCAATCAACTGCCGCAGTGACCACCCTGCGCAGTAGCCGCTGAACATCGAAAGGTCATGGATGTGAAAGGCGGCGCTGCGGTGAGCCGCTGCAATCTCGGGGGTATAAATGTTCTTGAGCCAGTAGTTGGCGGTGATGGTGCCGGAGTTGTGGAGGATCAAGCCTCCCAGCGAGAAGTTCACATTTGCATTCTCGTTGACCCTCCAATCCGACTGAGAAAGGTAGCCGTCCATGGTAGTGTTGATGTCGAGCATCAGCTTTCGGGTATCGCGGATCGACTCGCGGCGGGCTCGGTAGAGGATGTAGGCTTTGGCTACGGCAACCTCCCGCGATTCGATCAGCACGGTTTCCACCAGGTCTTGAATTTCTTCAATGGCCGGAACCGAGTTGGGGTGGCGGTGCTGCATGAATTCCTGTAGTTTCTGCTCCGCCCTTTGGGTGAGTGCTTCGACCAGCTCCTCAACCTGCTGGGGATCGTCGGACTTTTGTACTGCGGTGACTGCTTTGGCGATAGCTCCTGCTATGCGGCTGCGTTGATAGGCCTCCACCGACCCGTCGCGCTTGATGATGCGCCGCAGCACCGGCTCTGTCTTTCGTGACTCAGCTCCACCGTCTCCGACGACCCCTTGTGCATCGTCACCGACCAGTACTTCCCAACTTCCGTTTTTTAATTCAACCTTCACTGTTCCCCTCCGTTTTGTGCAAACATGGCATCCAACTCCCGTTTAAAGGCTTCCACATCCTCAAACATTTTATACACCGATGCAAAGCGGATATAACCCACCTTATCCACTTTGTAGAGCTGCTGTAGAACCATCTCGCCTATCTGGGCCCCGTCTATTTCCCGGGTGCCCCCCTCGCGAATAGCCGCCTCATCTTCGATGGAATGAACGATCTCTTCGATTTTCAGCTGCGATACAGGCCGTTTCTCCAAGGATGTTTGAATTCCACGCTCAAGTTTTTGGCGGTCAAAGGGCTCGCGGCGTCCATCCCGTTTGATGACCATCAGCTGCTTCTCTTCGATGTGCTCGTATGAGGTAAATCGGTACCCGCACTCCAGGCATTCGCGGCGGCGACGGATTGAGGTTCCGGCGGAGTTGCTGCGTGATTCAACCACTTTATCGTTATTTGCGTTACAGTGCGGACATTGCATTGGATTAACCTTTTGGTTTGGCGCTATATTTAGCGCTGTTTTTACCTAAAAAGGAGACTAACACACCATATATGAGAAATCAAGCAGTCAGGACAAATTAACGCGTTTTTTACAAATATTTTTGGGAAGATTGGGAGAGCGTCGCTGTTGAGTTTCGTCGTTAAGGGACGTTCTCAAAAAGAATGCCCATAAGCAGCGCTCCACCGAGGATACACGCCGTGAAGGTAATAGTAAAGGGGACGCCAAAATATAAGGCCATTGCGGCAAGGAGGGGTATTTTCACTGCCCGAGCAAACAGGAAGGTAGCTAACTTGCCGTTGGAAACACCCTTCTGCTGTAGTTCGGAGAGGAAGGGATACCAGGCGTACACCGGCCCGTGGCTTAGGGTTCCGGCGGCGAGGGCGAACAAGTATCCTTTCATCCCGGAATCTTCGCCGAGGTGACGTCTGACGAAGGCATGGGGCACCAGGTTTCCGCCGGCCATGAAGAGCAGCACCACCGCCAACACGGGAAGAATTTGGCGCAGCAGGCTGCCGGCGTAAGCCCAGGCAGTGGCGATGTCGGGGGTGCCGGTCAACTGCAGCAGCAGGTAGGCAAGCAGGGTAAGGCCGAGGGCGATTAGGGAGTTGCGCGAAAATAGGGGTTTGCCGGCTTTGCCCTTTTCAGGATTGCCCTTTTCCTTCGGGTTTGATTTCACAGCAATTCACCTCCAAGCACAATAGTAACAAGCAAGGCAACTACCATGGAAAAGAAAAAACCTGCGGCGGCCCGGGTTAGGGCAAAGCGGCTTCCGAGTTCCTCCGATTCTGCGGGTATCTGCACAACCCCAACGGTAACCCATGCAGCCAGGAAAGCGGCAACCGCGCTTAAGGGAGCACCATCTTTTAGCAGTTGTTCACCGATGATGTAACTGTTGATTGAGTTTCCCGCCAGGATGGATCCAAACAGGGCTCCAATGGCCGTATCGGCAAGTTCCGAATGGCCGAAAAAGCGCATTATTGATTTTGCGGGAAGGTAAGTTTTTAACAGTGAAATCAGCAGTACTACCGTCAGAATGATCGGCAGGCTGCCGGTAAGGCCCCTCAAGGCTTTCTTAAATGCAGGTACAAGCTGTGCAGAAAAGGACAATTTCGACATGCCCTCATTTTATAAGGTTTTTTCTACATATGCTATGCCTAGGCCTTTGCCTTTCAAAATGAGCGACCCTGTGCATTAGAGCCCCTGTGCCAGAGAAACCCCTTCGCCGGAAAAAAAGCGGTGTACCAGAGCAGCTGCCCGGTCGCTCTCGTCATCAAAACAGTATCCCGCCGGCGCCGGCCTTTGGTTTTCTTCCATCAGCTCGTCAAGACTATTGAAGTAGCGGTCAAGGTCGCTTCCTATCCTTTCCATTCCGGCATGAATTCCCCGGCCGGAGCGCTCGATCATGACGGCGTTAAGCCGCTGCTCGAACTGACCCTCCAGTGGAATGGAGAACAGGGGTTTGCCGAGGTGAAGTGCCTCGCTGCTGAGCTGATGCCCCGATGTAGCCACCACCCCGGCACAGGAGGCCAGGGATTCAATAAAATCAAACTTTTTACTGGGAAAGAATCGAAGCTCC
>JAWLDZ010000129.1:0-3924 GCA_041686355.1 Spirochaetaceae bacterium
AATATGCTCCGGATGATTTAGTTTTACTAAGCAATTACCCCCTCACCCTCAACCGTGCCGACCTTCAGCTAAGCCGTGTGTGCATGCCTGCGGTTCTAGCCATGACGGAGGCAGCGCGTATAGATAATATTGAATTGGTATATTCCTCAGCTTTCCGCTCATACTCTTATCAGCAAGGTCTCTATGAAAGATATGTAGACCAGCATGGTCAAAAAGAAGCGGACCGCTTCTCTGCGCGTCCGGGTACCAGTCAGCACCAACTTGGAACCACTATCGATTTTGGAAGTATAACACCAGAGTTCGGGGACACACCCGCCGGTCAATGGCTCCTTAAAGAGGCCTGGAAATACGGGTTCTCACTCTCATATCCGGAAGGAAAGGAGGAACTGACCGGTTATATGTTTGAAATCTGGCACTACCGATACATCACCCCTACCGGAACTCGCCTTGAACGTGAGTTTTTCGGAGGACTACAGCAGCATATGTTGGAGTTTTTTCATCGCCACCGGAGCTTTCTCAAGAATCAATAAACTTATCAATAGAATTACCAATAGAATTATTGAAAGGATCAGTCCTCTGGCCCAACCTGTTCTACCAGCAGGAAACAGGCCATTGTGCGGTGTCCCCCCCGATATGCATAAAAAGCCCCCTCCTCTCCTGTTTGAATAACAAGAAAGGCCGAATTCCCGCCATCAAAATTCATCGCTGAAAAGGCTCCAAGTTGGGAAAATATCCGGGCTGTCTCTTTAGAGGTGAGCCCCCGGCGCAGAAGCCCCTTCCCCTCAACCACCACAATGTACAAAAACCGAGCTTTCGCATCCAGGCCGACTGCCGTCCTGGCAGTACGTTCACCGTGAACCCCTATATTCTGCCCCCTAAGCAGAATCGGCTCAAAGCCCCCGGCCGCCCATTGGGCCCTTTGGAGGCGTTTTCGAGTTAAACCATCACTAATTTGCAATTTTCCAGCCGGTTCCTTCCACAGCACCCCCCACTCCTTTTCCTGCTGTGAATAGAGCACCCCTTCTGCTTTGTACACTCCCACAGGCTTCATCTGAAAACCCTGCAGCAGATTAAACACATAGCGGAAGGGAGTGGCGCTAATGACGACCGAAGCTCCTACAGTTTCTGCGATATCCAGAGGTTCCGCCCCACTCTCTTGGGGCGGATACGGGCTGACTTTCACATATTCATTTTCTAGGTCAATCCTCAGCAAATGCAGTTGCGGGACCTCCCGGTTACCGGGATGCGTTTTGTATTCAACCCCCGGGGCAATTCGATGCCACCTAAGCTCTTGGATATCAGCCGGGAGAGGTAAAAGCCCCTCTTCGGGAGAAGGAACCCCGGCGCATCCCCCATACAGGAGCAGAAGCATACCTGTTACCATTACACCTATTTTTCTTGTGCCGCCGGGCTTACTTCCTTTCTTTTCCAACTTTCTTTTCTTTCCCAACATGTGATGCATCAGCTCTGCACATCCCTTTCCTGCATATGTGCAGCCCTGAAGCGCATAAGCTGTTGTAGGCGGTCGCGATCAGCTACTATATAACGGGCAACCATAAAAAATATCAAACCGCAGGGAAGCCACCAGAACAGGGCGAAGTTCATGGTAAATTGGTAGCCAATCGGTACGAGCAGCCCACCGATTGCCGGGCCAAAACCCTGACCCAGGTTGTCGGTAATATTGAATACAGCAAACACTGAGCCTCGATGCTCTGGCCGGTTTACGTTCATCAGAATAGCTTTTACATTCGCAGAGGGCACCGACACCAGGAAACCACCGACAAAGGCTCCAAGGTTAAGCAGTAGCAGCTGCAGTCCACCTGGGTCAAACACAGGGTAGTTCAGCACAGGGAGCATCGGTACAATTCCCACCAGGACTCCTACTCCGCACAGCAGGGGCAGTAAACGTGGATTTTTTCGATACAGACGCTCTCCAATTACCGCAAAAACAACAGCCCCAATTGTTGCACCAAGGCCCATCATCAAAAAAACAGTAGTTGCTTCTTCCTTCGAAAAGCCGCGCTCCTGTTCCAAAAAAATAATTACCCAGTAACTGAGAATCCCCCAGGGAATCGTGCCTGGAACCCCCTGCAAAAAGGTCCAAAAATTGGTCCGGTTTGAAAAAAGCAGCTTAAAATCACTCAGCTTGATGCGGGAGGTATATGCAATACCCGATTGAATCAGCTTTTCCAAGGCTTTTTCCGTCCGTCCCCGTTCAGGGTCCCGGGCGTATAGAGCAAATATCAAGGCCAAGGGAAAATTTGGCGATGCCGCCAGGATAAAGGCAATTCTCCAGCCGAAGCTTCCTGTCAAGTAACCAGCCAAGGCCGGTCCACCCATCATCCCCACTGCCCATGCAACTCCCAGCCAGGCAGAAGCGGAGGCGCGGTGCTCCTCCCTAAAGTAGTCGGAGATGAGCGAAAAGGAGATAGGATAGATACCGCCAATACCGATGCCAGTCAAAATCCGCAGCAGGGTGAAACTCCACAAGGTTTGGGTAAAAAAGGGAATACCGGTTAGTAGACAGGGGATCTCCCCGACAAACACCGTAATCACCAGCAATTTTTTCCGAGAAATGAGGTCGGTAAAATAACCAAACACAATACTGATAAAGGCGCCCACCAGGGTAAATGCAGAGCCGATAAATCCCAAGGTCCTTACATCTGCCCCATACTCGGCGGAAAGCTCCGGCAGTATAGCCGACATAATTCTCTGATCGGCAAACAAAAAAACCGACATCAATACCAACAAAAGTAGAGTAATTGTATCTCGACTGCTCATTTTTACCGGTTTCATGCAACTCCTCCTGCCACATCTGATGTCAAGCCTCTCAGCTCATAGAATGGTACCCAGCAATCCGCAGATACGCAACTAATATTTGGGGCTCTATAAAAAAATTCGACTTTAGAAGACACCAGTTTTCATTTCTCCTCCCATAACCCCTGAGATTCCCACCAATAGATCGACTCGCTCGCGTGCATATTGTTAAGCTGCCGACCAGAGCTGTACTGCTCAGGCTTGCAGAAGCAGAATAAGCCGGGCTACACTGGGCACATGAACAATACTACAGAAGTGATAGAAGCTGCCGCAGCTCGGCTGGCTCGTACAAGCAATAACCTTTCCTTTAGTGGAAAAGTTGCCTATACCTACAATCCACTCATCTATGCCTGGAATGCCCACTCAGAATATATACGCCGTTATGCAAGCGGGCCGCGGGAGATTTTATTGGTCGGTATGAATCCGGGACCTTGGGGGATGGCTCAGACCGGCGTTCCCTTCGGGGAGATACAGTTTGTACGTGACTGGATGCAAATTGAGACAGCGGTTAGGCAACCGGAAAAAACTCACCCTAAAAAACCAATTGATGGATACGCCTGCACCCGGAGTGAAGTCAGCGGGCGACGTTTATGGAGCCTGATGCAGGAGAGGTTTGGGACTGCCGACAACTTTTTCAAACAGCACTACGTTGCTAATTACTGTCCCCTTATTTTTATGGAAGCGGGCGGCAAAAACCTTACTCCCGATAAATTGCCGAAGGCCGAGCGGGATGAACTGTTTGCAGCCTGCAATTCACATTTAATCGAGGTTATCAATGCCCTCAAACCGTCATTTATAATAGGTGTAGGTAAGTTTGCCGCCGGACGAATACAACAGGCCTACCAGGCCCATCAGACCTATTTACTACGACATGATCAGGTACCGTCTGCAAGACCGGTGATTGACTCCATTTTGCATCCAAGCCCTGCAAGCCCCCAGGCAAATAAAGGCTGGGGACAACAAGCTGCATCAAAAATGATCGAGCTTGGCGCCTGGACAAGGAAATCATAATTAATGGTTCAAACCTTGGGGGATTGAAGCACAGATGCGAATTACCCCCTCTATTAGAGTGTACCCACACTTTATTTTAGAGGAGGTCCACCAATG
>JAWLDZ010000130.1:0-3915 GCA_041686355.1 Spirochaetaceae bacterium
GAGGCCGGCGGGGCGATCCCGGAGGAGGTATCGCTGTATATTATTCCGGTGCTCAATCCGGACGGCTTGGCGGCGGTGACCGGAGGCAAAGCGCTGGATGAGTTTGACCCGACCTCAGTTGATACCACCAAAGGGCGTTTTAATGCCCGCGGGGTTGACTTAAACCGCAACTGGGATGCCCGTTGGGAGCCGGTTTCAGAGTGGAGAAACCTAGAAGTTGATGCCGGCAGCCGGCCTTTCAGTGAACCGGAAACACGGGCCCTGCGCAATTTTGTGCTGCGTCTTAAGCCGGAGGTGGTGCTGTCTTACCACAGTGCGGCCAATGGGATTTACTACAGTGGAAAACGGGATAAGTGGGAACCGGCCCGGAGCTTAGCACAGGTATATTCGGAAGCTTCGGGGTATCCAATTCCGGAGAATCGTTCTCTGGTGGGCTACCGAATTACCGGAGCTTCGGGGGGCTATTTTTATTCAAAGAGAATTCCGGAGATTACCGTTGAGATGGTCGGGCGTACTGATGCTGAATTTACGCGCAATGTGGCGGGAGTGCGGGCACTTATGCAGGCGGTTGATTCGCAGGGAGAGTGAGCGCCGTCTTTGATTTTGACGGCTGATACTAGTATCTTCTATGTAAAAGTAAATGGAAAATCGGAAGGAGGATAACAGAATGGCAGATTATCATGAAGAAGGATTGTCATTAGAGGCAAAGAATTTTTCGAGAGCTTTGAAGAGCTTAAAAGAGGAAGTGGAGGCTATTGACTGGTATCACCAGCGGGTGGATGCATCCGACAATCAGCAATTAGCCGCGATTATGGCCCACAACCGGGATGAGGAGATTGAACACGCCTGCATGGCCCTGGAGTGGCTGCGGCGCAATATGCCTGAATGGGACGAGGCAATGAAGACCTTTCTGTTCACAAGTGGTGATATTACTAGCTTGGAAGAAGAGATGGAATCCGGAGAGAATGGTGGAGGCGAGAATCGTGGTGAGCGCGGCTCCGGGGGTAACTCCGATTTAGGCATAGGCAAGCTCTAGGCAAGATTAACAGGAGGTAATAATGGATATTTTAAGAAGATCCTTAGCCCCGATTTCTGATGCGGGTTGGAAAGAAATAGATTCTCTGGCGGCGGATTATCTGCGCAGTTCTCTGACGGCTCGCAGGCTGGTTGATGTGGAAGGGCCCAAGGGCTGGGAACACCATGCGGTAAGTACCGGACGCTTGGGTTCGCTGAACGAGAGCGGATCGATTTCCTATGGCTTGTACGAGGTGAAACCGCTGCTTGAGCTGCGGGTGCCCTTTGAGCTGAATGTATGGGAACTTGATAATGCAACCCGCGGAGCCCGGGATGTGGATTTAGATGTCCTGGAAAAGGCTGCGGAAGAGGTAGCCGTTTTTGAAGACCGGGTGTTGTTTGAGGGTTTTCAGGATGCCGGCATCCAGGGCTTGCAGCAGGTTTCCGACCAGCCGGCACTGCAATTTCCCCAGGACCCGGAACAGATAGTTCAGTCGGTGGCCCAGGGAGTTACACAGCTGGTGCAGAATGGTATCGAAGGGCCCTACAGCTTGGCGGTCCCCATGGAAGTGTGGCAGCAGCTGAACAGCTATATCAAGGGGGTGTCCCTCAAAACTCACCTGGAGCGTATGCTCGGAGGTTCAGTACTTCTGGCCCGTCATCTTGACTCTCCGCTGTTGCTGTCTATCCGGGGCGGTGATTTTGTTATGTCGATAGGGCAGGACCTTTCAATCGGGTATGCAACCCACTCCACTAAAAGTGTTGGACTCTATTTTACCGAATCCTTTACCTTTCAGGTCTTCGAACCGCGGGCGGTAGTACGATACAAGTGAATGGTATGCAAATCGGCGTAGTATGAAGTAGAAAAAAAGAGGCCGCCCGGTGACAGCGAAAATACTGTCGGGCGGCCTTCTTATGCCTTTTTATGTGCGAAGCGGATGCACTTTTAAGGGACTATGCAGTGCTTCCCTGCTTAGACTTTTCAGCTACTAATTCATTCAGCTGTTTCTTTACAGCGGGGACTGAGCAGTCGGTGCTGACAGAGGCAACTTCGCCGTTGAGCGTATAGAAAATAGTCATCGGTTCTACGTCACAGCTGAGGCGATCGCAGAGTGATTTGCCCTTGTACAGGTCGATTACATTGAGTTTTACCTGGTCCTCGTACTCTTTTTCAATTTCCTGCAGGGTCGGCAGCAGTTCACGGCTGGGGGCGTCGATGGCCGAATAGATATAGATCATGCCGATTTTCTCTTTCTGCATAATCTGATTTTCGAAGACTTCCTCTTCGGCAATATGCTTTTCGGCGTTCACTCCGGCAATAGCGCCGTCGCCAACAGCGGTAGCAACCTGTTTGAGGCCCTTCTCACGTACATCGCCGCAGGCGAAGACTCCCGGGATGCCGGTTTCCATCTCTTCGTTGGTAATTACATATTTCTGCTTGCTCATATTGAGCACACCCTCGAAGATCTCCGTGTTGGGTACATAGCCGATAAATTCAAAACAGTTGTCAACCTTAACCGGATCCAGTTCGCCGGTCTTGAGGTTTTTCAGAACTACCGTATCAAGGTGTTCCTCGCCCTCAAAGGAGTCGACAATGGTGTTCCACTTGAACTCCATTTTAGGGTTGGCCAGAGCCTGGTCTCGGGCAATTTCGTTACAGTCCATTTTGCCTTCGTCGTGTATAACCGATACGATGACCTTGGCAGCAAATTTAGTCAGGAACATGCCTTCCTCGATGGCTGCATCGCCGCTGCCGATGACCATAACGGTTTTGTCGGTGTTCGCAGCGGCATCACAGGTGGCACAGAAAGAGATTCCCTTGTCAAAAAGGTATTTCTCTTCGTTTTTGGACTGGGTTACCCGCGGGCGGCCGCCGGAGGCTACAATTACAGTCTTTGCCTCGTAAATGTTGCGGAAGGTTTCCACGGTTTTCTTTTCAGCGGTCAAGTTCACTTTTTTTACGTCGGTCAGCTTGAATTTTACACCAAATTTTTCCGCCTGACTTTTGAACAGATTCATCAGTCCCAGTCCGCTGCTGCCTTCGGGAAAACCGGGATAATTCTCGATTTCGTTAGTATAGGTGGCGAGTCCGCCGACCAGCGCTTTTTCAATAATCAGTGTTTTTAGGCGTGCCCGTCCTGCATAAATACCGGCGGTCAGTCCGGCGGCACCACCGCCAATGATCACTACATCGTACTCTTCACGTTTTTTCTCACGCATATTACAAGAATCCTCCAAAATTACATAAAATATTTGACCAGCAGTTTACTGCCCACAATTGCTCCCAGAAAAATGAATATTCCAAATACCCATCCGGAGAGGGAGAACGAGGCAATTCCGCTGTAAAGCGCACCAATATTACAGCCGAAGCCGATGCGTGCACCGTAGCCCATCAGAAGACCGCCCAGTACCGCGGCGATCACCTGTTTTTTGGACTTCAACTTTTTAATCTTGAATCCCCCGGCCAGCAGTACTGCCAGCAGGGCTCCAAAGATAATTCCGATATTTCGGATACTTCCACCGTGGTTAAGAGGGCCCCCTTCGAGGGTTCTCTGTGCGCCTTCGCTGGAAAAGTAGTACCATTTGTCCACATTTCCGCCGACGGCTTCGAATAGCCAGGCACCCCAGTTTGCTAGTACTCCGGATACACCCCAGGGGTTTCCGGTAGTTGCCAGCGTAACAATCTGGAATACCGAGAGCAGGATAGCGCCGGTCAGATACGGCCAGGCAGCCTTAATCCACTCTTTATAGTATTTATTGTCTTTAATGCCCAAAACGGGTACCTCCGCTTGTTATTTAGCTTTTTCGATGATAACTTCCCACTCGCCGTCGTCGACTTCTTCGACTTCAACGTTGTGCCCCTCTTTGCGGGCCCATTCGGGAACGTTTTTCATTGCGCAG
>JAWLDZ010000131.1:0-3844 GCA_041686355.1 Spirochaetaceae bacterium
GACCTATCGGCGATTCAGGAAAGTCTACCGGACCCCACCTGCATTTTGAGGTGCGCGTATACCGTCCGGGGGGCCGCTACAATAGGAACCTGCAGAACTACGATAAGATAAACCCCTATCCGGAAGAACTAACCACACAGCAGTGAGCAGCCGGAGGTCCTTGAAAGGCCGAATATCAACGAGCGACCGCAGATTGTTGGCCGGCCGAAAGACCGGGCTTCAGCTGACCCGGTTCAGGCTGTAGTCGAGCAGATCGATGAGAATTTGCCGGTAGGTTTCCGATACCTGCTCCATTCCATCAATGAGCTCCCGAGCTTCCACGGCATAACGGCGGCACACATCCAGCATCCATTCACGAATTCCATGACGGTCGACCAGGCTGCGTACGTAGTGCACCTCTTTAGCACTTATGTCGGGCTTACCGAATAGTGTATCCAGTCGCTGTTTTTCCTGAGAGTCGGCTCGCTCCATGAGAGCTACATGAAACAGGGTCTTCTTCCCTTCACTGATATCCGAGCCGATGGGCTTGCCAAGCAGCGTCTCTTCTCCGAACAAACCCAGCTCATCATCCTTTAGCTGAAACACAATGCCCAGCAGCTCGCCTATCCTCTCCAGCGCATCAAGCTGTTCCTGACTTGCACCTGCAAGATGCCCTCCGCATAACAGGGGCAGAGAAAATGTATAGCGACCGGTCTTGTAGCGATACAGGTCGAAGACTTCCTTTTCAGTTATTGGTGCTTTTGTTTGTCCCCAGTACACATCCAGCATTTGTGCCACTCCAACATAGGAGAGCTCCCGGCTGCAGAGTGCAGCTAACTGTTCCTTTCCGGTTGCCCGAGTGACTTCCGCCAGAATTTCAAAGGCAAGGAAAAAGGCAATGTCCCCCACACATATACCCATGGATTCTCCGGTATGATAGGCATCGGGCAGCTCTTTTTTCTCGGCAAGAGATACATACTGCGCATACACAGATTGACCCCCGCGTCGCTTTTCATCACGGTCCATAATATCGTCATGAATAAGAAAGGCCGATTGAAACAGCTCCATTACCCCGCCAACGGCACTCACCGCTCGCGGAGGCACCAAAAACTCGGTGGTCGGAGCGGTTTTTTCCGGATGCTCCGGTTTTTCTTGGGCTCCGGAGCCGGTGTTTCCGGTGTCTCCAGTTGTATTGTCGGCAGCGGCGGTGCTTTCGGTGGTGGTGAGAAAATAGGCCAAGGCCACCAGACCGCCCCGCAGCATTTTTCCCTTACCGGCAAAATCCTGAATTTTGAATCCGCTCTCGCCGCCCATTGGATGGACCCGGTTCAGATCGGTTCCTTTTGCTGCGAGAAACTCGCCTAGATAGTGACTAATAATCTGTTTTTGTTGTGCGAAAAACTCTTTCATGCTTCCTCCAGATTTAAACAACCAGCAGCTGTAATCCTATAAAAAAAATAAATTGTATTCCCACGTACCATTCCGGTAAGCGTGTTTTGGCGGTAAGGCCGAACTTGCGGTAGACCCAGCCGGCCACCGCCGCAATTAGAAACCAGGCCGTATAGTTCTGCAGAGGAATCTGCCCCCCCTCCCACTGCCAATAATCAAGTCCGATTGCAACCGGCTCCAGGGCATAATCGTAGACTACGCACACAGCACCGACAATCAGGGCCGACAACAGTGGCGAGGCCGTGAGCCGCTCGCTTAGCCGGGCCGCGCCCAGAACAACGATTACCCAGTTAAAGCCGATAACCAGGGGCACCTCGGCCAGCTGCAGGCCAAGCACCTCTCCGTACTGGTAGGCACCGAAGACTTTGCCGGTCTGTACGCCAATTATCTCCAGGCTTAAGGTGACCACATAGGTGATAAGCGCCCACAGCCACAGCCCTCGTCGTCCCTCCCTTGCCAGAGGAAACAGCGCCAACACACCGAAGACCAGCAGCACTAGAGGGGTAAGCAGCAGCATATACGGAAAAGTAGCTGGAACTGCATGTAAAATAAGACCGACTAAATAGAAATCCGCAATAATCAGCAGAAATAGCTGATCCCTGGGAAGTTCTTTAAGTTTCGTGATGATTGATAACACCGCCACGGGCTTACTCCTTTTTATTGATTACTCCCTTTTCCGGATTATATCTGCAGCAATTTTCCCGGACAATACCGCCAGGGGCATACCACCTCCGGGGTGCACACTGCCGCCGCAGAAATAGAGCCCCCCGTAACGGCTGCTGCGGGCGGGGTGACGTAAAAAGGCGGCGGTTTTGGTATTCGAACTGATGCCGTAAAGGCTGCCGTAGTAGCTGCCCGTCTCCTTTTCGATTTGTGCCGGAGTCAGCACCTCCTCTACCGCAATATCATCGGCAACTGAACGACCAAGGGCCTCCTCGAGCCGAGCCAATACCCGCTCCCGGGTTCGGGCTGTTTCACTCTCCCAGTTCTGACCGTTGTTGCGGGGAGCATTGACCAGCACAAACCAGTTTTCGCCCCCCTCGGGAGCATCCTCCGGGGTCAGCTTACTGGTAATGTTCACATACACCGTGGGATCATCCGGACAACGCAGCTCAGAAAACAGGGACTTAAACTCCGCCGGATAATCCCGGGAAAAGAAAATATTGTTCACCGTCAGTTCGGGGTAACTGCTCTTCATTCCCCAGAAAAACACCAACCCGCTCGAAGAGGCTTCCAGCTGCCGATAACGCCGTGCATAGGGCGCCTCCGGATCCTGCAGCAGCACTTCATAGGTTCGCCGGGCATCAATATTACTCAGAACGATGTCCGCCGGCAGCTCGCCGACGGCGGTACGCACCCCGGTGGCTCGTCCATTCTGCAGCCTGATACTCTCTACCGGCTGCTTAAAATGAAACTCCACTCCCAGCTCCTCCGCCAGGCTCCGCATGGCCTGGGGCAGGGCGTAAATACCGGTTTTAGAGGCATAGGCTCCCATATTATATTCGACATGGGGGATTATGTTGAGGGTGGCCGGAACCTGATACGGATCCGAACCATTATAGGTGGCGTAGCGGTTAAAGAACTGCTGCATCCGCGGGTCATGGAAAAAACTGCGGATCGCAGTGTCCATCGACCGCCCCGCATCCAGCTTGCCCCGACTAAACAGCCCCTGCCAGACCTTTGGCTTAAAATAGGTGGCCCAGTCATGCAGGCTGTGCATCAGAAACAGTTCGGCGGTTTTCTTATATATTCCGCGGCTGTATTTTAAAAAGTGCCGCAGACTCTCGGCGGAATCATCGGTTTTAGCGGCCACCTCCCGGGCAAAGTCTTCGGGATTGCCGCGGGAGGCCAGCTCGGTTCCATCGGAGAAAAAATAGGAACAGACCGTATCGAGCTGCTCAAACTGCACGTAGTCCTCCAGCCGCCGGCCGACAGACTCAAACAGTTCGGCAAAGACCTCCCGCATAGTGATCAATGAGGGGCCACGGTCAAAGCGGTACCCGCCAAGCTCCAGCGAACCGGCTTTGCCCCCGGCATAGGACTGCTGCTCGTACACATCTACCTTCCAGCCCCGGGCAGCCAGCCGAATAGCGGCGGATAAGCCGCCGAAGCCGGCCCCGATAATTGCAACCCTCTTTGCTTTTCCCATACTAGTTCCCTTGCCATTTTCCTTGCGGGCCGGCAGCCCTGCCGGCCCGTGCTGCGGTAATCGGTGCGGCTACACTGTTATATAAAGCCTGCAGCACAATGCGCAGTTTCGGAGGTTTTACCTGCCGCTCGTAGACCACCATGGGGTTGCGCGCAATCTGCTTGGCTGTCCAGAGATACATATCCGCGGCGGTTTTTATGGGCAGCAGATAGCGGTAGGGGATAAACCGGTAGCCCCTTTCAGCCTCCCGCTGCCAGCCCATATACA
>JAWLDZ010000132.1:0-3718 GCA_041686355.1 Spirochaetaceae bacterium
GCTTGCGTCCCATTTCTTCTATCAATCTTAGATTTATGTGTTCATCGTCTATAGACAGTGCCTGCAGTTGTTGGCTCATTTGCTTCTCCATTAGTACTATTTAGTATAATAAAGTTAACGCTCAAGAGCAACTTTTAATTTGGCGGCGGCAGCAATACAAAACCCTAATTTCGGATTACTCGCCTTGACAGGGCTTTCAGAGTTTCAATAGGATATATTAAAGGTGTGAGAATGGTAAACAAAAAATTTGATGTTGCTTCCGATACTACAGTTGACAGCTGTGAGTGGTTGGATCTCGATGCAGCCCGAGATGCGCTTCTGATTGACCGAAATACTATCCTGGAACTGCTGCAGCAGTTTTTACAGGATAAGGCCCATTATGTAGCGCCCTTAAAGGGTTTCCTGGCACAGCAGGACTGGCAGAATTTGGCTGCCTCCGCCCATCGGCTTAAGGGCACCGCGACGAATTTGAGGGTTTATGGTCTCGGTGAACCGGCCCTGAAATTGGAGAAAGCGGCTGCGGAGAGGAGTCTGCACTTGTGTGAAGGGCATCTGCAGATAATTGAAGACAGGTTTGCTGTCCTCGCAAAAATTGTGGAGCAGAGTTAGAGAATGAGAAAGGGGTGGAAGGGTCGGCTTGTCTATCAGCTTAGCGAGGGCGGGACGGTAAAAGAGTTACCTATAGGTGAAGACGGGGTGGATGAGAATGCTGACATCCGGGTACGTAAAGAGTGGGTTGAAGGAGATAAGTTTTCGGTTCTCAGCTTGAGGGGAGAACCCTGTAGGGCAGTCACATTACAGAGTTTTTCCATCGAACGCTGGATTCCCCAAGATCAGGTAGAGCGTGTGTACATGAACGGCTTTCAAAGCTGGACGGAGAGCCGGGAGTGGAAACGCGAAGAGGACATGAAGGGTCTCCGGCGCATTTTTCTTCCCTGGATAAATAAATATCACCTTGATAAATACGGTGACTACAGTTTTACAGATTATAGTCCCGGGCATATTCATGGGTATTCCTATTTCTATTTTTCCAACGCGGAAGAGCTGCTGTTTATCGGCAGCCTTTCGGAACGGCTGGGCTATACTCGTTTTTATTGGCATCGAGAGCGCTCGGTACTGCGCATTGAGCGTGAATGTGAGGGCCTGCAGCTGAATAACTCGGCACTACTGCTGCAGCTGCTCATAACTCGCGGTGATGAGGCTGAGGTATTTGATACTTTCTTTAAGGCTATGAATCTTCCCAGTACCGCCCCCTTTGTCGGCGGCTGGACCAGCTGGTATCAGCATTATACGGCAATTACTGCGGATATTGTACGTGAAAATCTGCATGCCTTCCAGCGGCTTGACATTCCGATCCAGGTTTTTCAAATTGACGACGGCTGGGAACGGGCAGTTGGGGATTGGCTGGAGACCGACAGCAGTTTTGACGGGCAAATGCAGAGCTTGGCTGCGGAGATTGACTCTGCCGGCTTTACCCCCGGATTGTGGCTGGCCCCCTTCATTGTGGAGGAGTGTTCTCATATCTATCAAAACCATCCCGAGTGGTGCGTACAGGAGGAAAGCGCCAAGCCTCTTGTGCTTGGGTACAACCCCTTTCAATGGAGGGGCCGTTTTTATGCCCTTAATATATATCTTCCGGAGGTGCGGGGATATCTGCAGGAGGTTTTTCACCGGGTAATCGAGGTATGGGGCTTTCGCTTTCTGAAGCTTGATTTCCTCTATGCGGCGGCCAGGGTCCCCCATTCTGGATGCAGCCGTGGTATGATCATGGACGATGCCATGGAGCTGCTCCACCATTTAAGCGCAGATGCGGCGACCCTTGGCTGCGGAGTTCCCCTGGCGCCGGCTGCCGGTCGGGTAGACTATTGCCGGATTGGGGCCGATGTCGCTCCAACCTGGGAGGATCGCCGTCTAAAGCTGCTTGGCTATCGTGAACGGGTTTCTACTGTAAACTCCCTTGTAAGTACTATCGGTCGTCGCAGGCTGAACGGACGGGCCTTTGTAAACGATCCTGATGTCTCTATTCTGCGGACGGAGCGGCATAAACTAAGCCGCGAAGAGCAGTACACCCTTTTTTTGGTGAACCGGGTGTACGGCGGACTCTTATTTACCAGTGATAATCCCATGGAGTACAGTCGCGAGGAGTTACAGCTGTATTTGTCGCAGTTTCCCCTCAGACCACTGGTGCTTCAGCAGGCGGATTGTCATAGGGCTTGCTTTCAGCTTGAAGAGCGAGAATATGTGTTGTTCCATAACCTGGAAAACCGTGTGGTAGAGGAGTCGTTGGTGCCGGGCCTCTACTATTCATCCCTCGAGGGCTTCATGAACGGCGGCAGCATCAAGCTGCCTCCCCACTCTTCCCGCTGCTTTCTGCATGTTCGCAGTGATGCCTATGCAGTAGCCGGTTCAACTGGGCAGCTGCTGCCCGGTTCCGAGCTGGTTGATTTTCAGGTTACCCGGGAAGGAATCTCCTATTTGATCCATCCCGATACCCGCAATCCGGGCAGGATCTACCTGAAAGTCCCCTCCCATATACACACCTGCAGGGTGAATGGAGTTGAGGTATCCGCCGAAGAGAAAATAGATATGAACCTCCTGGTCCTTGAACGTCAGTAAGGACCCCCTATCGGGGATTCCCCTATAGCAAGACTCAAAACAACCTTATTGTGATATCCAAAAACTCGTTGCATAGTTAAACTGCAAAATAGTTACGGTAAGGGGAAAACTATGGTAGACGAACTCTATACAGAAAACTCGGTAGATGTAGATTTATATTCAAGCGCTGACACAGGATACGAAATGGATCCTCTGTCTCTCTACCTAAAGCAGATTGCCTCCTATCCGCTCCTCTCTAAGGATGAAGAGCTCGAGATAGGTGAGTATATCCAGACCTATAAGAATGGATTGAACGAACTGGACGAAGAATACCGCACAGAACAGATTCAGCGTCCGGAGTACCTGGCAGCCAAGAAGGAACTCGAAGGGGTACTAGAGCATTACCGAAACCGGATGATCACCTCCAATTTACGTCTGGTAGTCTCAATTGCTAAGAAGTATCAGCACCGCGGGTTGAGCTTGCTGGATTTGATTGATGAGGGAAATATTGGTCTGATTGAGGCGGTTGAGCGGTTTGACTATACCCGTAAATGTAAGTTTTCTACCTATGGTACCTGGTGGATACAACAGGCGGTTATCAAAGCGATTGCCGATAAGGGACGGACTATCCGCATACCGATTCATGTATTGAATGTAATTCGCAAGACCTTTTCAGTTGCAAAGCATCTGACCCAGGAATACGGAAGGGAGCCGAACTACGAAGAGATTGCCGATTACATGGATACTAGCACCGAACATGTCGAGAATATAATGAAATATTCCGGCGAGACGGCTTCACTGGACGTGACGGTGGATGATGAAAACGTGACAACCCTTTCGGACCTGGTCTTTAGTGAAGATTATGAAGAGCCCTTTGACAGTATGTTCTATTTGAACCTGCAGGATATACTGGACCGCTCCATGGATGAGTTGAGCGAGCGGGAACGGAAAATTATTACCTTACGCTTTGGTCTTTCCGGCTACAGCCCCCTTACCCTTGAAGAAATCGGCAAGATTCTGGGTATTACCAGGGAACGGGTTCGTCAGATACAGAACAAGGCGATTATTCGTATGCGGGACATTGCAATGATCCGCGATCTGCAATCTGTGCTCTAAAGTTGTG
>JAWLDZ010000133.1:0-3700 GCA_041686355.1 Spirochaetaceae bacterium
TCTTACCGCATTCGGCAATAATCGGGTCAAGCTGCTCCTTCAGGGTGATGATAATCACGTTACCCTTTATACCGAGGGCCAGAGCCCGCTCTATCGTCAACTGAAGGAGGCTTTTCCCGTCCTGCACCGGCAAAAACTGCTTGGGCATCTTCGAATTGGAAGCCGGCCACAGCCGCGTGCCCGACCCCCCCGCAAGTATCAATACATGATCTACCATACATTCCTCCTCATCTACATTTCTTTACAAATCATAACGAAATTCGACGGCTTTCGCAAAGCCGGACCGGAGCAGCCTGCTCCCGGACCGTTGCACATGACGAATTATTGTTCACTATATCAAACTTATTCCTCTTGACCGCTGCAAAATGCTCGCGTACAATAGTTATAAATATAAGGAGGCGAGCTATGGCAAAAGGTTTTACCCTGGCGGTATTGCCCTGGGTTTATGTTGCAAAATATGGAGAAGACAACAAGTGGAGTGAGGAGTTTAAGGAAAAACCTCACAAGAGCCCCGCGGAGGAGGCGGCGCTGAGCGAAGATGACCGGCAGAGCCTGCACGAGCAGCGTAACTCTTTTCCGGAGCTTCCCTTAGTCAACTATACCACCCAGTACGGAATGGGCGTTTTTGAAGGAATGAAGGCCTTTCCCCAGAAAGACGGCAGTATGAAGCTATTCCGGCCGGACGAGAACGGGAAGCGGATGAACAGGTCTATGGAGGGCTTGCGAAGCCCCGGTTTTCCGGTAGATATGTTTGTCGAGGCGGCTAAAGGGGTCTGCCGGCGGAACAAGGAACTGGGTTTTGCCCCCACCTACGACTCGTCTTGGGAAAAGGACGACTTTGTCTCGGCGGAGTCAATTTATATACGCCCCTTCAGCTATTCTGAACCGGCCATTGGCCTTGGCGTAAGTAAACACCCCTGGGTGGTATTTGCAAGTACCCAGGTAGGAGCCTACTTCAAACCGGGCAACCACAAGGGGCTGGTAACCGATAAAATTCGTGCCTTCAAGGGCGGTACCGGCTGGATCAAATGCGATGCAAACTATGTAGTGCCGATTCTGGCAAAAAAGGCTGCTGAAGAGCAGGGGTTCATGGAAGCAATTTTTCTGGATGCCGAAACCCGCAGCTATCTGGAAGAGGGTTCATCCTCCAACATATTCGTGCTGCTGAAAAACGGAACTTTGGTTACCCCCGAGCTGGGCGATACTATTCTACCGGGGATTACCCGCAAGACCATTCTTCAGTTAGCCCAGGACATGGGTGTAAAAACCGAAGAGCGCAAGGTCAGCATAGAAGAGGCGATGCAGGAGGGCACCGAGTGCTTTGTCTCCGGAACCGCCGCCGGACTCAGCTATATTGAGTCGATTACCCACCACGGCAAAGAGGCGGTTTTTAATAACCGTGAAATGGGCGAGCTCTCACACAAGCTGCTGAATACCCTGAAGGGGATTCAGTATGGAAAGGTAGAGGACAGCCATGGCTGGATGGTGCCTGTCGAGTAGATATAGTAAATACGAGGGTATTCGCTGCGGGCTGGTCCGTTGGGACACAGCCCGCTTTTTTTATGAGCCCAACTCCAGGCTGTTCATATCCATGGGCAGGTCGGCATAGATCTGCAATTCATAATTGTCGTTTGGAAACAGCAGATTGCGCTGGTTAAGGTAACCTAAATTGGACAGTCCCGTGCGCTCAAGGGTCTCGGGGTCCCGGGAGAGGCGGTCAAAGTAGCGGCTCGAATCGGAAAACTGCACCATCGCCCGGGAATAATACTCACTTTGTCCGGTTTTAAGGTGCAAACGGTGGAGAGTAACTCCCAGGTTATTACTGACCTTCATCAAATTTTCAGCCAGTGCCCGGTGGTCACGGCGATCTTCGATTATCAGAGGCCGCTCCTGTTCGAGCCGGCTTTTGAGCATTTCCAACAGGTGCGTATAGTGCCCTTCGGCATTGTGGTAGGAGCCTCGATATACAAAGGTATTTGCTTTGGCATACACCAGATTATGATTATTGGTAAAAGCTCCGGCGGACTGGCGGAATTCCGTCAGGGCGTCTGAGTATTCACTGTTTCGGTACGAGATGTGCCCCTGTTTGTATTTCATTTCTTGAGAATCGTACAGATTATCCTCGGCTTGGCTGTAAAGCTGATCCGCCTGGTTAAACTCGCCCCCCTGGTAGTAATGAATGTCGCCCAGATCGGCATACAGCTTCCCAAGCTGGGGCTGCTTATTGATCAGTTTACGGCTCAGGGCATCCTCGTACAACTCAATCCCGCGGGTATAGTTTGCTCTGGCCTCCAGATAGTTCCCCCGGTCGTACAAGCCCTCTCCCAGGCGCCGGTACGTATCAACTTTCATTTCAATACGGTCGCTGGAGAGCGGGGTAAGGCCCTGCATCAGGCTGAGGGTGTTCCGCAGTGCTTTCAGTTCCTCCCCCTGCTCCTGCAGACGCTGGAAATAGCGAGCCAGTTGATAGTGAGTCTCCGGAAAGCGATCATCGACATCCTTAGAGCGAAACAGGATCTCCTGTACTTCGCCTATCTGATCTTTATCAATCAGATACCCCCCCAGCTCAGTGTAGGCCCCCGGATCAACTTCTACCTCCGGCCGGGCCTGAAAATAGTTCTTGAGTTTCATCACCTCCGGCTGGTTATCGGTTCGGATAAAATAGCGCATCATCCGGAACAGGAGGGTATCGCTGACCCCGTATTCCTCCATCAGCACCGCATAGGACATACGGGCCTCCTGATATTTACCGGGGTCTTCCCCTCCCCACTCTAGATAGGTATCTCCCAGCAGCAGCAGGGCTTCGTAATCGCGGGGTTCCTCCCGCAGGAATCCGTTCAGCAGACTCGCCGCCTTCTCATAATTTGAGAGGGTCTCCAGCTCCATCCGGGCATACTCAAGGGTTCCCTGCTTATCAAAGGGAAAATAGCCCAGCAGCTGTTCATATTTCTGCTCCGCCAGGGTCCACTGCTGCTGCTCTTTGTAGCCATCGGCATAACGAAAGAACTGTTTTTTCATTACCCGCTGCTCTAAGCCGCGCTGGAAATAATTCTGCGCCGCGGGGTACTCCCGCTCTTCCAGCTGCTCATAGCCGAGATTGTACAAATGCAGGGCATACAGGGGCTGATAGATAAAGCGGTAGCTCAGGAACACCACCAGAAACAGTAAAACCGCGGTAAGCACTACGGTACGAATGAGCGGCAGAATCCGGTATCGAAAGGCGTAGGCAAAACTGCTCTTCTCTTCTTCAAAGGCCGCGCCGGTCTTCTTTTCATACTGCGCGGGTATCTTAATCCGCCGACCGGTAATTCTTGAGGCGATGGCCGCTATCTCTTTGGGTGAGCGCCGCTCTACCAGTGCATTTACCAGACGGTTAAGAGGTTCGCCGGAGAGGCCCCGCTCTCCGATCTGCTCCTCGACAATCAGTTTCAAATTGCGCGGGAGGGTCACCAGGGTTTCGGTCAGCGCCTTAAAATCCTCGTCCGACAGCTCCATCGGGGCCGCCTCTTCGGCCAGATCCCCTTCGGGCTCTCCCTCAGCCTGGATTTCCTCTTCGGGAGTAATTTCCTCTTCTTCCAGTACGCCAAACTCTTCACCGAGGTCACCCAGGTTAAACTCGTCTATCTCAAACTCGCCCTCACCGAACTCCTCTTCGGGAAGTTCGAGCTCTTCAAGCCCCCCCTCTCCGGCGTCTTCGGCC
>JAWLDZ010000134.1:0-3574 GCA_041686355.1 Spirochaetaceae bacterium
GTTCAACAGTTTTTTCGGATTGTAGAGATACGTACCAAGGTTGTGTCGATGTCGACGTTTACTATCGCCGTGCTGTATACGCTGTATGCAACGGGCGATTTTTCGTGGCTGCTGTTCGCGCTGATGCTGGCGGCGGTGCTGATGGTGGACATGGGCACGACGGCCTTCAATATTTATTTTGATTATCTGCGCGGGGTAGACCACGCCGATTATGAGCGCGAGCGGGAGAAGGTGCTGGTGTACGAGGGAGTGGCCCCGGGGGCGGCTTTTTTGAGCGGCGCCGGACTCTTCGGCGGAGCGATGCTGCTGGGGCTGGTGATTGCCTTTCTGACCGGCTGGCAGGTGGTTGCGGCGGGGGCTCTGTGTATGGGGGTGGGCTTTTTTTATACGGGAGGGCCCTACCCGATTTCCAACACCCCCATCGGCGAGCTGTTCGCCGGCGGCTTTCTGGGCTCGGCCCTGTTCCTGATTACTTATTTTGTGTTCTCCGGGACGGTGGGGCTGCCGGCGGTGCTGGCCAGCCTGCCTTCGTTTCTGCTGATCGCCTCAATTCTGACGGTGAACAACACCTGCGATATCGAGGGGGATAAGGCGGCCGGGCGCCGTACCTTTTCCATTGTCGCCGGCCGGCGGGCCGGAGAGACGGCGGTGTATGTGCTGGGCGCCCTGGGCTACGGCGGAGCGGCGGCCCTGGCCCTGGCGGGGGTGTTTCCGTGGTGGTCGGCGGTTGCGGTTGCGGTTGCGGCGGTTCCGGCGGTGCTGGAGTACCGAGCTATGCACCGGCGCGGCTTTGTGCAGGCTACCAAGGGCCCGTCGATGGGCAGCATCTCCAAGATCTTCATGCTCTACACCCTGGCCATGTGGCTCAGCCTGGGGGCCGGAGTTATCATGCGGTTCTACACAAATTGATTTAGTTCTCGTATGCATGTATACTCCTTTCTATAATGAACCCCAAAGCTCACGAGGGCGGTAGTTCCGACCCTAAAGTCTTCCAGCTCGAGCAGGAATTGAAGGAGCTCCGGGAGAAATACAACCGGCTCCAGCACAGCGAGTTCCGCTACCGAATGATTTTCGACCACTCCTACGTGTCCATCTGGGAAGAAGATTACAGCGAAGTATATAAGCTGCTCGAAGAGATTAAGCGGCAGGGGGTGGGTGATGTCGTCCACTACCTGCGCACACATCCGGAGGTGGTGAAAGATCTGGCCCGGATGATCAGGGTGCTGGATGTAAACAACGCAACTCTGCAGATGTACAATGCCGCCTCAAAAGAGGAGTTTCTCGGTTCCCTAGGCAAAACCTTTATTCCCGAGTCTTTCAACAGTTTTATCCATGAGATGGAGGCGGTGGCAGCGGGGAAGCGTTATTACGAGGGTGAAACGGTGGGCAGAAAACTCACCGGTGAGGTTATGGATCTGCTGCTGCGGATTACTATTCCCGAAGAAGCGGGGGAAGGCGACTACTCAAAGGTGCTGGTGAGTTTGATGGATATTACCGCCCGCAAACAGCGCGAGCGGGAGAACCTCCGTCTGCTTCGATTGGCCGAGAGCCTGCGAACCACCACCCTGGCCCTCACTGCCAGCCTAAACCGGGATAAGATAATTGATATTATACTGGATGAGTGTAAACAGAATATTAACTATTCTGCGGTGAGTGTGTGGCAGTACTCCAATGCTCAGTTTAGTTTGACCCACCATCGCTCAGATTTTACAGAACCCCTTGCCTCGGATGAACTGGGAAGACGTTACAATGACCCACATTCAATTCTCTCGCAGAGCTTGCAGAGGGAGGGTAAACCGGTGCTTGTCTCCGATACCCGCGATATAGAGTTGTGCTCCTTTGAAAAGAAAGTACGCTCTTTCCTGGCAATGCCGATTATTGTCCGGGATGCCTGTGTGGGAATAATAAACTTTTGCGGTGACCGGCCCGGGATGTTTTCGGAGGAGACCCTGGCCACCCTGGAGGCGTATATCAATTCAGCGGCGGTGGCCTTGGAAAACTCCCGTTTGTACGGGGAGGCTCAAAGGGAGATAAGCGAAAGGAAACAGGTGGAGGAGCAGCTTCGGTGTTCTCTGGAGGAGAAGAATATTCTGCTGATGGAGATCCACCACCGGGTAAAGAATAATTTAAATGTGGTAGCCAGTCTGCTTAACTTACAAGCTGACCAGATTGAAAGCGCGGATCAAGCCCGAAAGGCGCTGCAGCTGAGCCAAAGCAGGGTGCATTCTATGGCGCTGGTCCATGAGAAGCTCTACCAGTCGAGTGAGCTTGCTCACATTGATATGAGCGATTATATAAGCAAAATGGTCGAAGAAATCGTCCACCTGTATGCCGATGAGTCGAGAATTGAGTTGGAACTGCATATTGAAGAGATTGCCCTGACAATCACCCAGGCAGTACCCTTCGGCCTCCTGCTCAACGAGATAGTCACTAATTCGCTGATTCACGCCTTCCCCGATGGACAGCAGGGAAGAATTTCAGTCTGCCTTTCCGCTGAGTCTGAGGGCAAGTGCAGCTTGGAGGTATGCGATACAGGAATCGGCTTCTCCGATACAAAGAAACTGGATGACGGAACTTCTCTGGGACTGCAGTTGGTAGAGGTGCTCTCCGAACAGCTGCATGGAGATGCACAGTTGAGCAATGACGGGGGCGCCTGTTTCCGCCTCACTTTTCCCATCGTCCCAGCTTAATTGCCCTGTGGCCACATGCCCCAGCCTGCACCGGACCCTCCATCGGAAGCCCGGGCCGTGAGCCCCCAGGCTTGCGCAGCGGTCGAAGCTTTGCTACTATAGAGAAACTCTTAAAGGAGGCATTTTATGGCATCCGCAAAAGAGACTGTAGAAAAGTTAATTGAACCAATCGATGTACGCATCAACGGCAAGCGTCCCTTTGACATTCAAGTTCACAACGAAAAGTTTTACCATAGAGTCCTTGCCCAAGGCTATTTGGGCTTAGGCGAGTCGTATATGGACGGCTGGTGGGACTGCGAACAGCTGGACGAGATGATCGCCCGGGTGGTACGCGGCTATCTGGAAGAGCAGGTGGGCGTGGGACTGAAGGATGCGTGGATTACCTTCCTGTCAAAAGTTATAAACATGCAGCGGGGCCGACGGGCCTTCAAGGTGGGCCAGCAGCACTACGACGTGGGTAACGACCTGTATACCCGCATGCTCGACTCCCGGATGGTCTACACCTGCGGCTATTGGAAGGATGCGAAAACCCTCGACGAGGCTCAGGAGGCCAAGCTCGACCTGGTGTGCCGCAAGATCGGCCTTCAGCCGGGAATGTCGGTGCTGGACCTGGGCTGCGGCTGGGGCTCCTTTGCCAAGTATGCTGCTGAAAAATACGGGGCCGAGGTGACCGGCCTGACTGTATCGAAGGACCAGGTAGAACTGGGCAACCGGAGATGCTCCGGGCTGCCGGCGGAACTCATTTTTCAGGACTACCGCTCGGTGAAGGGCACCTACGACCGGGTTGTATCCATCGGCCTGTTGGAGCATGTGGGCTACAAGAACTACGGGGAGTACATGGATGTGGTAAAGCGAACCTTAAAGGACGATGGGATCGGCTTTAT
>JAWLDZ010000135.1:0-3532 GCA_041686355.1 Spirochaetaceae bacterium
GACATCGGACTGCACACTTTATCGGGGCTCAGAGTTCAACCTCCCGAAACTATGGCAGAGGTGTTTTCCCTGTTGAACCGGAAAGGAGTGCTCACTGAATCACTTGCCCAGCATCTCATAAGTGCTGTTGGATTTCGCAATATAGCTGTGCACGAATACGAGGAAATCGACTGGAAAATTGTACACTCCATTCTTTTTCAGCATCTCGCCGACTTTCATCATTTTATGCGGCACGTTCTCGAGTTTGAAGCATAGGCTTTCAAAATACGTTACCTTTTGTGCACCTCGCCCTCCCCCCCGAAAAAAAATGACCAGAGCCGGAAGCCCTGGTCACTATAGTGAATCTAATAAAAGATTTTAATCTTCGTGTTTCTTTTTCGCATAGCGTACTGTGCCGCTTTTCTTGCCACCGGATTTGCCGGGTTTTCCATAGGACTTGCCCGCCGGCTTTCCGTAGGGTTTTGCCCCCCTGCCGCCAGGTTTTCCGCCCGGTCCACCACTCGACTTACCGGGGCCGCCGCTGCTGCCGAGTTTTGCGGTTAAAGAGCGTCCCTGGTAGGTAAAGCCGTTCAGGGCGCCGGCAACTTCGGCGGCAAACTCCTGCTCTACCTGCAGTTCGCTCCAGGCGGTATCGACCTTGATGCGGCCGATATTGATGTCGCGGTTGCGGGTGCTCTGATTTACCAGACCGATCAACTGGGGGGGTGCTACTTTATCGCGTTTTCCGAGGTTGATACTGATTTGTGCAAAGCCCTCTTCCACTCCGCCGGAGCGGCCGCCGAATCCTCGACTGCGGCCTCCGCGGTCCTGACCGTTACGACCTCTGTCGTTGTAGCCTGCGCGACGGCTGTCGCCCCGCTGGGAGCCCCTTTCATTCCTGAACTCTTTTTCTCTGACTGGAGTGAGGTCGGGTATATCATCGTAATAGCCCAGCATTTTCTCAAACTGCATGCTGACAATTTTCTGCAGGAGCTCGTCCCGGCTTAGATCAGCCAGCTGATTCTGCAGGGCCACAAAGTAGGGGGCAATCTGCTCCTCGTTTACTTCAGTGGAGATGAGGCGATCGGCGAAATCTACCAGCTGTCGCTGAAAGATGTCTTCTTCACCGGGGACTTTTCCCTCATCGATGGAGCGCTTGATCACCTTTTCAATATGCTGCAGCCGGCGCTTCTCCCGGGCTCCTACTATTGCATAGGAGTTACCGGTTTTGCCTGCGCGGCCGGTTCGCCCGCTGCGGTGGGTATACATCTCTATTTCATCGGGAAGGTCATAGTGGATTACGTGGGAGAGGTTCTGCACGTCCAGCCCGCGGGCGGCGATATCGGTTGCCACCAACAGCTGAAGGTCTTTGCGGCGGAATTTGTTCATTACAAACTCGCGCTGCACCTGGGACAGGTCGCCGTGCAGGGCCTCGGCATCGTATCCGTCGGTGGCCAATTGATCGGCAACTTCCTGGGTGGATACTTTGGTGCGGCAGAAGACTATTCCGTACATGTCGGGGTGGAAGTCGACCAGGCGCTTGAGAGCCGCATACTTCTCATTGCCCCGGACCAGAAAGTAGGTATGGTCGACACTCTGGGCGCCGGCGTTTCGCTGCCCCATGGTCAGGGTGAGGGGATCGTTCATGTAGTTTTCTGCAATCATTGCGACGTCTTTGGGCATGGTTGCCGACAGGAGTATGGTGCGTCGCTCCGCAGGGGCTGACTGGAGTATTGCATCGAGCTCTTCCTTGAAGCCCATGTTCAGCATGATGTCGGCTTCGTCGAGCACCGCGTATTGCAGGGTACTGAGGTCGGCTTTGCCCTTGTTGATGAGGTCCACCAGGCGTCCGGGGGTGGCCACCAGGATGTGAACTCCGTTCCGCAATGAGCGAATTTGTTCGCCGTAGCCGGCGCCGCCGTAGACTACGTCGATTGCCACTTTCGGCAGGTTGGCCGCATAGGCCTGGAGTTCTTTGGTTATTTGGATTGCCAGCTCGCGAGTCGGGCAGAGCACGAGGGCTCCGATCTGTCGGGGGTTGTCCCGCAGTTTTTCAAGCAGGGGAAGGCCGAAGGCGGCGGTTTTGCCGGTTCCGGTTTGTGCCAGGCCGACTATGTCCTGAGCGTCTTCCATAATTGCCGGTATTACGGCTTCCTGTACTGGTGTCGGGGTCTCAAAGCCCATTGCTTCTACGGCTTTGAGGATTGAGTCGTCTAGAGGGAAATCTTTGAATGTCAAATAAGTGTCCTTGTTGTAGGTTGGTCTTACGCGGCCATACGGCTGCGTATCATTCCGATATAGGTGCGTCTGAACAAAGAAGAGTTCAAGCCGCCCAATCGACCTACGCCTCGCCCTCGTTCAACATTTAGACTTGAATATACCCAAAACAGTCCCCCTTGTCAATACTGCTGTATGCAGCGTGGTGGTCTGCCGGTTCTATTTCCTCTTAAGATAATGCTTTATATTTGACCGAAAACACAATTACCCTTACTTTTTATACATCTGTGAATTAGGGTTCACAAAACACCAATCTTCGTACAACAGGAGGAAAAGAGAGATGTTGCACTTTTTATCGAAAAACTCCTTTAACTTTCTTAACTCTAAAAGGGCCATTATTATTTCCGTACTCACCCTCACCCTGGTCCTATTCTCAGGCTGCGCCGGGCAAACCGTTCAGGCCGAACCCGCAAGTGAGTCTGATAAAACAGACCAAGGCGAGCAGGCGCAAGAGCTCGAGCTAAGTGATAAAGTCCTTCACGGGCGGTTAGACAACGGGCTTACTTACTATATACGGTCTAACAACCGGCCCAAAGATCGGCTGCAGCTGCGGCTGGTGGTTGATGCCGGGAGCATTCTCGAGCAGGATGATCAGCGCGGGCTTGCTCATTTTGTCGAACATATGGCCTTTAACGGCACCGAGAAATATGAGAAAGACAGCATCATTGACTATCTGGAAAAAACAGGGATGAGTTTTGGCCCGGATATAAACGCATCTACCAGCTTCGACCAAACCATCTACAAACTCGATCTGCCCACAGATGACTCGGAGCAGGAGGAAAATCAAGAGGAAAATACCGTTGCCAAGGGCGTTGATATACTCAAAGAGTGGGCCTTCAGAATCGCCTTTGCCCCGGAGGAAGTAGAGAATGAGAAGGGAGTGGTAATCGAAGAGTGGCGCGGTGCCAGAGGCGCGGCCGCCCGGATGCGCGATGAGTATCTGCCGGTGCTCTTCCGCAATTCGCGATATGCGGAGCGCCTGCCCATCGGAGAGATGGATGTGATCCGCTCGGCCGAGCCGGAGGATCTCGAACAGTTCTATTCCGCCTGGTACCGGCCGGAGCTCATGGCGGTGGTTGCCGTGGGAGATATGGAACCAGAGAAAATGGAAGCGCTCATCAAAGAAGCCTTCAGCGACGCAGGACCTCGGCATAATCCGCAGGAGAATTCCGCCGAACGGCCAAGCTATTCGGTTCCACCGGCGGAGGAGCATGAGTTTGCGATAGTCACCGACCCGGAAGCCCAGAGGACACAAATCCAGATGCTCAGCCTCCAT
>JAWLDZ010000136.1:0-3511 GCA_041686355.1 Spirochaetaceae bacterium
ATATAAAGTGTATCCATGTGCGGGTACTTTGTCAAAACTATTTTTACAAAACAGAGCAAATACAGAGCAGAACAGAGCATTTATAAATTTAGAAGTTTGAAAGTTTCTGGGTTTGGGAATCCCGATTTATTGTGTACTGCCTTGACGATATGAGGCTCCACCATTACAATTCCTGCATGCAAACAGCCATTTTTCCAGGTACCTTCGATCCCCCTACCAATGGGCATTTGAACTTAATTGCCCGTGCGGCAAGTATCTTTGAGCAGCTCCACGTAGTAGTTGCTGTAAATCAGTCCAAGCAGACCCTGTTTACCCCGGAAGAGCGGCTGGAAATGATGCAGGAGCTTCTGAAATCATACAGCAATGTACAGGTTAACCTGTGGTACAGCCTGATTGTGGATTATGCGGTTAAACATAAGGCAAAGGTAATGCTGCGGGGAGTGCGGGCGCTGGCTGATTTCGGCTATGAATTTGAACTGGCCATGACGAACAAGGAACTTCGCCCGGAACTTGAGATTATGTTTATGCCGACGGACCCGAAATATTTTGTACTCCGTTCTTCAGCAATCAAAGAGATTGCGTTGTATAATGGTGACCTCTCTACGATGGTTCCTCCTCAGGTTGCCGATGCGCTGAGAGACAAGTTGAGGGGTAGTTGACAATTGATCTGTATTAAGTTATGTTCGTTTGACTATTAAGAAAATAGCCGTATACGGCTATTTTCTCGTTTCGATTACTGCGTAGCGGTAAGCGAAACTAAATAAAGAATTTGAGAGGTTTTTCATATGGCAGTACCTAAAAGTAGAGCCTCAAAAGCTCGGAGCAGAAGACGGAGATCAATCAACATGAAACGATCTGCACCTGGCTTGGTTGGATGCAGTTCCTGCGGTAACCTAGTGCTCCCTCATCGTGTGTGCCCAAAATGCGGTTCATATCGAGGGCGTCAGGTAATCGATCTGGGATGATACTCAAGGAGAAAAGGAGATAGCTATGGACGAAGTGTATGAAAAGGTTAAAAAATTAATTGCTGAGAAACTCGAGGTAGAAGAAGACAAAATCAAACCTGAAGCTTCATTTCGGCAGGATCTTGGGGCTGATAGTCTCGATACCTATGAGCTTGTGTATGCGATTGAAGAAGAAATGGGAATCACTATTCCTGATGAAAAAGCAAATGAATTTGAAACGGTTGGCGACGCCGTCGAGTTCCTTAAATCTCAATCACAAGAATAAAGAAAAGTGGTAGGGACGTGGGTCTTTTACCAAAAGTGCAAAATGTAGTACACGCTCCGCCAATTGATCAAGAGCGGAAAAAAGAGCTTCAGCTCTTTGAAAAGCATATAGGAATAAGGTTCAGGAAGCTAGAGCTCCTGAACCTTGCTTTTTCTCACCGCTCTTTTGCGAATGAAAGTGGCAGGGAGATCAGCAATAACGAAAAACTTGAGTTCCTAGGAGACAGTGTACTCGGCTTGGTTGTCAGTGAATATCTATATTACGCCCTGTCCGATCGCGCCGAAGGAGATCTTGCCAGGGTTAAATCTTTCGTCGTCAGTGAAGACAGCCTGGCCGAAATTGCCAAAGCAATTAAAGTAGACAATTTTATTTTAATAGGTAAGGGTGAAGAATATTCCGGGGGCAGATCAAAGAAGGCTATCCTTGCAGACTGTATGGAAGCCATTATCGGGGCCTATTATCTAGACTCGGGGTTTAAGCCGTCCAGGGCGTTCATACTGAAATATCTTATTCCTGAGATAAATAAAGTGCTGGAGAATAAGCACAAGAAGGATTATAAAACCCTTCTGCAGGAGTTTGTACAAAAAAAGTACAAGAGCTATCCACGCTATTCTTTAGTGAAAAAAACCGGGCCAGACCATGATAGAACCTTCTGGATTGAAGTTGGTGTGGAAGGAAAGACTTATGGCCCGGGAAAAGGGAAAAATAAGAAAGAAGCTGAACAGCACGCTGCGGGTATCGCGTATCAGGTTTTAACTGAAGAATCCGAGAAAGCCGTTAAAAAGCGTAAGAAGATTTCGGGGAAGGTTGAAAAAAACTAAACCTATTGGTTTTCTTTCATGTAAGTTTCATAAAATCTTCTGGCCAATGCCAGAAGATTTTCTTTTGTATTCAGAGAAGGGTCATCCATTACAGCTTCCAGTAAATGCTCCAGTACTACACCCATGTCCGGACCCTTCGGAATTCCAGCTTCTTGGGCTAATATGTTTCCATCTACCGCTAAATCTTTAATTGAGAGCGCGTCCTTTTGTGAAAGAACCTCGTCGATTCGATCCCGTAACGGGGAAAGAGAATCGCGCCGTGGGAAAATTCCGTGCATCCCGTATTGGTCAGCAATCCGTAAATCAAACAAATCCGGCAGATGTTTTTGTCCAACCCTTGAAATGAATCTTCGTACTGCGCCGTCGGACCACTCCGGCTGATAGTTAAACATATGCTGGGCCACTAGGTGACAGACACTTTTTATCTCTTCATTCGAAAATTTCAAGCGTTTCATTATATTAAGGCATTTCTGCTCGGAGTCCTGTTCGTGGCGGTGGAAAGACCTCTCGCCCTCCGGTCCGATCTCGACCGTAGACGCCTTTCCGATATCATGCAGCAGGGCTGCCAGGCGTACCACTAAATTGTCCCTAGGCGCCCCGTCGCAGGCAAGCAGTGAGTGATCAAGCACGTCGAAGGCGTGATACCCACCCTGGTAGACCCCTCGACAATCTGCCAGCTCGGGTAGAATAAGACGCAGCACTCCTGTTTCTTCCATAGTTCGCAGGCCGATCGATGGCTTTTCTGCAGCCAGCATTTTTACTAATTCATCCCGTATACGTTCTGCAGAAACCTGTTTTAGGGTGTCGGCTGTTTCTATCATTGCGGTATGAGTTTCTTCTTCAATACTGAACTCAAGCTGGGCTGCGAATCGACAGGCTCTCAGCAACCTTAGACCATCCTCAAAGAAGCGGTCTCTTGGGTTTCCGATTGCCCGGATAAGTTTTTGTTTCAGGTCTCTGCGTCCTGAGTGCGGATCGACCAGAGATCCGTCGCCAAGATGAACTGCCATTGAATTGATTGTAAAATCCCTGCGCTTTAGATCTTCAAACAAATCCGGGGTAAAGTGTATTTGGTCCGGGTGGCGGGCATTACTGTACTTTCCTTCAACCCGAAATGTAGTTACTTCGTAGTGTCGACCCCTGAAAATGACGGTTACCGTGCCGTGTTTTATGCCTGTGGGTATGACGGTTCGAAATATTTTAATGACCTCTTGAGGTGTGGCATCCGTGGCAAAATCGTAATCAGTCGGTTTATGGCCTAAGACTATGTTGCGAACGGCCCCTCCGACCAGGTAGCAGTTGTAACCGTCCTGCTCAAAATACCGACCGAATTCCCGCACTATTTTTGGTAACTGCAATTTTTTCATCATTCTCTTCTTACCTATCATGAAGCAAACTGTCAAGCTGCTACTCTAGACCGAGATACCGAATATAGACGTCCTAAACCATTGCCTAAACCA
>JAWLDZ010000137.1:0-3461 GCA_041686355.1 Spirochaetaceae bacterium
GCCACAATTGCAGCCGAACGCCTGGGTACCACCCCGAGGGTGGATATCTCCACCCGAAATAGCGAAATTCCACCGATTGCCCATATGGAGGGTTTCGAATTAGTGACAGAGGGCATGCTGACCCTCAACCGAACCGCCGCCCTGCTGCAGGAACACATGCAGCCCTTCAGTTTTCCGGAAAATGGTGCTGAGATGCTGCTGAACCAGCTATTGGAGAGCGACCGGGTCACCTTTATTGTAGGTACCCGAATCAACGAAGCCCATCAAAACCCGGATATGCCCCAGGACATGGGCATTCGACGCACCCTGGTACGTCGGATTGCCGACCTGCTGAAAACAGACTACCTCAAGGAGACTGAAATAGAGTTTATCTGATCTTTATTTGATCTTTATTTGATTACCGACATCTGCTCGCTATTTGCTCGCCGGCAAGGGCAGCACAACAGCCATAATAGCCCACAACAGCCACAAAAAAGGAGCGGCTCTTCTACAAGTCTGCAGAAGAGCCGCTCAGCATACAAAAGGAGGTTCCGGGACATCCGGGCAGTGGATTGGTCGGTGCCCCGAAATCTTCGAAAAACCGTACTTTACTAATTCATACCGGAGACCAACCTATCTCACCTTTTCGCTATCTTTATAACGATATAAATATATCGATTATATGAGACTTTGTCAACTCCTATGCATAAAAAAATCATAGAGGTCATCGGCTTCTGTTCGTACGTTGAGTTTGTGCTTAAGTGAGGCGCTGTCAAATATCAGAGATTTTTGGAAGTGCCTTAAGAATGTATGGGCTTTTTACCCCTGCGGCTCTCTATTAAGAACAACCCGCCTAGGGCCGCACAGGAGAAGAGGGACAGCCCCGCCATGAGCGGCCAGACCCAGACCACCGAATACAGCTCGATAAACTTGCCCATCACCGGCGGGCCAATTGCGAAGCCGGTGCCGATAATAATCGGCAGAATCGAGTTAAAGCGGCCCCGGTGGCTTATGGGGGTGTGGCTGGCAATGTAGACGTTGGTGTTGGTAGCCTGCAGGATCTCTCCCATGGTCCAGATAATGGTGGACAGAATAAACAGGGGCAGCGTGCCGATCAGAAACACCATCCCGAAGCCAACGGCGAACAGCAGGGCCGCCACCGCCACGCTCAGCACGGGCTTTAGCTTTTTGGTCAGGCTGATCAGCGGGGTGGTAAGAAAGATAACCACCAGCGCATTTACCGTCATCAGCGTCCCGTAATACACCGGCCCCCTTTGGGGGAACAGCTCCTCCAGCTGCAAGGGCAAACTGAAGGTAAACTGGGCATACACAAAGGTCAACAGCAGGGAAAGCAGTGAAAAGGCAATTAAGTAGGGTCGGCGCAGGAGCACCGGCAGCAGACCGCCCACTTCCGAGCGTTCGTTGGACAGGTCGTCGGCCCCGGCGGCCAGCTCCTCTTCGCTGGGCTTAGACTCCGGGACCATGACAATTACAAAGCCCAGGGCCACGAAGGTCGTAAGAGCATCCCCCAAAAACAGTAAGGGCAGAGAGTGGGTAAACAGAAAACCGGCAATCATCGGCCCCACCGAAAAACCAATGTTGTGGCCCAAATAAAGCAGCGAAAAGGCAGCCTTACGTTGTTCCCCGGTGGTCATGTCGGCGGTAATCGCCTCATGGGTGGGGTTGGCAGCCCCGCCGAAAAAGTGGGTGGCAATGATAAGCCAGGGTACTATCGGACTGGTACCCAGAAAGGCACAGGGTATCAGCATCAGACCGGCTAAGCCCTGCGCTCCGATCAGGATCTTCTTCCTACCCACATGGTCGGCCAGCTTTCCCCCCAGCAGAGAGCCGGGCACATAGGCCACCGAGGCAAAAAAGATAAACGTTCCGGCGGCGGCGCTGTTGTAGCCCAGCCGCTGGGTCAGAAAAAAGGTGAGGAAGGGATATACCAGATTTCCGATTGCGTTTACGATTTGCGCCAGAAAGAGGGCGTATATTCCCCGCGGCAAGCCGCGATACATCCCGAACCACTTATTCCACATACAACTTCCCTGTTCTTGTATCATTAACGGTATTACTGCCGGTAGCCGGTTACAATCCTAAGCAGCTCTACCCGGCTTTTGGCTCCGGTTTTTTGAAAAATATTGTAGATATGAGAACGAGCGGTGGTAAAAGAGACAAACAGACGGTCGGCAATCTCCTGATTGCTGAGGCCGTGACTGATCAGCTCTACCACCTCCGCCTCCCGCTTAGTGATATTATACGCTGAAATGAAAGCCGGACTTACCTTGCCCTCTTCAAGCAGGGCGGTCGGTCTGGATAAATAGCGCAAAAAAACACTGATGGCAAGGATGCTCCACGCTGTAAAATAGATAAAATCGAGGGAGATATGAAGCCTCTCGAGTGCCGGAAACTGATACGAGATCAGATAAAAAAGGGTTGAAGCGGGGGCAAAAATAAGCGTCAGAATACTAAGGCCCTTCAGTAACAGGGACACCGTTTCATCGGGCTCTTCTGCGGCCGAACGATAGAAGACCACCCCCAAAAAGAAAAGGTAGGCCGAAATAAGGGCAACCGCGGGAAATCGAATTCGCTGGACAACTTCCGGGTCCGCCAGCAGTACCAGCAGCATCCGTCCCACCTGAATACCGACCACAAAAAGAGTAACGATCACCGCCAGCAGGTTAGGCAGCTTCGGCAGATGCAGCATCAGTACCAGCAGCCCCCCGTACATGGCAAGGGCAATAATCAAGCTGAGGCTGTACTGAACGTACATGTATCCCGGCAGGACCGCCATGACCGATACAACATAGTACTGCACCAGGGTTAAAAACACAGAGGCTAAGAGGCAGCCCATCACCCACAACAGCGCCCCGGTAATTTTGCGGCGCATACGGTAGTGGAGCACCGCCATCGAAGCGACTCCCGCCACTCCGAAGGAGACGTGTAGAATGTACATAAATAGTATTAAATGGTTCATGGGCTGCGCGAATAGTAGCCCGGGCCGCGGCAGCTGTCAAGACAAACTGCCGGCCATAGGCTCACTGGTTTTCCCGCTGTATAAGCTCTACCATCCGGGACAGGTCGCCCTTCAGCAGCTCGGCGGCAGCAGCAGCGGCTTCCAGCTCGCCTGTATCCACCCGCTTTTCAACATCCACCGCGTGCTCCGCCGCGGTTTCCATCCCCAGGGTGTTTAGGATTCCCTTGGCCGAGTGAGCTGCCTTCTTCAGACTTTCCAAATCATATGCATCCAGTGCCGACTGCATAGCCTCCCGCAACTGCGGGCCGCGCTCCAGGAGCATCTCAAACATCTGATCTATAGTCTCATCGTCATGCCCCTGCTGATAAAGATACTCCCTGGACTCCTGCAGCAAGAGAACATGCTTCGGTCCGGATGACCCGCCAAACTCAGCCTCGGGCTTCTTCTGTTTTTCATAGACCCAATGCTGCACTTTCTCACGGAGCACATCTATCTGAATCGG
>JAWLDZ010000138.1:0-3425 GCA_041686355.1 Spirochaetaceae bacterium
TCCGCGGAAGATAATCCGCACCTGTTTGTACAGTCCCTCGCCCTCACTCTTGGTTTCGATGTCGTTCATGTCGTTGAGGGTGGTGTGCACCAGGCGGCGCTCGAAGGGGTTCATCGGCTCGAGGAGCCGTGAGCGTTTTGACTTGCGCACCTGCGCCGCTGTGCGGCGGGCATCACGAATGATGTTGTCCTCGTGGCGGCTGCGGTAATCTTCGGCATCGACCACTACCCGGCGGCCTTCGTCGAGGCGGCCGGCATAGATGTTGGCCAGCAGCTGCAGGGAGTCCAGGTTTTTGCCCTTCTTGCCGATCAGAATTCCGGAGTGTTCCGAATCGATGTTAAATCCAACTTTATTCGGCTCGCGGTAGGCAATGTTCGCCCGTCCGGGGTAGCCCATCTTTTTGGTTACTGTCTCGATAAACTCGATCAGCTTTGTTTCGAACTCGTCCTGCGGCTGGGGGTCGGTGGTGCTGCCGCCGCCGGCGGGAAAGCCGCTGCGCGCTTCTGTTGTTCGCGCTGCCCGCTCGTTTCTTTCCAGGGTTGCGGTGTCAGCGTCGCGGTTTCCACCGCGCGCTTTTCTGCGGCTGTCGCTTCTGGGCGCCGGTTTGCCGGCCTGGGTGTCAACAGACTTGCCCGCCGGGCTTCGGTTCTCGCCCTGCAGGTACACCCGGATTTTTACGTTGCCCTTGCGGAATATGCCGCCCTTGGTTGATTCCATGATCTCTACGTCAAATTGTTCGCGGTCGAGATTTAATTCGGCTACTGCGTTGTCGATCGCCTCCTTCTCTGACTTGCCTTCGAATTCTTTTATCATATGTTTCTCCTTAAAAGGAACTATTTCTCTTTACTTGCGCTTCTTACCTCCGCCCTTTCCGCGGGGTGCGGTTTTGTTCTTGCTTCCGCCTTTAGGGCCCTTGGAGGGGCTGTTTTTTGAGGCGGGTTTAGACGCGGCGCCGCCGGCGGATTTGCCGCTTTTTACCGGGGGCCCTGCGGAGTTTCCGCTGGGCGCGGCGGCGGCATCGGCTGCTTCAACCTTTTTCCGGTGCTTTCCGATGGCCTTCTGCTGAACCATGGTCAGGAAGTTGGTAATAATCCAGTATACCAGCAGCCCGGAGGGTGCATTGTACAGGATGAAAAACAGGAAGACCGGCATTCCGTAGGTCATCATCTTCATGCTGCTCTGGTTGGCCCCGGCGGAGGGGGTCTGCATGAGCTTACTCGACAGGAACATAGTACCGGCAAACAGGATCGGCAGCAGGCGAATATCGGTCCAGCCGATCAGAGGTATCTGAAAGGGGAGACTGAAGATTGACTCGGGGCTCGAAAGGTCGCTGATCCAGCCCGGGATAAAGGTGGCCCCGCGCAGGTCGAAGTGCTTGTTCAGCAGTCCGTACAGCGCGATAAAGATGGGCATCTGCAGCAGCAGGGGCAGACATCCGCCCAGCGGGTTGACCCCTTCGGTTTTGTACAGCGAGGCCATCTCCGCATTCATCTTCTGCGGGTTGTCCTTGTACTTGGCCCTCAGTTCGGTAATCTTGGGGTTCAGGGCCTGCATTTTGCTGGTCGACTCGTAACTCTTATGGGTGATCGGATAGAGTATCAGTTTAATCGCCAGGGTCAGCATGATGATAGCAATTCCCCAGTTGGGCACCATCGAGTGAAACAGCACCAGCATCTTTTTAAGAATCCACTCCAGCCAGCCGAGTATAGAGCCCGTGTCCATGACTTCTTCCAGATGCAGGTCGTCGGTATTAAAGCCGTTCTGGTCGGGGTCGTTATAATTGGTCAGCTCGCGGGCCAGTTTGGGTCCCACGTAAAACTGAAATACGTCTTGGTTTTTACTGCTTCTGATAAGAGGCCGGGAGAAAAACAGGCGGCTGGTAAAGTCCATGCCCTCAACCGGTTTTTCCGAGAATGTAGTCGTGTACTTGGTGGAGTCGGGAATTCCGATAACGGTAAAGTATTTTCCCAGCAGGGCTGCCCAGCTGAGGCGTTCGGTCAGTACCTCTTCGCCACCCTTCAGACGCTGTTTATCACGGTTGCCGTCGGCATAGGTGTAGTAGCGGCGGTATTCATAGCGGCCGTCCAGCTCTTCGAATTCCGGGCCAATCTGCGGCCCGTAGCTGAGGGTATACGCGTTGCCTTCAAAATCCAGGGGCGGAAATTCATTGACGCTGTTTTCGATGGTCACCCGCAGTTCAAACAGATAATCCTGGGGTTTGAAGACAAAACGCTTTTTCAGTAGAAAGGGCACCAGCTCGCCGTCGCTGCTGCGCACGGCAAAATCACGGTAAAACTCTATGGTGTTGCCGTCGATGCGGCGTACGTGAAAGTTTGCGTCCACCGGCGGATCGTAGGGCTTGCCGAAGTGGATTTGAAAGGCCCCCTGCTGTTCGTTTTCGCGAATCACCATTTCCAGGGGTTCGCCCTGGTCAAGGTGCTCTTTAAGCTTGATAGAGGTGGCTTTGGCTCCGCGGCTGTCAAAGGTGATATCGAAGAGCTCATTTTCCATTTTGACTGGCTGACGGGCCGGGTCATCACCATAGGGAACAATTCCCGAGGCGTCGGTGGCCACAGTCTGAGCCTGTTGAGCCTGCTGGTCCTGCTGGTCCTGCTGGTCCTGGCCGGATTCCTGCTCGAACTCGTCTTCAGTTTCGGCTTGTGCCTGGGACTGGGCGGTGGCCTCGTTTTGAGTGGACTGGGCCGGGGCCGTTTGGGCCTGCTGTTCCAGCTCTTCGGGGGGCGGCATAAAAAAAGTGCTTTGTATTATGAATCCTAACGTAATTACTACTACTGATAAGACCACTGCTAATAGGGTTCGTTTGTCCATACTCTCTCCTCGGAGGTGTCGAAATTACAGAGATATTGGTACTAGCTATTGCGCGGCAGTCGATGGGGAGGTATCCAGCCGCAGGGAGGCTTTTTCAAACAGCTCCTGCAATTGGCGACTACGATTGTCGTATGTATCGCTATGTGGATAAAGCACTACTACAAGGTCGTATCCGATTTTAAGAGAGGCCTGCATACGCCGATACGCCTCCCTGGTTACTCGCTTGGCCCTGTTTCTCTGCACAGCTGTGCCGTACTTTCGAACAAGGGTTACCATTATTCTGTTTCTGTTGAGTCCATTTTCTCTGTAAAAAAGCTTTGCACCAAAACATGATACTTTGTGAGCTGAAGAAAAGACCCGACTAATGTCGTTGCGCTTCTTCAGCCTTTGTTGTTTAGTAAGGCTTTCTTTCATCTGCGACAGAGAGTTTAACCCTGCCCTTGGCTCTGCGACGCGCAAGAATTTTCCGTCCGCCCTTTGTTGCCATTCTAGCCCTGAATCCAAATTTTCGGTTTCTCTTTACTTTGCTTGGCTGATAGGTCCTCTTCATTTCAATTTCTCCTTATGTGCTCGCGTAAAAGCGGTTATAATCAACA
>JAWLDZ010000139.1:0-3370 GCA_041686355.1 Spirochaetaceae bacterium
GCGTAGCGGTCTGGGGGGGTGGGGTTTAGTTTGCAGGCTGTGGCGGCGAGACTGAGAATAATAGCGCTTAGAAGTAGAGCAGAATATGTGAGGTGTTTCCTTATTAAGGTCTTAGGTAAAGTGCGTTTTATGAGCATAGTGGTAATATACTGCAGCGGTACTTAAAAAACAATTGTCCGCGGCTGTGAATAAAAAACTGCTTTGATTACCTCTGCTTCTTAAAAATTTTGCCAAGTGCTCCGGGCTTGGCGGATTTTTCTGCAGTTTTTTTCAAGGATTTTCTGCGGGGATGCTTGGGGCGTTTTCCCTCAAGACGCAGTTGTTGTTCTATGCTCAGCTTGTGCTGCAAGTCCCCTTCAGGACCTTTTTGTCATTCATTTAGATTCTTTAAAGCATCTTCGCGTCCGTAGATAATCAGCTCTCCGGCTTTATTTTTATAGTGATAACCTCAAAGTCTCCGGCAAGGTTAAGCAAGCTTTCATAATCGTGGGTATGAATTTTTGTGACTTTTTTTAGAAAATGCTCAATTATCTTTTCAAGCAAGCGGTTTACTAAACGGGATCTGCTGTTAAGGTAAATCAGCAGCAGACCGCCGATTAAAATGACAAAGGTATATAACGCCCGTTCCTGGTTTTTGATGCTCACAAAAGAGATGACCAGGGAGGAGATAAAAGTTACAAAGCCGATATTTCCAACAATCATCAGGCTGGAAACAATCCGTCGGCGAACCGGATGTTTTATGAGCATCTCGGCCTTTCAACCCTATCATTTTTGCTTTATGCAATAAAAAATTCAGAAATGGAGTGAGGTACTGAAAGATATTCCCCCGGATAAGAACAGGTCCAGGTCGCGCTGAAAGTTCCACTCTATTGGAAGGCTGAGTTTAAGCTGCAGTTGGTCGTCGTAGTAACGGGCAAAGGTAAAACCCGGCTCTATCTGAAGGGAAGGATAAAAAAAGTAAATTTCCGTATGCCTGTAAGAGGCAAAATTCCCGTACCCACGAATGGTCACTGATGGAGTAACGGAAAACTCATTGAAAATCTTATAGTCGGGGAGGATGACTCCTCCTCCTATCGACGCTCCCAATGCAGAAAAGGAGCGGTAAAGAATCCAATCTTCTCCGGGGCTGGAGGCTCGATAGTAGAGGTAGCGGCCGCGCAGCTCAACTAAGTAGTTTCCGTACACATTGAATGAAAGACTTGTGTCGGTGCTTATGCCGGCTTGCGCTTTGGTAGTGACATCGTTTGCTTTTTTGACAGCCACATGAGGAGCAATTCCGAGGGAAAATGAGAACGCCTCTGCAGTAGTGGAGGACACACTGAGGGTTGTGACAAACAGGATAAAAAGTGTTATAGTTTTTGCAGAGCCCATACGACAATGCTGAACTGTTTTGAGGTGTTTTGCAACAGTGATGAAACAAATATTTTACTTAATCATGTGCTTAATAGTAATCTTAACTGTGCTGACTGGGACCACAGGGTGTGGCCGGGAAAAAGTCCAAGAGTTTAAGATTGAATTACCCTCTACCCCGGTTATGACTGTACGTTCAAAATGGGCGGTCGTGGCCTCAAGCCATCTTCGTCTAAGGGAGCGACCGACAATCCAAAGCGGAGCGATAACCACCCTATGGAGGAATAACGTGATAGAGATAATATCGCGGGATGAAGTTCAGCAGGAGGTGGAGGGGCGACTTGGTTATTGGTATAAAGTTGCCTATGACGGGCTGCAGGGCTGGGTTTTTGGAGCCTATTTGGAGATGTTTGACTCTGAAAGCGGGGCTCGTCGGGCAGCTCAGAACGCTTCCGAAAATTAATTTCTGGTGGTGCTGCTCCGCTTTGTTTTCGTGGCGCTGTATGTAGTGCAGAAAATTTTTTAACCTTCATTTCGGAATTACCTTTGCCTTGCTCCGTTCAATACAGAACCACAGCTGCGGCGGGTGCTCAGGAGAGAAGTCGGATATATTCAGCGACTTGAGGTCCGTCTCACTTGCATGTGCGCGTACACTGTACTGCCGGTTTACCCCTTCGAGGATGTAATAGGGGCCTACGTATTCCAGAGACTTAAGGCTAAGCTGAAAAGAGAGCGTATTCGTATTCTCTGTCGAACAATTACGTATACGGGTGTCTTCGGGACGGAAAAAGTAGACCTCCCGGGCACTCCCTTCTTGTGTGTCGCAGGGCACCAAATTGGAGTTTCCAATAAAGCGGGCGACAAACTCATTTAGCGGGCTGTTGTACAGCTCCTGGGGAGTGCCGCTTTGCTGGATAGTGCCGTTCTGCATTACAATAATACGGTCGCTTAGGCTGAGGGCCTCCTCCTGATCGTGGGTCACATAAATGGTGGTCAGTCCGATTCTTTTTTGAATATTCCTGATCTCCCGGCGCAGTTGGGTCCGCAGCCGTGCATCAAGGGCCGATAAAGGTTCATCCAGCAGCAGCAGGGCCGGAGACGGCGCCACTGCCCGCGCCAGGGCGACCCTCTGTTTCTCTCCGCCCGAGAGCTGTTCCGGCCGGCGCTGGGCATAGCCGGGCAATTCCACCAGCTCTAACAGCTCTTCAACTCGCGAACTGATAGAGTGCCTGGAGGCACCCTGCTGTCTAAGCCCATAGGCAATATTTTCATACACGTTCATATGTGGAAAAAGGGCGTAGTCTTGAAACACCAGCCCGATATTTCGCTTCCATGGCGGAAGAGCGGTGATCTCCCGCTCTCCCAAATATATGCTGCCCTGGTCAGGTGCCAGAATGCCGGCCACCAGCTGGAGACCGGTGGTTTTCCCGCAGCCGGAGGGGCCCAGCAGGCACACCAGTTCTCCCTCCGCCGCATAGATATCGGCATCAAAGTTAAAATCGGCAAAACTGCGTTTCAGATTCCGGGTTGTCAGTTCCATTGAAGTTACTCCTTAAATTTCCGTATTACCCGAGACATCGAACAGGGTAAATGCGAGGGCGCAGACTGCTACAAGAATAGTGCCTAAAGCACAAGCGCCAAAAAAATTGTATGAGCCGATCATGCGGTAAATCGCCAAAGGTATTGTCACCGTCGAGGAGGAGAATACCAGGGTAGCGTTTATCTCTCCCAATGAGATTGCAAAGGCAAATGCCGCCGCCGCTGCAAGGGCGGGCAGCATTACGGGAAGTTCAACTGTGCGAAACACCTTTCCCGGTGATGCACCCAAGAGCATTGCCGCCTGCAGCTGGCTGGGGGGAATTTTGTTAAGAACCGAACTTACGGTTCGGGCTACAAAGGGATAGGCAATTACCGTGTGGGCGGCAACTATCATAAAAATCCTGGCTCTTCCCAAGTCGGGGATGCTTCGGGAAATGAGAAAATAGCCGAGTCCTAAAATTACGGAAGAAATAGCCAAGGG
>JAWLDZ010000140.1:0-3351 GCA_041686355.1 Spirochaetaceae bacterium
CCGGTTCCGCTGTCGTGAAGGGTTGCTTTCATCCCGGGAAAGGCCGGGCCATGGTCGGTGGTAAACAGCACCAGCGTATCCTTATCGTGTCCTGAACGCTCCAGCGCAGCCAGAACCCGGCCGACACAACGATCCACCGTTTCTAGCGCCGTATAGAAACCAGCGGCATCTTCGCGGACGGCCGCGGTATCGGGTAAGGAACACGGCGGCCTGATAAAATCTGCGGCCCTGCTCTCAGGTTTTGGGAAGGGACGGTGTGTATTAAGCATACCGAAGGAAAGAAAAAAGGGGACACCCCCGGCGGTGTCGACAGATTCGATGAACTCAGCAGCTAATTCGGAATTTTCCATGTCATATGCTGTTGAATCTTGAATTCCCCGGTCGAAATATTCCTGCGAAGCATCGAGCACATAGTCATAACCGATCAGCTCTTTGCGGGGCGCCACATGCTGCACTCCGCTCAAAGCGGTAGTGTAACCTACATTTTTCAGGTGAGAAACAATATGCTGCTGATACTTATTAAGGCGAAAACCGCGATGGGCCAGCCCCAGCATTCCGCTTTCGTGGGGATAGGTACCGGTAAGTAAGCCCGCACGGCTTGGCGAGCAGGTGGGTGAAGTGCTGTGGGCATTCCGAAACACCGTTGACTGGGAGGCTAAACTCTGCAGATGTGGGGTGTGAACCGCATATCCGTAGGGCTCTATATACCGTCCTGTGTCATGGGTGTGTATATACACCAGGTTGATCATATCCATAATAGACCCTCAAATACAAAGGTTTGCATAAACACATCAGTTTTGCAAGTATTTTTCATTCCATGGGTCATTTATACCCAATATAGTTAATAGTTTTTATTTGACAGATACCAATTTGGGTTTTATAGTGTAATTAGATTGCAAACGATTGCATATGAAAAGAAATATAACCATAAAAGACATTGCACAACTTGCCCATGTAAGCGCCTCCACCGTTTCACGAGGGTTGAACGACAGCCCCCTGGTGGCCGAAGAAACCCGTGTACGCATCCAAAAAATTGCTTTGGAGCATGGTTTTAGCTTCAATACCAGTGCCCGCAGCCTGATTACTAGAAAAACGGGGATCATTGGGCTGATCTACCCCGAACACTTCAATGAGTATCAACACTCCTTTTATCTGACCCTGCTGATGAACAAAATCAGGGATGAGCTAGAGGAACATGAATACGATCTGGTGGTAAAGTTCAGAACAAACAAGAACGGAACGGTAAATAACATCCGCCACTTGGTAAACGGAAAAAAAGTCGACGGACTTATACTGGTACACTCTAAAATTGAACAGGAGGATCTGGATTTTCTGCATGAGAACGGGGTTCCCTTTGTTCTTCTGCAGGCCCGGCAATATTACGTGAATATTGATCGGGAAAACTGGGTGTTTGTAAACCACAGGAAGGGCGGGTATATTGCAGCCAATCATCTCATAAGTTTGGGCCATACCTCTATTCTGTGCATGATGCTGGACAGCCCACAGTACCAGTTTACGGAACGGACCGAAGGCTATAAACAAGCGCTCCAAGACAACCACCTGCAGGTGGATGAGGATAAAATAGTACTCTGCGACGGAACCTTCGAGGCCAGCTTTAACTTCATAACCGAACAACAGGAACTTATGAAACAGGTCACCGCCATATTCGCACAGACCGATATCATGGCATTAGGGGCAATTGAAGCGCTGCAGGGTTTAGGATTATCAGTTCCCAAGGATATTGCAGTGGTTGCCTATGACGACATCGAGTTCGGAAAACACTTCCGCCCGAAACTCAGCACCATTCATCAGCCGCGGGATCAACTGGCGGTTCTGGGCTGTGAACGTTTGCTCGAGATGCTCGACAGCGGCAGTACAAACCCGCCGATGCAACGGCTGATTGAGCCCTATTTAATAGTTCGAGAATCATGCGGTGCCGAAAGGTAACCGAATGAATATTTTTAAAATTTTCAAAGGAGGAAGATTATGAGTAGGAAACTTTTAACTACAATCGTACTACTTATAGCAGCAGCCGGTCTGCTATTTGCCGGAGGGCAGCAGGAGGGAGCCCAAACTGAGCAGCAGGGCGCTCAAACCGGAGAAGAGGCGGCCCTAGAAGCCGAACAGGTTGAACTGCACTTCTTTCAGTTCAAGCCCTATCTCGATGAGGAGTACAAGAAATTTGCCGATGATTTTGAAAAACAAAACCCAAATGTGACGGTAACTACCGAGACCATCGGAGGAGGGACCCAGTGGCAAACCATCCTCAAAAGTAAATTTGCCGCCGATGAAGGCCCAGATATTTTTCCGGTTGAAGGTCCCAGTCAATACGAACTGTGGAGTGATTATATTGCCGACCTCTCCGGTGAACCATGGATTGACAATGCAGTACCCTTCGCACTGGAAGTGCTGAATATTAATGGGAAGCAAATGGGGATGCCCGTCAATCTGGAGGGTTACGGCTATATCTACAACAAGGACATCTTTGAAGAAGCGGGTATTAGTAAAACTCCGTCTACTTTCTCCGAACTGGAAGCGGCCGCGAAAAAAATTAAAGACGCCGGCTACACTCCCTTTGCAACCGGCTACAGCACCTGGTGGGTTATCGGTCTGCACCTGTATAATGTGGCCTTTGCCCAACAGGAGGACCCGCAGGGATTTATAGAGGAACTCAATGCCGGAGAGGCAAAAATGGCGGACAATAAACTCTTTCAGGACCTGCAGAACATTGTAGACCTGACCGTTGAATACGGCGAGAAGAACCCCCTGACTACCGACCACAACAAGCAGGTTCAGATGTTCGCGAACGGGACCGCCGCAATGATCCAGCAGGGTGTCTGGAAGGAAGTACCCATTTTTGAAGCCAACCCGAGTGCCAATGTAGGTCTACTACCGATACCACTCAACGACAGCGCACAGATGGACCGGGTTGCAGTAGGGGTACCCTTTAACTTTGTGGTAAACAAAACTTCCCCAGAAGCAGTCCAGGAGGCGGCCAAGGATTTTCTTAACTATCTGGTCAACAGCAAGACTGGTCAGAGGTACATGACCGAGAACTTCGGATTCATTCCCGCATACAAAGGAGTTGATCCCCAGGGCCTGAAGGGTGTTGGAAAGGACATCCTCGAGTATGCCGGCCAAGACAAGACAGTACCGTGGGTATTCGGACAATTTCCCGACGGTTTTGCCAACGAAGTTTCCAACAATATTCAGGCTTATGTTGCAGAGCGACAGGACTGGGACACAACCCTCTCACGACTCGATACGGCCTGGCAGAAACTGAAATAAACTACTATCATTTGTAGTATCCGCGGGGCCTGTCAAAGTGCAGGCCCCGTCCGTATTCACAGC
>JAWLDZ010000141.1:0-3300 GCA_041686355.1 Spirochaetaceae bacterium
GCCCCGGGAGACAAGACAAAAGGAAACTCAATAGACACCCCCCCGGAGAAGGCGCCTCAGAAGCTTTCCGCCAGGTTTGTCGTGAATGCTGCCGGGGTCTACTCCGACCGCATTGCCGCTATGGTCGGCGATACCAGTTTTCGGATACTGCCTCGACAGGGACAGTATCTTATTCTGCGGCGCGGGGATGGCGAGCTGATACACAGTGTGATTTTCCAAACCCCTACTGAAAGGGGGAAGGGTATTTTGGTAACTCCGACCTACTGGGGAAATTTGATGATCGGACCGAACTCGGAGGAGATACCCGACCGGGATGATGTGAGTACAAATTCCGAAATTCTCGCTTACATTGTAGAAAAAGCACGCCGCAGCGTTCCAGGCTTTAAGCTGAGCCATGTAATCCGTTCTTTTTCCGGAATCAGGGCTACCAGCGACAGGAAGGAGTTTGTAATTAGGGAGGCACCGATCGAAGGGCTTATACATACAGCCGGAATAGACTCGCCGGGTCTGACCTCCTCCCCTGCGATTGCAGTAAAGGTGATCAAACTCCTCTCAACCGCAGGTTTAGCCTTGGAGGAAAAACCGGATTTTGATCCGCAGCGTCCCGGGATAAACGCCCCTCACCCTTTACAGCCGATCAAAGAGGTACAAGATTTAATAGATTTGCCGGAGGGCAACCCCGAGCGGATAGTCTGCCGCTGTGAACAGGTCCGCGAAAAAACAATTGTAGAGGCATTGCAAAGGGGCATTCCCGTTAAATCACTCGATGCGGTCAAGCGCCGCACCCGTGCAGGGATGGGTTCCTGCCAAGGCACCTTCTGCGGCCCCCGGGTGCGCTCACTTATAGCCCACGCCACAGGCATCTCCGAGGATGAAGTGCTGCCCCGCAGCGGCGGTTCTGGAATTTTGCCGGAACGGGTGAGCGGAAAAGACTTGCGCAGCCTCGAGGAGCAAGAATAAATAGGGTCAGCTCAAAGCGGTACCTATGACTATTGTCTAAGCTTTTTTGCTTAGCTGAGACTCCAAGGCCAGTAATTTATCCACCGTTTCCCGTGAGAGCCGCTCATACAGTTCCCCCCGAAGATGCTGCGGGGTATCAACTTTGTAGTTACGTACCCCCTTATCATTTTTATTGACCTTTCGGTTGCGGTAATAGAGGTCCATGTCCACAAAGCGCCGACCCTTAGCATTGTATTCCAAGCCCATCAAAAGCCGTTTCATCTTCTGTGGAGAGTCAAGGGAAAACAGCCTCACTTGATAGGCCAGCACCGACATCAGCGCCAGTGCATGATCTTTGGTCCAGGTTTCCGCCAACACCATGCCCGCATCCAGCTCCGAGAGTACCAGCATAAGCCGTTCATAGTGAATCTCATAATAATCGGCGGCATCATAAATATTGACCCGCATCTCATACCACTGTTTCTTTTCCAAAGACTGGGTAATTAGATGCACCCCCTTACTCCGCAGTTCCCAATACAACTGATGAGAAGGAACGCGAATCAGGATGGGCTGCTCAATAAAATCGTCAATGCTGATAACTTTACTGAGGGAGGCATTGGTGAGCAGAAGTACAGTATCCTCTACTTCTCCCGTACTGATGGCAGTAGATAATTCCAAAGGGATGCCCTCATATTTTTCACCAAGTTCTGTAGCCAGTTCTTCCCCTGAGCCAACTACCCGCATCAAAATGAGGCCAGGACCCAGCTGCACGCTGGCTATACGGTCTTGCAATTGATCCTGAAAAAAACGGGATAGAATATAGGACGATTCATTCGGGATGTGCAGAATTGTGCGGGCATCCTCTATACAGGTTTTTTCGAATCCCGGTTCGGTAAAAAAGAGCAAACTGTGAAACTCTTGAGCTTCAGTTAATCCCTCTTCAAATGAACAGGGAATGCCTCCCAACAGGCTGCTGATATCCCGTGATAGTGCTTCCGGTTCTACAGTTCGTACAAACACACAACGCGGACCCCTTCGAATAAACAACATGGCAATCCCCCTTTTTATATACTAAGCAGTTCTACAAGCCCACTTTAGGTAATAAGAGTGTACGGGCACTATCAGTACCGCTCGGATAGGATAAAGAATACACCCGTTTGGAATAGGACGAAATGACATGGATCGCGATAATACCATTTAACAATACCGCAGGAGTGCTATGCTGATGGTCCGGCATGAGACTATGCCCAAAGAGCATATAATCGACATCTTCCTTAGGTTGGGTCACAGCTTCGGGATAGTAATGAGAGGCATATAGGCGGATATTGTCTATTTCAATCACACTTTTTTCAGGGAGCAGCTCAGCTCTTTGGATACACTCATCAACAGTTGCTCTATCATCGTGATTTCCCGGTACTAGATATATTTTTCCAACTGGAAGATCTTCCAGCTGTCGGAAGATTTTTTTTAGTCTCCTTCGGTATTCTCCTAGTTGCCCGGGACGGTTTTCTAATTTTATATCATCTATAAAATCGCCGGTATGAATCAGATATTCCGGTTCAAGACGCCGGATAAGCCGAAAAATAAATCGATAGGAGGTCGCAGGGGTATCGCTGATATGTAACACCAACGGCCGGGCTGCGGCCAGTAGTTCCTCCGGAACATAGGGGATATCACACAATCCATACACATGCTCTTTCATCAAATCGATTATTCCCGCCATGTAAACACCAACTTTACCTCAGTTCCATTCTTCCGTTCGACTTCAAGCTTCCCTTCAATCTGAATGACAAGGGTTTGAACCAGCATAAAACCCAAGGATGTAGTCTGGCTAATATCAATACTCTCCGGCAAGCCGATCCCTTTATCAGCCACAGTAAGCGTATATGTATCAGCATCTTTCACTGCTGTTACCTGCAGAATCCCTCCATCTCCATTAGGATATGCATGTTCAATAACATTATCGGCCAGTTCGTGAATAATCAATCCAATGGGAATTGCCAAATCCAAGCCTACATACAGATCCTGAACCTGTATTTGTATATCCAGGTTTCTTCCTACTGCCGTTTTACTGCAGGCGATCTCATTCACCATCCCATTCAGATATGCATGTAAGTTTATCTGTGTGAAATCATCAGTTCGGTAAAGCTGTTCATGGGCCATAGCCATAGCCTGTATTCGATGGATACTCTTCTCAATTAATCGAAGGTCATAACCATCACGATAAAGAGGCTTCTGCAGATTCATAAGACTCATAATAATCTGCATATTGTTTTTTACTCGATGATGAACCTCACGCAATAAAACCTCTTTTTCCTCTAGAGAGCCCCGCAACTCCCGATTGATTTCCTGGAGTTTAAT
>JAWLDZ010000142.1:0-3289 GCA_041686355.1 Spirochaetaceae bacterium
TCACACTGGTATGAGTATCGGGCGAAGACAGGCATGTATCTGCCGCGGCTGGGGAAAAAGCGCCGGGATTAGCCTCTCAGCTTGTTGATCAACTCCACCCGGCTGCGAGCATCCGCCTTTCGGTACAGATTGTAGATATGGGTGCGAACGGTGGCGGGTGATATGTAGAGTTCCGATGCAATCTCCTTGTTTGATAAGCCGCGGGCGATCAATACCGCCATCTCGGTTTCCCGTGCGGAAAGGCCGAGGGATTTCACCCTTTCAGCAGGAACAGACTCGAGGGTCGGTGCACCGGAATCTCCTATCCTGAAAAGCCGGACCGCAGCACTCATGGAGACGATGTTCCAGCCAAGGTAAAAGAGGTAATCAATCGAAAACTCGGAGAAACCAAGAATACCTGAAGAGGCGACGGCATACTCTATCAGCCCCAGGGGGGCAAAAATCAGGGCGCATAGTCCATAGGCTTTCATAAGCGGCCTGAGCACCGGCGGTTCATACGGTTGAAGGGGAGTTCGGAGCATTACTCCCAGGGCCGCAACGGCCAGGCCGACAAGAATTTGTTCCCCCATGTCCCATATTTCCGTTACTTGGAAGGAAGTCAAGGTCATCACCATATTTGCCAGGTTCATTACGATCACTAAGGCGACCAGAATTTCCGCTGCTGCGGGAAAAACCCCGCGTCGTGTCGAAGGCGGGGAGATGCGCCGTATCAGTACAATGATGACGACATAGAGGGCAATGTTGATGCCGGTAATAAGAAGAAGGCTTATCAGGGAAAACAGTGTAGAGCGACTGCCCGGCAGGTTCTGCAGGTAGAAGTAGGCCAGAAGAATACCAAGACCGAAGAGAAAGAGAAACTGAAATATCAACAACGGAGGCAGCAGCCTGCTCCGTACCCTCATTTTAAGAAGAAGCAGGGCCGCTCCTCCCATAAATCCCGTGGCAAAAAACAGTACATAAAAAACCATCAGAAAATGCTGCATTGCGTGTCCGCCTGTTATTCTGTAACTAACTCACTTTAATCATTTTACCCCGGTACTACAATAGCGTTGAATCCTTGACAAACTATAAAAAGAGTTCCACTATAAGATCATTACAAAAACAAAATTCGGGCGGATCGGCGTTATTCAACTTTCGCTCGTTCGTACCCTTCCCCCCGAGTCTCTTTATCTTGGAAATTAAAGGAAGGGTTATAATGCGTGTAAAACCTATCATTCTCAGTATCTGTGCCTGTATGCTGCTGGTGAGTGCCGCCGGCTATGGCCAGGAGCGGAATTTGTGGGCCCCGGTTTATCCCGGTGCGGTGCGGTGTGAGTATTCCTCCGGAGAAAATGTATCCGTTTTTTTCAGCCGCGACTCCTTCGATAAGATCGAGGCGTTCTATGCCGCCGATAAGGGTATCAAACCCCGCAAAAGTGAGAGTAACGGTGCCCGGTCGGCTCTTTTTATCTACAGCAAGTCGGTGTACGGGGATGCGGGTTCAATCGACGGGGTCTCTATCAATTACGACCATGCCTACAGCCGTGCAGCCGAAACCGTGTTTAACAGGCTCGAGCAGCTCATACTCAACGGGGCCCTCGATAGGCAGGAGTTCGACGAGATTCACCGGCGCTATGAACGTATGGGCCTCTATTTCGTACGAAGCGATCAGCGTGACAAGCGGGGCTATTATACATTGATGGATAAGATAATTTTGCTGCAGTACGAACAGCAGATAGAGGATTATATCCAGGAGGGAGAGAGCTGGGAGGAGAACGAAGAAGATTTAATGATCCGCTTCAACACATTGGTGGCCCAGGGGAAGATGCAGGAGGCTGCGGAGCTGATGCAGAAGGCCTCAGCCCAGAGTATAGAGGCAGGCCAGCGGCCGACCAGCAGAAGGGTTGTTGAATTGTGGAAAGAGTGTTTGTCGGAGATGGCGGCGGCCGCCTATCCGGTACGACTTGAAATTGGGCGCAAAAGGTAGATTTATCTCGGGATGCAGAGTTTGTCAAAGGGGAGCGCGATGAAAAGATTGGCCAAACTATGGATTGCGGCGGGGGGAGTGTTTGTTTTGGTCCTGTCGGGGACGGTGTTCCCGGAGCTGGCGGCCGGTGAGAGTGCGGCAGGTGAAAGTGCGGCGGAGGTGCCTCCGATCGGTGTGGTGTCTCCGGGGTGGCTGCCGTGGAGCATGAATGTCTCTTCCCAAGCGCCACGGGGCAGCGGCCTTGACCAGGCTGAGTATGATCAGTTGAGGCGCAAGATGGAGGAGCTTGGTGCGTTCTTCCGCCGGACTCCGTATCTGCGGTCGCCCTCGGGAGTGGAAATTGTGCCGACTCTGACTATCCTCAACCGGGTTGGTACTGCGACAGGACGATTAGGACTGAACATTACCAGGGACACTCTCCTGCCGGAGCGTCACCCCTTGAAGGACGGGACGGGTTGGAAGGGGGCGAAGGGACCTGTGAGGGCGGACCTCCGGTTGAGCCTCTACCGCCCGGAGTATCATCGTAGGAATCCGAGGAGCAGCCTTCGAATCCAAATTAACGACCCCTGGATGGAGGGGCGCTGGGTTTTTCAGGACAATGAGGGAGGCGTGTACCGTGCCTGGCCCCTCCTAGATGAAGTGAAGGGCCGGGAAAATCGGCCGGACATTAAACGCTACCAGCTGGACGGTGGTATAGTGCTGGAGAAACTGCTTCCCCCCGGGCGGCAGCCCTGGCTGCCGGTGAGTCAGGAGCGGTGGATTCGCCTGCTTATCAATCGCTCAAAGGGCGACCTCGAGGACTATCGCAGCCAGATTACTTCCGGAGCTGAGGATCGCAGGGCAAAGACTATGCAGAGCTATGAGATGATGAAATCCCATAACGCCGAGAGCGCCGAGAGGCTGTTAGCGGACTTCGAGAAAACCGAGGAGAGATACGCTCAAATTGCCGCGGCCATTGCAGCTGAAGAGTATGATACGCTCGAAGCACTCGGTGACCGCGGCAGGGCGATGCTCGGCCGCCATATGCAGGAGTTGGAAGCGGAGCTTGCCGGCCTTTCTCCTGATGAGCGTGCAGCGCCCGCCTACGGCTTCGAGTTTCCCCCCGCCATGTACTGGATGCCCCGCAGGCCGCCCCAGAGACCCTCCCTGCTGCTGGATCCCGACGACCCGGCCGGTTCCGCCCTGGTAACACCCAACCCGGAGTTTTTCCGGACCGACCTTCCCGCCGGTGCCGTCCAGTCGATCACCATCGTCAACGGGCTGTGGGAGGAGTTTGCCCGGCGGCTGGAACACGAGCTGGACTACGAGGGCTTGGCGGGAATG
>JAWLDZ010000143.1:0-3151 GCA_041686355.1 Spirochaetaceae bacterium
GAGCTCTCACTTCTTCACAGCTACGGAAACAACTTTTTTCTCGACACCGAGGACGGCGGCAACAGTGAGATAACCGCAGACCTCGACAGTGAGGCAGCTTACACCTCAATTCACGCTCAATACGGACTCACCGAAAGGCTGGAACTCAACTTGAATCTCACCGCAATCTCCCACTTTCCGGGCATAATGGACGGATTTTTACAGTGGTATCACGGGGTATTTGGCTTCCCCAACGCAGACCGGGAGCTGCGCCCCGATTACCGTCTCTCCTTTTACTTGGAAAACAGCAAGGGTGTCATCATTGATGAGTATACGCCTCTGATAGCCCTATCAGCTTTACAGATCGAAGCCCGGATGCAGCTCTACCGCGGAACTAATATAGACGCTGCAGTCGGCACGGCGGTCAAACTGCCGATACTGCTTACCCGGCATCCCTTGAATAGCGGCGGGTTTGATGGGGCTGTACGCTTTTTTGCCGGATATCGACTTGCGCCTCTGGAATTTGAAGCCTCAATCGGCTCGGCTTATCTAAGCAAGCCTGCTTTTGTTCGGGAATCCGAGTTTTCACGTATAATTTTTCCCTTCTTTTTTTCCACCGAGTGGCAGCTGCAGCCGCGTGTCTCGGCTCTTGTCACAATCAACGGAACCAGCAGTCCCTTCAAAACCGGTTACAGACGGGCTGATAATTTCAGTGCAGTTGCCAATTTCGGAGGGAGCTTTATCATCGACTCGCAGAATTCCATCCAACTAAGCATGAGCCAGGAGTTTCTTACCTTCGCCGCTACGGATGTTGCCGTCCATTTTAGATGGACGCATACGGTCGACCGCAGCGCAAAAAGCGGCAGATAGCCTTGCACTCTGTCTCTGAGTATATCCCTATCGCAGCATATCGGCGATTTTCTCGGCCGAAAGAAGCTTACCTGCCGATTTTACTTCACCGTCAATGGCCAATGCCGGGGTCATGGCAACCCCCATATCCATTATCTTGTCCATGTCGGTTACTTTTTCAACCGAGGCTTCGATTCCAACTTCGTCGATTGCTGCTTGTGCGTTTTGAGCGAGTTGCTGACATTTGGGACAGCCCGATCCGAGTATTTGAAGTACCATATTGTTTCCTCCTGAGTTATTGCTTTATTGGCAATATAACCAAGAATATTAAAGGAGTCAACCCGGCGGTATGATGCCGAACTCACCCGCTCTATACCAGTGACCAGCCTGGCCTTATGGGGCGGAGGTGATACTCACCACTTTGGAAGATAAAGTATCCTCGTTAGGAATAACCTCATTCTCGAGAATTGTTTCAATCTCCTCACCGCTCACCGTCTCCTCCTCACAGAGGCGCTGCATGAGTGTTTCCAGGGAGGAAACGTGTTTCTGCAGTAGGAAGAGGGCCTTCTCCAGCGCATCTCTTACCATCCGTGTCGTCTCGCCCTCCACCATCGCTGCGGTGGTCGTACTTATGGAACTGTTCAGCTGCCCGGAAGTTCCAAGGTATTGATTCTGTATATCCCCTGCAAACCGAACAGGCCCCAGCTTTTCGCTCATACCGTACTCAATTATCATCCGCTTTGCGAGGTCCGTCGCCCGTGCAAGGTCGTCGGCTGCCCCGGTAGACACCTCCGAAAAAATGAGCTTCTCCGCAGCTCGGCCGCCTAACAGCACAATCAACCGCTCTTCCAATTCACCCTGCCCCATCAGATACCGGTCTTCCACCGGCCGTTGCCAGGTATACCCGAGGGCGTTGCCCCTGGGAATTATACTCACCTTGTGGACGGGGTCAACCTTGGGCAAAAGTGCCGCCGTGAGGGCATGTCCAGCCTCATGCGCGGCAACGACCTTTTTCTCCCGCTCATTCATCGCTCGAGTCCTCCGTTCCGAACCCGCAACTACACGTTCAATAGCACTGTCAAAATCCGCCGCTGCAACCGCATCTTTCCCCTCCCGCGAGGCCAGCAGGGCGGCCTCGTTTATAGCATTCGCCACATCGGCACCGGAAAAACCGGGGGTAATGCGCGATAGATTCTCTAGGTCTACATCTGGGGCCAGGGTTATTTTTTCGGTATGTATCTTATAAATCTCGTGTCTGCCCGTAAGATCCGGCAGCCCTACTACCACTCGGCGGTCAAAACGACCGGGCCGCAACAAAGCCGCATCAAGCACTTCCGGGCGGTTGGTGGCGGCAATAATTATCAGGCCGGTGGTCGGCTGAAATCCGTCCATTTCGGCCAGCAGCTGGTTCAGGGTCTGTTCCCGCTCATCATTGGTGGGAAGCCCTGCAACATTGCCGCGTTTTCCGCCTATCGCGTCGACCTCGTCTATAAAGATAATCGCCGGAGCCTTTTTTTTCGCCTGCTGAAAGAGATCCCGCACTCGCGAGGCTCCCACTCCGACGAACATCTCCACAAATTCCGCACCGCTCAGGGAAAAGAAGGGCACCCCCGCCTCTCCCGCCGTTGCCTTAGCCAGGAGGGTTTTCCCCGTTCCCGGAGGTCCAACCAGCAAAACCCCCTTGGGCATTTTTCCTCCAAGCCGCTGGAAGTGCTCGGGGTTCTTCAAAAAATCGGTTATTTCCTGCAGATCCGTAATCGCTTCCCCCGCACCGCCAATGTCTTCGAAGGTATATCCACTCTGCTCTCCCTCGCTCATACGGGCTTTGCTCTTACTAAAAGAGAATAACCCCCCTCCCATTCCGCCGCTCGAGCCCCGCATCTTTCGCATCATCAAGTAAGAGAATCCGAACATCAGCGCCAGGGGAAAGAGCCAACCTAAAAGCGGGTTCGGATTCCGACCGCGGACATTCACGTTGTGCTCCTCCAAAACCGGCAGAAGACCAGGGTCATCAACGCGCACCGTATTGAACGAGCCTCCCTCGTGAAGAGTTCCCTCGATTCGATCATTCATGATGACCACATCCTGGACAGCCCTAGTTTGAACTATCCCCTTGAATTCGCTGTAAGAGTACTCTGTGCTTTGCCCGGTGAATAGGGAGCCTATGACCGGCCGCACCATTAATAGCGCCAACATCACTAGCAGCAGGTGCCACCTGGCAAAGGGCAGTTTTTTTTTCTCCATTTTTCACCTCCGGTGTTATATTACAGGTTATGCTTATTCAAGTGGGACCGTCTGTTCGATGGCACACATAGGAGAGATC
>JAWLDZ010000144.1:0-3117 GCA_041686355.1 Spirochaetaceae bacterium
ACAATGTCACCCGGTGGGACGGAGGGAGAACGAGAGAGTGCCCTAGTGGAAATCCGTGAAAACTTGAACTCACTGACTGCAGGACTCGCTACCCTGCTTGAACAGATTAAGAAAAATAGTGATTCAATAAACAGCATTCTTCGCCAAACAAAATCAATTGAGGAGATAGTAGCCACCACCAGTGAGATAACTGAAAACTCAAGAGTGCTTTCCATAAATGCAACCATTGAAGCAGCCCGAGCCGGTGAACACGGCCGAGGATTTGCCGTTGTGGCGGGAGAGTTTAAACAGATGACCGAAAGATCCGAAGCAGCTACTGCGGAGATCGAGGAAACAGTCCGCACGATCTCTCAATTAATAGCTTCGATTCAAAAGGAAATTGAGGAAAGCAAGGATATCAGCCGTCGTTTGGGGGAGGAGACTAAGACCCACGGACGCGAGTCTCTGGATAAAATTGATGCAATGATGGAAGCTGCCAAACAGGACTTACAGAAACTGAGTAGTCATGCAGAATCCTTTGCCCAGGACATAAAGACCGTCATAGTATCCATCCAATTTCAGGATATCACCCGTCAACGGATAGAGCATGTGATTGAACCTCTCAAAGAATTTGCCTCTGATGTGGAGAAAATCGGAAGTTACTTGGAACATATCGATCGTACCGACTCAGTACAACAACTTAGCAGTTTCGATTCAGCATTAGATCGTTTAAAACAGAAATACACCATGGAAGCGGAGAAAGAGCTTCTTGAAAAAAGCTTGACCAGCAAGAATGAAACAGAAAAGGGGGACTCCTAAAATGTCTAAAAAAATACTCATTGTTGACGACTCAAACTCTATGCGTCAGATGATCAGGTTTACACTTGAAGAAGAGGGCTATCAGGTAGAAGAGGCAGTAAACGGCCGGAAGGGAACTGAAGCATTGGACAGCTTTCATCCGGATTTGATAATCACCGACATTCATATGCCCGAGATGAATGGAATAGAGTTTATATCCCATACCCGTGAGCACTCAAAATTTAAATTCACCCCCATTATTGTTCTTACCACTGAATCGGAAATGAACATGCAGGAAGAGGGTAAAAAGGCCGGCGCAACTGCTTGGCTGGTTAAGCCTTTCTCTCCCGATTTATTAATTGAGACGGTAAAAAAGGTGGCCGGCTAACAGTAAAGGAGACGCACATCATGGATATTGAGCTACAAAAGAATACGAATGAGACTCGCCTTGTCTGTAGAGGAAATGCAACCGCTGAGGCCGCTTCAGAGATCCGTAATGTCCTGTTTGAGGCCCTTCAGCTCACACCTCCAGTAATGATTGATGTGGCTGGAGTAGAAAAAGTTGATATCACCTTCCTGCAGCTGTTGGTCTCCGCCGAACGAACGGCCAAGGAGAAGGGCAAGGGTATTCAGATCGATCCATCTGCATACTGCGAAGCGTTAATCAAGAGCGCTCTGCGAGGCGGATTCTACCGTGAAGCGGAACATTTGGGCAGTTCTTCCACAAATACAATCCTCGCCGACTATTATACACAGGTAATGCAGGGAGGGGACCGTGACTGATCAATCGGAATATTATCGGGAAGAAGCTCGTGAGCTACTGGAACTCATTGAACAAAAACTTATTGATCTAGAAAACCAGCCGGAGGATAGCGAACTGCTTCACGCCATTTTTCGCGCTTTCCACACTATTAAGGGGTCCGGGAGCATGTTCGGCTATGATGAGGTTGCCGGTTTTACCCATGAAATCGAAACCCTGTTTGATTACCTGCGGGACAAGCGGATTTCCAGCAACAAGCAGATCATTGACATTGCATTAGCTGCCAAAGATCACATCTCTGACTTAATCTTTTCTCCTGAAACACTTGAGCCAGCAGCCGGCGAGGGTATTCTTAAAAGCGTCCGAAGCTACCTTGCACCACTGCAAAGCTCTTCGGGAAACAGCAAAGCAGCTGAGGACAAGCCTGCCCCCCCGCCGGTTGCCGCGACAGCTGCAGAAAGTGATGCTTTGGAAACAACCTTCCGGATCACCTTCTCACCCCAGCGGGAGTTTTTCCTGCGCGGGGCAAAAGTACTGCCCCTGCTCCAGGAGCTTGAGGCGTTAGGAACACCGCTCATATTTGCTCACACCGGTGATATTCCACCTCTCGAGCAGATAGACCCCGAACTCTGTTATACTAGCTGGACCATCCTTTTGACTACTACTAAAAACAGAAATGCAATTCAGGATATTTTTATCTTTGTAGAAGATTACTCCGAGCTGCACATCAATGTAATAGATGATGCTGCCCAGCTTGATATTACCTCCGAATATAAGAAAATTGGAGAGATACTGTATGAGCAGGGGTATGTAGACCAGGAAACCGTCGAATCGATAATGAAACAGAAAGAGCGCTTCGGCGAAGTTGCAATGAAGCAGGGCGTTGTGTCGAAGGATGCCCTTGATTCAGCCCTCGGCGAGCAGCAGTATGTTCGCGAGGTGCGGCGCCAGCGCCAGCAACAGCAAGCTGGAACTACCATCAGGGTTAAGAGTGAAAAGCTTGACAACTTGGTTAATCTTGTAGGCGAAATTGTTACCCTGCAGGCACGTTTAGCACAATATACCGAAAGTGCACGTGACGGAGATACGGTATCGGCAGCTGAACTTGAAAATGTAAGCGAGAATATGGACCGTCTGACCACGGAACTGCGTGAAAATACTATGGATATCCGTATGATCCCCCTGGCAGAGACCTTTAACAGTTTTCACCGGCTTGTCCGAGATTTGTCAGCCGAGCTTGGAAAGGAGGTAGAACTGACAACCTCCGGAGCCGAAACGGAACTTGATAAAAACATCATTGATGCACTGAATGATCCGCTGGTGCATATCATCCGCAACTCGATTGATCATGGTTTAGAGAGTTCAGAGGAGCGCCGGGAAGCCGGTAAATCCGGCAGCGGAACTGTAAGTATCAGTGCGGAGCACTCCGGTGCAAATGTGCTTATCAGAATAAAAGATGACGGCCAAGGTTTGAATTCCGAAAAAATACGAAAAAAGGCTATTCAACGCGGAATTATTAGCCAGGATAGCAAACTGAGCGACAGGGACCTCTATTCGCTTATCTTCTCTCCCGGTTTTTC
>JAWLDZ010000145.1:0-2842 GCA_041686355.1 Spirochaetaceae bacterium
TGTATCACAACGATGTCATTTTTCAATTTTTCCGCTAAGCTTCGGGACAGTCTAAAAAAAATAAAAAAGGGAGGGTACTCATTCCGAGCCCCTCCCATGCGCGGGGAGCAGTTATTTGAGGAATTTACTGACAAAGGGGGATGTTTGTCCTTCGCGCATAAAGTGGCCTGAAGGGCCTTCGCCGAGGAATTCGGAGAACCATGATTCGTGCTCGATCTCCTCGTTGAGAATTGCCTGGGCCAGGTCGTAGGTGCGGTGGTCCTTGCCGGCGGTGAGGTTACAAATTTCCGAGTAGCCCCGGACTGCGCAGCGCTCGGCCTCGACCAGTACTTTCATGATGGCCTTTACATCACTTGGATCGGAGGGCAGGGACGCCGGCGGGCAGGCGGAGATGTCGTGGAAATCGACCATGCTGCCAGGCAGTTCGCCGCCGAGCTCGTAAATGCGGGGAACTAATGCCTCGAAATGATTCCGATCTTCGATGCGTGCGACTTCCGCAATTTCCTTGAGTCCTTCACCTTCCAGGCCGATGAGGTTTACCCGTAGGATTGTGTAATAGTAAAATGTTGTCAGCTCCGCGGATGCGTTTTTCACAAGTAGATCTACCAGTTGATCTACATCAACTCCAGCCTGTTCAACTACTTCTCTTGTAACTCTAGCCATATTCGGCCTCCTTAAAATTTTTGGCGACAGGGTCGCCTTTTTATATGATTAAGAATAATAATAGGAATTATTCTTAAATATACCTAAAAAAAGCTTCTCTCTCGCTGGTTTGTACCAGCCTTTTGGTTTCTCAACTTTAGTTCCTGAACTTGTATTCCTGTTCCTTTGCAGCTGTATTTAGGTTTCTGCATTGCTCGCAGAGTCCGTAAAAATCGAGCCGATGATTGTGAACCTCAAAGCCGGTTTGGCTCGATACCTTGCGCTCCAGAGTCTCATCAAAGGGAATGTCCAGATCGCGGATGGCACCGCAGTTTTCACAGATAAAGTGATAGTGCTTAGATGTATTGGCGTCGAAATGGTCGGTGGCATCACCAAAGTGTACATTCTTGAGCTTTCCCTCGGAGACCAGAATATTCAGGTTCCGATACACCGTGCCGATGGCCACTTTCGGAAACTCCTCCCGCAGCCGGTCATGTACCCAAGCGGCGGTGGGGTGGGAACCGGTATGTTCAAGTAGATGAAGAATTTTTTCCCGTAAATCACTCTTGTTTAGTCGAGCCACTGTGCATCCGCCTTTACTATAGTGCCCTCATCTTTAAAAATAAAAATAAGAATTATTCTTATTTATAGTATAAGGCCTGTGCCTCCCCAAGTCAATGAAAAATTTATACATTTAATTTTTTTCTTGCCTGTCTACGCCGGCGGGTTTAACATCTTCTCGAAGTATTACTAAACTATCCTAGTATTCAGTCCGGAGACAGCGATGGAACACACAATTTATGTCGTTTTTAATCCAACCGCCGATCATGGAAAAGCGCTGAAGCATGTTTCGCAGATTGAGGCCTGTTTGGGGAGGCATAACATCGCCTACAAGTTGGAGCTGACCCGCAGCTCCGGGCATGCAATTAAGCTTGCTCGGGAGGCAGCTATCGAATCTGTTGAAAACCAACGTGAGGGGAGGGCAGGGCTGCAGGCTGTTGTGGCGGCCGGTGGTGATGGTACGGTAAATGAGGTGATCAATGGGCTAATGGAAGCAAAGGCGGCTCTGGACATTTCCGGTCCGCGTGTTGAGTTGCCCGCTCTCGGGGTGATTCCCGTCGGTCGGGGGAACGATTTTGCCTACGGGGCGGGGGTTGTCCATGACATCGAGAAAACCTGCCGGCTGCTGAAGGGAGAGCAGGGGTACGATATGGATCTGGGAGTGGTAAGGGGCGGGCTGTTTCCGCAGGGCAGATACTTTGGAAACGGAATTGGCATCGGGTTTGATACTCTTGTCGGGCTCGAGGCGGCTAAAGTTACCTGGATACCCGGGTTTTTGGGGTATGTGTACGGCGCCCTGAAAATTTTGCTGGTCTATCCGCAGTCACCGATGGTTCGTATTTCCTACGATGGAGGGACCTCCGGAGCGCAGAGAGTCGAGGTTCACAGCCAGCAGATATCCATTATGAACGGGAGACGCATGGGCGGGGCTTTTTTTATGGCCCCTGGGGGAATAAATTTTGATAAGCTGCTCGACCTGTGTATGACTAAGGGCGAGCTGCGCCGGGGGCAGCTGCTATCGGCCCTGGGTCAATACACCCGGGGTACTCAGGCTGGAAACTCTCATGTGCTAACCGACAGGGCGAAAACCTTTGAGATTGAAGCCAGTGAAGGGGGGCTCGTGTGCCATGCCGACGGCGAGACAGTGTGTACCGACGGAAAAAATCTGCAAGTTGAGTGTATTCCCCATGCTCTTCGAATGCTGGGCGAAGCCCGGGAGGGCTGAGATGGCACGTGTGAAGATGAGCCTCTGGGGTCATGGTGTAACCCGTGGAATCAAGGCACTGCTGCATGTACTGTGCAAAATCAATAGGGAAGGTATTGATGCTGTTCCGGAAGAGGGACCTCTGATTGTGGTAATGAATCATATTAACTTTTTGGAAGTACCGCTGATCTACACCCAGCTGTATCCGCGATCCAGCAGCTCATTGGTAAAGGTTGAAACTTGGGAGAATCCGGTACTGGGACGGCTGGCGGACCTGTGGGGCGGGATTCCGCTCACCCGCAGCGCCACCGACTTTGCAGCGCTGCGGACCGCCGAGGCACGGCTCAAGGAGGGGCAGCTGCTGTATGTGGCACCCGAGGGAACCCGCAGCTACACCGGCCTGCTGCAGCGGGGTAATCCGGGGGTGGTCACTTT
>JAWLDZ010000146.1:0-2760 GCA_041686355.1 Spirochaetaceae bacterium
ACATATGCCGCCGGAACATTTTGAAGCTCTGACGAGTTGGTTTCGAATGCATAAAAGTATCACCATAAAAAATGCCGGACATTGGCTGCATGTGGAAAGGCAGGAGGAATTTGTGAAGGCGGTGATGGAAGGACTTGACATCTAGATAGCAATAGCGCAATATTATAGGCAACAGCGATGACGGAGACGAGTAAGAGGGTACTACTGTCCACAGAGAGGGCGGCCGATCCGCAGAGGCGGGGGCTGGAAGTCGCCCGGCAGCACCATCTGAAAACCACTTCCGAGCTGCCTGCGGAAAATCGCCTGGCCGGGCTCCCAGCCCAAAACCACGAGCGTTGAGTAAGCAAGGCCGTATTCCGGCGTAAACGGGTAAGTGAGAGTCGCGGCCGGCGGCTGTAAGATTGATAAAAAAGCCGGGCGTGGAAGTAAGGTGGAACCGCGGAAAACCTTCATGTTTTTCGTCCTTGCACTTAGGTGTGGAGGATGTAGAACGTGAAGGTTTTTTTATATATTAAGGAGTTAAGTTATGTCACAAGATGAACAACTGCATAAGATACGCCACTCGATGGCCCATGTCATGGCCGAGGCGGTGATTGAAAAATTTCCCGGGACCAAGGTGGCCATTGGTCCGGCGATTGAAGACGGGTTTTACTATGATTTCGATCTGCCCCGGCAGCTGAACGAGGAAGATCTGGAGGCGATCAGCGAGCGGATGCAGGCAATTATTAAAGAGGGCCACGAGTTTCAGCGCAGCGTGGTCAAACGCGAAGAGGCCTATGAGCTTTTTAAGAAACAGGACCAGGACTACAAGCTGGAACTGCTGGAGGCGATTCCCGAGGGGGAAGAGGTGTCCCTGTACAACCAGGGCGGCTTTGTCGATCTGTGCCGCGGCCCCCATGTGGAGGATACCAGCCAACTGAACCCCCAGTCCTTTAAGCTGTTGAATATTGCCGGAGCCTACTGGCGGGGGGACGAGAAAAACCGTATGCTCACCCGTATTTACGGCACTGCCTGGAAGAACCCCAAGGAGCTGCGTCAGTATCTGCAGCGCCTGGAGGAGATGCGCAAGCGTGACCATCGCAAGGTCGGCCGCGAGTTAGACCTGTTTTCCACCCACGAAGAGGCCGGCCCCGGTCTGATTTATTGGCACCCCAAGGGGGCCAGAGTACGCTTAGCCATCGAGGACTATTGGCGCAGCGAGCACCTGAAAAACGGCTATGAGATGCTGTACACCCCCCACGTGGGCAAGTCCTGGCTGTGGGAGACCTCGGGGCACCTCGGTTTTTACAACGAGAACATGTACAGCCCCATGCAGGTAGACGAGAACGACTATTACATTAAGCCGATGAACTGTCCCTTCCATATCATGATTTACAATACCAATCTGCACTCCTACCGCGACCTGCCCCTGCGCTGGGCCGAGCTGGGAACGGTGTACCGTTACGAGCGCTCGGGGGTGCTCCACGGACTACTGCGGGTGCGAGGCTTTACCCAGGACGATGCCCATATTATCTGTACCCCCGACCAGGTTGAGGATGAGATTCTAGAGGTATTGCGCTTTTCACTGCACATGTGGAAGGCCTTCGGCTTTTCCGATATCAAGGCCTACCTGGCCACTCGCCCCGGCGAGGACAAGAGTGTTGGTGAGGATTCGGCCTGGGAACAGGCCTCGGCTTCGCTTAAAAAAGCGATCGAGGCCGAGGGCCTGGACTACGAGGTAGACGAGGGGGGCGGTGCCTTCTACGGCCCGAAGATCGACCTGAAGATCAAGGACGCCCTGGGCCGGGAGTGGCAGATGACCACCGTGCAGTTCGACTTTAACCTGCCCGAGCGGTTTGATATGACCTTTGTGGACCACGACGGCAAGGAGAAGCGCCCCTACATGGTGCACCGAGCCCTGCTGGGTTCTATCGAACGCTTTTTCGGAGTGCTGGTTGAGCACTACGGCGGTGCCTTTCCGATATGGCTGGCTCCGGTGCAGGCTCGGGTAATTCCGGTGGCCGACCCCTTTAACGAGTACGCCCGGGAGGTCAAACGGAGGCTGACGGCCGCCGGCCTGCGGGTAGAAGCGGATGTGAGTGACAATCGGATGAACGCTAAAATCCGCAACGCCCAGAACGAGAAGATTCCCTACATGCTGATCGTCGGCGAGAAGGAGGAGGACGGTGAGAGCGTGTCCCTCCGCCGCCGGAGCGGCAAGCAGCAGGATGTGATGACCATAGAAGAGTTTATCGGCTTTGTGAACCGGAAAATAGCTGATAAAGAAGAAATATAGGGGAGTGCTCATGAGCAAAGCCTTCGAGAAGTTACAACAGGTAGATAAAGAGATAATTCTCTTAGAACATACCTCCGCCCTGCTGCAGTGGGATCAGGAGACCGGCATGCCCGCGATGGCGATTGAGGAGCGATCCGACCAAATTGCCCTGATGCAGGGGCTGGCCCATGACCGGATGACCAGTCCGGAGGTAGGAGAGCTGCTCGGGCAGGCCCGCAGCGAGGTCGGAGTCGCCAGTACGGAGACAGTTTCCGGCGATGGACAGGCAGAGGGTACTGAAGGAGCGGCTTTGCCGCCGGAGGATGCCCCTCGATTCTTCAACAGTGCCTTTTTGCGTGTCTTCGGCCGCCATTATGAGCGGGAGGTAAAAATCCCGCGGCGCCTGGTCACCGAATTAGCCCAGACTACCAGCCGAGCCCAGGCGGCCTGGATCGATGCCCGCAGGGCCGACGATTTTTCTCTGTTTCAGCCCCATCTTGAAAAGA
>JAWLDZ010000147.1:0-2725 GCA_041686355.1 Spirochaetaceae bacterium
TTCCAATCCCTCAGAGCTGGTGTCGGAAATAAGGGCATTCGGCTATTATGGGGGCATCCGGATCATTAAGGCGGCGCTGAAGCGCTTTTTCGATTACTGCGAAGAGCAGGGGATCGTTCGCCGGGAGGATAACTTTACTATCCGTTATCACACTTCCATACCACCGCACCTCGGCTTGGCCGGCTCAAGTGCCATTATCACCGCCTGTATGCGGGCTTTGATGAACTTCTATTCAGTAGCAATTTCTCCGGCAGAACTGGCAAATATTGTTCTCTCGGTAGAACGAGAGGAGCTGGGCATCGGAGCCGGTCTGCAGGACCGAGTTGCCCAGTCATACCAAAGCTTAGTATTTATGGACTTTGACCGTGAATATATGGAAAGACACGGGTATGGACGCTATGAAGTACTGAAGAACCTCAAACTCCCCCCGCTGTATATTGCCTATCGAACTGATTTAGCGGAAGGTTCCGAAGTAACCCACAACACCCTTCGCTACCGCTGGGACCAGGACGATCCGGAGGTCCATGCAGCCATGCGTGAGTGGGCCGGGTTAACCGAAAAATTCCGGCGTGCCCTAGAAACCGGGAACAACCAGACAGCTACGGAGTGCATCAATCGCAACTTCGATCTGCGAAAAGAGATCTGTAATGTGAGCTCCGCCAACGAACACATGGTAATGCTGGCCCGTTCTACCGGAGCTTCCGCCAAATTCACCGGCTCAGGAGGTGCGATTATCGGCACCTACCAGGACAAATCCATGTTCGCCCGTCTTTCCGATACCCTGGCAGCTCAGAATATAAAAGTAATACAACCGGAGGTTAGTAATGGTTAAAAAGGCGGTTATTCCGGCAGCCGGGTATGGGACCCGGTTCCTGCCGGCCACCAAGGCTCAGCCGAAGGAAATGCTGCCCCTGGTAGACAAACCAGTTATACAGTATGTCGTGGAAGAGGCAGTCGAATCCGGCATTAAGGATATTCTGCTGATCATTGGTCGAGGGAAGCGTACTCTGGAAGAGCATTTTTCCAGAAATTTTGAATTGGAAGATCAACTGCGCAAGAGCAAAAAAGCTGCCGAGTTAGAGCTGATCAAAGGCCTTCCGAAGGATGTTTGGATTCATTTTGTATGGCAGCATGATCAAAAGGGGCTGGGAGATGCGGTCAAATGCGCCCGAAATCACGTAGGCAGTGAGCCCTTCGCGGTATTGCTGGGGGACACAGTGCTGGAATCCTACTCCGACAAACCGGTCACCCGCCAGCTAATTGATGTATACGAACAGTTTGAAGAAGCGGTGCTGGCCCTGGAGGAGGTCCCACGGGAGAAGGTCAGCCGCTATGGGGTGATCGCCGGGGAGGAGTTAAAAGAGCGTATCTACAGTATCCAACAATTGGTAGAGAAACCGGACATCGACAGTGCCCCCTCTAATCTGGTAATAGCCAGCCGCTACATCCTGCCACCGGAGATATTCAGCGCCTTAGACATGGTGCAACCGGGCAAGGGCGGCGAGGTTCAATTAACCGATGCCCTGCAGCTCCTAGTGCAGGACCGCAACATGTACGGGTACCATTTCAAGGGTCGCCGCCACGATCTAGGCAATAAGCTCGACTGGCTCAAAACCAATATTCTCTATGGGCTTAAACGGGAGGACATCTCCGAGGAGCTAGTGCCCTGGCTGCGGCAGGTGCTGGAGGAAGAATAAGTGCACCGCGCTTGCCGGTGCACAACCCGGTAATTTCACTCAACCCCACTCAGCCCCATACACTCAAGCTCCTCTTTCAGGCAGGATCGTCCCACAAACGCGGCCAGCCGTGCTGATCCGGCATAGTGAGCTGCAGATCCTTTCGCATTTTCTCCATTTCTGCCTCGCCCGGTCCCCCTTCTGCGGAATTAAAGCTTGCAGCGGCTTCCAACACCCGCGGAAGAAGGCCAATATCACCCACCGAGCAGAGGAACAGATCGGGGAAGGACATCACGAAGCGCACCGCCTTATCAATATCCTCCGCCTCTTCTAAGGGTTGATACCACACACTGCGCGTCTTTGGTTGTGTGCCCCAGGGCCCCCGAGCAATCGATTTGATGGTCTGCACGGCAATCCCCCGCTCGCGGCACTTCTCAGTCAACGCATCAAAATCGGGCCGGTACTGAGGATGGGTGCTCAAATAGTAATTTAAGGGTACGAGCACTGAATCAAACGAGTATTCCTCGATACAACGCTGAAGAATTTTCGGCGCATCAAAGCCGTGGGCCGTAACCCCTACAAAGCGGGTTAAGCCCTTTTCTCTGGCCTCATCCAGTACCTTTACTGCCCCCTCTTTGGAGAAAAAGGTGTCCGCATCGCTGCTGCGCACCAGTTCATGCATCTGCAGTAAGTCAACCTGGTCGGTCTCCAAATTCTGCAAGGAGGTTTTCAGTTCTGCCTGTGCATCAGAATAGTTTCGGGCATCGATTTTAGTGGCCAAAAAAAACTCTTCTCGGTGCTGTTTCATCCAGCGGCCGATGTGCTTCTCCGAATCGCCATAGGTCACGGAAGTATCGAGGTGGTTCACCCCGTGTTGAAGGAGCAGTTCGAATACTCGATCTGCTTCTGCAGGCAGCACATCCGAAAGTGCCGCACCGCCAAAAATTACCCGGCTGCTTTGGTGGCCGGTTTTTCCAAACTCTAACTTGTCTATCTCCTGTTTCATACTTTTAGTGTGAAGCCATTTGTTTCAGCTGTCAAATGAAGAT
>JAWLDZ010000148.1:0-2717 GCA_041686355.1 Spirochaetaceae bacterium
ACCGCGCATAACCTGCGGCACTTGTTTGCAAAGAAGGTATACGCGATGGGGCTGAGACGTGCACCAGGTATCCCAGTACTATAGTTTATTCTGCATTTATTCTGCAGAAGACAGAATATATTTCTTTATAATACTAGTATTTAACATATTTCCTATTATTTTCTTATCATTTTTATTCTGCACGCACCCATTCGGATGCTTTTTTCGAGCCTTTATTCTGAATTGTGCCTGCCCGGCGCAGATTAGTCAGCAAGTTAGAAATTTTATTTTGCTTCTCTTCCTCACTTAACGCATCGCTGAGTTTGTCCCACAACAGGGAATCGATATCTTTTCGACTTGCCTGATGAAATTTATCTATATAGTCGCAGATGAGTTTTTTATAAAACTCATCATCCTGGGCGCGGGTCCGAATGTATTCGGCCTTCTTGGCGGTTACGTCGGCAATTGGAGCAGAAACATGGAGGTTTGGTTTGCGCCCTTCTATAAAACCGGAACGACGCAGCCGCCGGGCGATTGCATCGTCTATGGAAAGGTGCTTTTGGACTCTATCAAGCGCCAAAATTTCCTCCATTGAGAGGTTGGTGTGTTTCATGAGCAGCTTTGTATAGGCAGGATCGACAACTTTTCCATAGATAGAAATATGCACTTCGTTGGGATTATCAAGATTATAATCCGGCATGGGAAAAAACCGTTTTGCCTGGGCAAGGTACATTTCATGGATTCCGTAGCCCATCGTGTCTATCATGTTCAGTTCAGCCATAGCCTGTGCGAGGAATGTGTTGCGGTACTGTTTTGGCGTTCGGTTGCCTTCAATGTAGTCCTTAGGTGTACCCTCGAAAAAGGTGCCCCTATTTTCGATTAAAAGGTGATCTGCATATTCAGCTACAAGGATTCGCCCGTTTTGCCGGTAATCCTGGTGGGCGATACAGTTGTGTAAGGCCTCCAAGATTATTCTCTTATCGTATTTGGAGACTTCCATTGCAAATAAGGCGTCGTCCGGTAGAATTCGTATTTGATAGTTTCTGATTTTCTGGTACAAAGCGCTTGTGCTCAATAGAAACGGCGGTCCGAAGTGTTCATAGGCTCTTTGCTGATCCTCCAGCTTCCAGGTAATTTGTGCGGGTTGGGGTAAGAGGTAATGATCGGCTTCAGGGCGGCCGATCAATAGCAGGCAGGCACGAGTAATTCGGCCACCCCGCGTAAGTTTCGCCCGGTCAAGAAAGGTTTCAAGCGGCCAAGAGAGGATTTCTTCTTCGGAAAACCGGTTAGCATATTTCCGTATGTAGTTATTTCGGGCGGTGGAAACGGCGGTTTCATCAAGATCTGCGGTACCTGCCGCTTTCACAATTTCTGCGGTCCAATCACTTTCCCTTGTTTGAGTGCGAATTTCTTCCAACTTGTGCAGGCTTAGAGATGTAAGACTTTCACCTGCCCGTGCGTAATAGTGTCCGTTCCAGGCAATAGGAATACCTTTTGGGGCCGATGGTATTTCGAAGATCAGCACCCTCCCCTCTGGTGGTGTGAGTTCGTGGATTCTACGAAAGGTAAAGCTTGGGTCTGTGCCCTGTGCTAATTGCATTTTAAGTGCGTTCAGCTGTTCAGGTGAGTTTCTATATTCGCTGCCGTTGACATTTCTGGTTTTATTATGTACTCCGAAGACGAGCCAGCCCTGCTCTTTTTCATGTAGGTTAGCTTCATTGGCGAGCGCCGAAAAGTATTTTCCGATTTTTCCTGTGTCGTAGTTCCGCTGTGCCTGTTTGAACTCGACTACTTCATCTTCCCAATTTTCAATAAGGCTTGATAAAAGGGATTCAATTTCGGTGTGTTCCATAGTTTGTACCTTTTAAATCACTTTCACTTCGGTTTGAGGAGAGAGCTGTTTAAATATCTGCTCTACGTTTATCCGCACCTCGTCGTTCGCAAAACAGGCAGCCAAGGTGGTTTGGTCAACAAAGAATACTTCGAAATCCCGTTGCTCCAATTCTTCCTTCAAAGCTTCGTAAGCGTAATTCGAGAGACAGGAGTCGGCTATTTTAAGTTTTGTAGAACATACTATTTCTTTTTTTAGATTATCCCCTAAGAGGGAGTTCACATTATCTAATAGTTCCATTTTATTACCAAAATCAAGTATATCTTAGAAAAACTGATATTGCAATCTTAGCAGTAAGTCAAATGACTGCCTATGAGAGTTCATATTGTCATGATACAAGCTTTAAACACCCCCATACACAAAGCGCCGCCACACTACCTTTTCACCGTTGAAGTTGACCAGGTAGCCCACCGGCACTTTGGAGAGCCGCAGGTAGTTGAGCAGCTGAGCTTCCATAACCTTGTTGAGGCTTTGCACCGACTTGAGTTCGAGAATAACTTTACCGGCAACCACCAGGTCGGCCACGTAAGCACCCGCTAGTTGGCCTTTGTAGCGTACGGGATATACAGCCTGCCGTTCTATAGCCAGCCCCTGCTGCTGGAATTCGATAACCAAAGCCCCTTCATAAGCCGATTCAAGCAGCCCCGGACCAAGAGCATTATGCACTGAAAAACATGCCCCAATTACCTGCCTGGACAAGCCCGGATACAACAACTGTGCCATACCGCACCTCCTGTTTTTTCTTCATAGACCAGCGATCCGAGGATGCTGTCAAGGGCGCAGAGCGCAGCGTCCCTTGACAGCGACGAGGGAGCGGTATAATTAAAAAAGACAGGAGTGCGGGACC
>JAWLDZ010000149.1:0-2505 GCA_041686355.1 Spirochaetaceae bacterium
TCTTCTGGTACTCCGTCCAGGTATTTGTTCGACAGCATTCCCTGGGCCAGCGGCGAGAAGGTGATACAGCCGATGCCCTCCGCTTCGAGCGTGTCCAGCAGTTTTTCCTCTACCCAGCGATTGAGCATAGAGTAGGAGGGCTGGTGAATCAGCAGGGGGGTTCCCAGGTCTCTCAGGATTGCGGCGGCTTCGGAAGTTTTCTGGGCTGAATAGGAGGAGATTCCCGCATACAGGGCTTTTCCCTGGCGCACCGCCGCATCCAGGGCCATCATGGTCTCTTCGAGGGGGGTGTCCGGGTCGAAACGGTGGCTGTAGAAGATATCGACATAGTCCAGGCCCATTCGCTGCAGGCTCTGATCGAGACTGGCGGTGAGGTATTTCCGGGAACCCCAGTTGCCGTAGGGGCCGGGCCACATGTCGTAGCCGGCTTTGGTCGAGATCAGCAGCTCGTCGCGGTAGGCACCCAGGTCTTGCCGCAGGATTTTACCGAAGTTCTCCTCCGCTGAGCCGGGAGGGGGGCCGTAGTTGTTGGCCAGGTCGAAGTGGGTGATGCCTAGATCAAAAGCGCGCAGTACCATTTCCCGAGCGTTTTCGAAGATGTCTACTCCCCCGAAATTGTGCCAGAGACCCAGGGAGATGGCCGGCAGTTTTAGACCGCTGCGGCCGCAGCGGTTGTAAGGCATGTTGTCGTATCTGGTGTGAGAAGGTAAAAAATGCATAAAAACTCCAATTTATTTGAGCAGTTGTACGAAGATTGGTGCTGACTATGCAGCAAACATCTAATATACCTCATTTTACAACTTTTTAAATAAAATTGCAAAAAATGAGGCAGCTATTTGTGTTAAGGTAAGGAATAAGCTATTATAATAGCACCAATCTTCGTACAACAGGGAGGAGAAGAGGATGCGCATCACAATTTTTGGAACCGGCGGCATCGGCGGCTACCTTGCCGGCAAACTGGGCTCACTGCTCACCACACACAAGGGGCTCGAATCACTCTCCCTGGTAGCCCGGGGCGAGCACTTAGCCGCTATCAAACAACAGGGACTCCGTTTCATCGCCGTAGAGGGCACGGAACACAGCATCCAGCCGACCCTGGCAACCGACACTCCGGAAGAGCTTCCGGAGGCCGATCTGACCCTGCTCTGTGTCAAAGGCTACGACCTGCAGGACGCAGCAAAGGCTATTAAAGACAAAATTGCCCCCGGCGGAGCTGTTCTGCCCCTGCTCAACGGTGCGGATATCCGCGAGCGGGTGAAAAGCCGGCTGCCGAATACGGTGGTCTATCCTGGGGCGATCTATATCAGCTCCACCATTACCGAACCGGGAACCGTTCAGCACATGGGCGGCAAGGGACTTGTCGTATTTGGAAAAGACCCCGATTATCCCCAGGATGAAGCCCAGGACACCCGGCAGCTGCTGGAGCAGGCGGGAGTGCCCTTCGAGTGGCACGAAGACGCCTACCCGAAAATTTGGACCAAGTATCTATTCATTGCTCCCTTCGCCCTGGCCACGGCGGTGCACGATAAAACTATCGGAGAGGTTTTGGCTGATGCGGAGGCAAAGGCAGACGTTCGGGGGATGATGGAAGAAGTCGCTGCAGTTGCCCGGGCTCAGGGAATCAGCCTGCCCGAAGATGCAGTGGATAAGTCGCTGCAACAGGCGGAAAACTTTCCCTTTGATACCCGAACCTCTTTCCAGCGGGACATTGCCGGCAGAAAACCCCGGGACGAGCGGGACCTGTTTGGCGGGACAATGCTGCGGCTTGGCGACCAGTTGAAAGTATCTGTTCCGACAACGGAAAAGTATTTCAACGCGCTTCCTTAAGCGCCTTCCCAAAAGTTCCTCTAAGCGCTTAGGGCCCCTTAAGCCCCTAAGCGCTGCCCACATCAATCGGCGAGTCGGTGGTCTCGCCCTTGCGAACCAGGCCCATCACGAAGAAGGCGGCCAGCATGCACAACGAGGCAGCTAGAAAGATAATGCGGGCGCCAAAGATGTCGCGCAGCCCGCCGGTAATTCCCGGGGCGATAATTCCCGCTCCCTGGGAGAAAAAGTAGTACAGGCCGGTGTAGATGCCCATATTGGCGAAGGTGGCCATCTGCCAGAGCATGGGGAAGGAGTTGGTGACCACGGATACCCAGAAAATACCAAACAGAAACAGCAGCCCCCAGAAGCTGACGAAGGTGGCCGTGTGGGACAGGCTAAGTCCTAAGGCGACCGGGTAGTGCAGGTACAGCAGAAAGGTCAGCACCGTCAGGCCGATCAGCGAGCCGCGAATAGTCTTCTTGCGCCCGATCCGGTGGGCTATTACCCCCGAGGGAATGGCGAAGAGCGCGTAGGCGATACCCACCATACCCGCCGAAAGGGCGGAGGTACCGGGCTTGAGCCCAAGGAATTCCACCCCGTACAGCCCGATCCAGGGCAACACCCCCTGGTAGCCGATAAACCACAGCAGCAGGGCGATTAGAATATAGAGGGCGCTTTTCTCTTTGGCCCCCAGAATCA